>JAISSD010000166.1 GCA_031273295.1 Prevotella sp.
ACATCAGCGTACTTACATTATGTTCTTTGTGGATGATTTCGCTCATCCTTCCATTATATTCTTACTTTCAGCCGCGGCAAGCCGCGGGGTATTAAACCGTATAGGCTTCGCCTAATAAACATGATTTGTTCCGAGGTATCTCCGGTAAGCGCCCATCCCGCCGCGTTCTGCAGGAACATGATAATATCGCTGTTGTAATTCATGATCTCCCGGATAAACTGCTTCCAGGCCGGACATTCCGCCCGCGGGTCATAGTCCACACGGGCAATCTTGGTGATCATATCCTCCTGCCGGTGTTCCCGGAATTCCCCGGTCATAACATCGAGGGTCCCGTTCCGCACGTTGAGGAGCCAGGGGTTGGTATCAAGGTCGTCACTGGTAACGTTCAACGCCTTAATCCAGCTTGCAGCCTTGACAAAGGCCTCCCTCCGGCGGACCGATTCGCTGAGCATGGCATATTTTTCAATCTCCATCCGGTCCCGGTAATCGGCGGTTTTGAGGAGGTCGTTATAAATGTTACGGACCATCTCCAGGCCCTTTTCATGGATCAGGGCGCCGTCATCCATCTGCCAGTGGGTATTTTCCCAGACCAGCCATTTCTTCCATGCGGCGTTATAGCGGATATCCCTGCCGTGTTCCCGGAGGAGCCTGCCCGCGGTAGTAGCGTCGGTAAACTGAACCAGCCCCTTCTTGAGCAGGTCCAGCCGGTAATAGATCGATTCATCCCCTATTGAAAACTGTGTTTTCACCGGTTCCGCCATTGTCATCCTCCTTGTGTGTGTTGTCCTCTCCCCGTGGTTCGGCCGTACCGCCCCCCGTCTTTACAAGTCCCTCCGCGAAAGGGCCGTACAGCCGCCGGTAGAGTTTTTCCTTGTCCGCCCGGTGGTAACCCCGCCAGTCCAGAACCACCGGCCCGTACTTTGTGTCTACAATAGTCATGTATACCTCCGTAAAGTTGATATAAACGCCGCGATAATTCCCGGCGTTACAGAAGGGTAACGTCAAATAGTCATACCGGGGGACATATAAAAAGTCATGGTTTGGGGGAATTTAATTTGAATCTATCAACGGGTGATAGACCCGCCGTGATATTCTTGTACCGGCGGATTTCCACCAAGCCGGGGTTTGGGGAAATTTTCGGACTTATTTTTTATCGGCGTCCTGTATTTCAAGGAGGAGCTGTATTTCTTTAAAAAGATACCGGCGGTATTTGGGTGCCAATTCCCTGAAAAGACCGGCAAATTTCAGAAACATCGCGTCGCCTGCGGGGGTGAACATATCGCCTTTCCCGGTGCGCAGCCATTGTTCATCTACCGTAAAGGAGGAACAGATAAGTTTAACAAGACGGTCATTGACCCGGCGTTTTTCCACCTCCACCCCGGCAAGATACCCGCTGGAAAGGGAAATGACCCGGGAAAAGGCGGCCTGGGTCATGTCCAGGGCTTCGCGAACCTGTTTTACCCTCCGGTTTATGGTTTCCGGCGTGGATTTTTTATCCATACTATTCAAGATACCAAATGAAAACCGCTGTTTCAAGCGAGTACTTGAAGTTTGTCTTGACAATATTGCTATATCATGATAATATCTTTACCTAGAAAGCACAGGATAAAGGGCCGAGATGACGGAAAATGGTGAATTGGCACAATTATTCGCTTATTTTAATCGGTTGTCTGATGAACATAAGCAGGAAATCATTAAGCAGGCCGAAACCCTTGTCTCCGCCCAGAAGGCGGAGGAGCAGAAAATGGGCAAAGAGGAGGATCAATGACGGCGGAAGTAGATCATGCTGGCACGATTTTACAAAAAATGTTATATTCCAGGACATTCATACGCGAAGGGTAAGGTTAAAGAGGAGCGTCGAAATGGGTAATCAATTTCTCGAAATGTACTATCACCCCGCCAGGAAAGAGGTTTTATTCCGGCGATATCAGGAAGGCAAGGAGGTACCGATTGCCAAGGACAGCAAATTGTCGGTATATATGAACAAGAAAGGAAAATTTGTCCTCCAAGATCACGGCAACTCCTTTTTTAATGATATAGCGAAGGTTTTTGACGGTATGAAGGCAGTCGAGATTCAGGCTGTTACGACAAAAATAGATTTCGAGGATTTTGAGCAAATGGTAGAGTATTTTAATAACGAAAGTGGAAACAAGTGCCGTATTACCGCGACGCTCCTGTCCGAATTGTCGGATATGAACGCCGTCTATGATGAGGTGAAAAAACATGGTATAGACTCAATGGACATTCTCAAACGGCATCGTTCCCGTTTTTTTGATGTGCCTCAAACCTGTGAGAATGTAAAAAAATTTATAGAAAATTTCTCAGCCGATGTCCAGGGTGAAATCGACAGCATAAAACAAAAAATCGAAAGCATGGGCGACAATAGCGTAAATCTTTGCTTTACCGGCGTTTACAGCGCGGGTAAGTCCGCTTTGATTAACGCAATGCTTGGGTATAAAATTTTACCGGAGAAGATAACATCAGAAACCGCCCGTATGTTTGTCCTTCAAAGCCCCAAAAAGAGTGAAAAAGTTCGAATTATCTTTGCGATAAGAGCGGATTATGTCGAGCTTGTATGGAATGATAGGGTAAAGGTGTTTGAATTTCACGCCGGCCCAACCGAAAGTCCGTCTCGAACCAAAATTCAAGAAAAAATAAACAACAACAAATCTGCCCCGTTGTATCGTCAACTTTACGAAATACTCACAACGCTCAACGGTGATGACAATATATCATCCGACATAAAAGTATATTTTCCCATTCCCCTGGATACGGATAATGTGCAGTTTACTATATATGACACTCCGGGAACAGACAGCAATTTCGGTGAACACCAGTCTGTTTTAGAGGATGCTCTGTCCGAGCAGACACACTCCATACTTGTATTTGTCGCCGCTCCAAATAAAACCGAAGGAGAGGGTAACAACGCCTTGCTTTCATATCTGAAAAACGCCGAGCAAAAGGACAGCAAAACCAGTATTGACATTGGGCGATCGTTGTTCGTTATCAATTTGGCAGACAGCATAACAAACAATGATCGTAAAGACTTACAGAACGCTGAAATTAAAGCCAAAGATGATGAGGCGTTTTCTATAAAACTATCCAACAAGAAACTGTTTTTTACCTCCGCCTTGTATGGTTATGCTGCCAAAGCGACAGCAAATAATATTGCCACTGACAACGAGAAATATATGATTACGGACGACCACAACAAGGTGTACAGACCCGAAAGGGGACGTTATTATTTGCAAAATCGCTGTGCAACTTCTGAGTATGCGACCAAAAAGCTCATTGAAAAGAGCGAGGTGGCATTAAAACATGCGGAAGAGAAGAACGACGTTGCCGAAGTATTCCATGTTTGCTCCGGTCTTTATGCTCTTGAAGAAGAAATCAAGACCTATGGCGAGAGGTACGCCGTTGCCGTCAGGGCGTTTGCCATCATAGACAGTGTTGAAAAAGCGGTGGCCAAAATGACAGAAACCACTGCCTCGTTAGAGTCGCAGGCTCAAGCGGATATTGACAAAATTGACAGCGAAATTGCCGAACTAAAAGAAACTATTGAAAATGCTATCGAAGAAGCGCGTGAAAAATACGCTATTCCTCAAGACGGATTGCCCGGTGATACCCTTAAAATATTACGGCTTGATGAAAATGTAATGAACATCAATATTATAGGCAAAGTATTAAGCTTTATTAACGAAAAACTAAAGGGCTGGTTTTTTGGAGCAGGAAAAGTGAACTTCAAGAAAGAGCATCAGAATGAAATTGGACAAAAAATAAAGTCTATACTCACGGATTGGAGCGGAGATTTCTCCAAAGAGCGTGAAAAGCTTCTGGAGGCTGGGCGCGATAATTTTATTGCCGATGTTCAAGATGTAATCCGGCATAACGGCGACTTGAGCGACGAAGCAAAAGAGTTCGTGTGTAACATACGTCCGCCGGAAATAAAACTGGCGCATAACATATCCGAAATTTTTGCATGGGTTTTTGATGAAAATAAATATACCGGCAAGTTTCTTTTCTGGGACAGGGAGTTTATTGATAAGGATGGTGTCCTTAAAAATACCGAATTTGAACTGGCTAAGATCGCTGCCGTAACAAGAGAAGGATACACAAAAGATTATCGCAATACTCTTGAGGGTATACTAAGCGAAATTCGAACTGAGTTTACTCAAAACGTCGAGAAGTATTCCGTGCTTTTGAAGGCTAAACTGGAAGACAAAAGGTCCATGGATCTGCTGTATGAAAAAATTGCTGCGGCGGCTAAAGACCTTGAATCCAGCCAGCAAGAATTGAATGGAGCAATCTGGAGGACAAAAAACCATGAGCAATGAGTATTTCGTCGACGGCAGAGTCGCCGTTGAAAAAATCGTAATGGATATTAAGTATCGAAAATTAAACCGCACCGGTATTGAGCGCCTCGTCTCCGACCCTGTAGTCCGCAGCGCATTTATAGGTACTTCTTACGATAACAAAAAACCCAAGAATGAATGGAATAAATCGTATCTTGATAAACTCTCCTACGTTATGGTAGGCAAAGGTATCAACCCTGATTACTTGTTCTATCTTGATGAAGTAGCCGAATATGTCTCAAAGGCTAGGCCTTTTTCAAAGGCTAAATACTCGCTTATTGTTTTGGTTGTTATTGCCGGCATAATCCTGTTCACCTGTCTTCTTAACGGAGGCGGCAAATGATACCGAATGAAACAGCGTTACTCGATAATCTCGGCAAGATAGCCTATACGCTTGACAGGGCGTATATGGCAAGGCTGGAGGATGAGTACGATGTAGTACCGTTTAAAGGGGATGTAGACTATCCAACAAATATCCGCGCTCTTCAGGTGAAGCGCTGGGTATACGACAAGGACGAAAAGATATCCGATTGTTTTAAGAATGTTCTAAGTGTCTTTGCCGGAAGTGGTAATACGATTGCCTTGGTGTTAAAACGTACCCCGGAAATGACGGAAATATATTTTGTTATAAAAAACACAGGCGGCGGAAAGAATGAAGACAGCTTAAATAACGTTGGGTTGCTTGCCGATTCTTTACGTGGTAATTTTCCCGGATCCGAAATACAAGAAATCGAAGAAAAAAATGATGGCAAAGATACCGAAGGCAAATTTGACTTCCACCGGATGAAGTCCTCGGCTATTCTTTGTAATATACCGTCTGAAAAATCCAAGGATTATATCTGTCAGGGGATAGATAAATTGCTTAACGGAATAGTCCCGAAATCTGATAATGAAAGTTATTATGTAGTGATAATGGCGGAAGCTTTATCGCAGGTAACTTTGCGGGACATATTAAGCGGTTATGAGGAACTGGCGACGGCGATTACCCCTTTTGCCGGGTATCAGTTTCAAATGGGGAAAAACAAAACAGAAACGACAGGCGAGATGGAGTCATTGTCACACGCCGAAGGCGTAAGCGAATCTATTTCAAAAACGCATTCTCTACATGCGGGAATCCATGTGGGAATACGTGCAATAGGCGGAGTAATGGGATATGGTTATAGCCGGGGCAAAACCCATGCTGAAAATACTTTAAAAACAGCTACCAAAGGCACAAACCGTAATTTATCCCTTGGCACATCCGAAAATACTACTTATACCTATAAATCATATTTGGTAAGTGATTTAATCGCGATGCTCGAAGTTACAATCAAACGCATTACCGAAAGCCAATCCACCGGGTTTTGGAAATGCGCCTCATATATATTAGCCCCAGAAATAAAAATCTCTAAAAACATAGCCAACTTCCTTCGTTCAATAACACAGGGGGACGAGTCGTTTATCGAACCTGCTGTTATTCAGGCGTGGGGACATATAGAAAGCAATGGTGTTGTGCCTTTCAACGAAATCTTAAACTATCTCCGGCTTTTTTGTCATCCGGTTTTATGCAACAAGAAAGATGGGACCCCTGTAAGTCCTACGGTGAATGTTTCCACTAAAGAATTATCCAATATGTTCGCTTTTCCGCGATATTCTGTTCAAGGCATTCCGGTAATGCAATGTGCCCGTTTTGGTCTTGAACCGCACTCATTAGTCGAATTGGAAAATGGCCTTGAAATCGGCTCGGCTTATCATATGCGTAAAACTTTTCCTGCTGAAAATCCTAATAGAATTTCTCTAAATAAGGACGAACTCACAAAACACACATTTATTACAGGTTCAACAGGTTCCGGCAAAAGTAACGCGATCTATAAATTGCTCGAGGTTCTGTGTCCGCAATGCTCAGAAAACGTGCAAAACAAAAACAAAACGACATTCCTTGTTGTAGAACCGGCAAAGGGTGAATACAAGGATTTTTTTGGCGGCAGGGAAGATGTTGCCGTATATGGGACAAATCCGTTTAAAACCCCGAATTTATTAGCGATTAACCCCTTTAGTTTTCCTCCGGGCGTTCATGTTCTTGAACATATTGATCGGCTTGGTGAAGTGTTTAACGCCTGCTGGCCTATGTATGCGGCCATGCCCGCCATACTAAAAGAATCTGTCGAAAAAGCATATGAAGAGACCGGATGGAATTTAAAGCTGTCGATAAATCCCGGCGTTTATCCCACTTTTGACACGCTGTTGCAAATTCTCCCCAAAGTGGTGGATTCATCGGCCTATTCCGCCGATACAAGCAACGATTATAAGGGAGCATTAATAACACGTATCCGATCACTGACACGGGGTATTCATGGGCTTGTTTTCAGCAATGATATTGCTCCCGAAGAAATTTTTACCAAAAATGCGATTGTCGATATAAGCCGCATAGGTTCGCAGGAAACAAAAGCGTTAATCATGGGCGTTCTTGTCCTTAAATTGCAGGAATTCAGAATATCCGAAGAAACACCTCCTAACGGTACACTGCGGCATATAACCGTTCTTGAGGAAGCGCATAATCTGCTCAGGCGGACTTCAAACGAACAATCACAGGAAAGCTCAAATTTACAGGGTAAATCCGTTGAAATGCTTGCAAACGCAATCGCCGAGATGCGTACCTACGGCGAGGGTTTCATCATAGCCGACCAGTCGCCCGGTCTTCTTGATATGGCGGTAATCCGCAATACCAATACCAAAATTATTTTGCGTTTACCCGACGAGGACGATAGAATGCTTGTCGGCAAGTCGGCGGGGCTTAATGATTCACAGGTGGAGGAACTCTCAAGGCTTGAAATCGGTGTAGCGGCAATTTCACAAAGCAACTGGTTTGAACCGGTTCTTTGTAAAATCGACAAATTTTGTGATGAACACCCCCTAAATCATCGTTACCCTAAGGAAGCGCTCAAAGAATGGCAGAATTGGAAGGACGAGGAAAGCAAGGCCATTAATGAATTTCTTTGTGTCGCCTTTGATGTAGAAAAAAAGGCGCTGACTAAGGATGCCGCAGACAAAATTCGCAAGTGGTATGCGGGGCTTGAATTAAGCAAAAAATCGTGCTGGATAATCGAGAAAGTTCTTGAAGGAGAACCCATTAACGACAGTCAAAAAATGCTGCTGATATATTATATAGCCGACGTGCAAAAGCTGGATAAAATTACCGATTGTGCGGATGCCGTCAAAGAAATTGAAACAGCGTTTAAAAGCAAATACGGCGTCCCTTCCGATATGAGTGACCGCATTAGCGTCTTTTTTTCAACGCACTTCCCTATTGTTATGGAAAATTCCACAAAACAAATCGAACAAATTGACAACGGAGATCGGATTTTGTGATTGAATCTTTCGGGGCGGCCATAAAAGAAGTTATGGGCGAGGGTTTGGAAAAAGCCTCTTCGGTTTTTCAAATCTTTGAAAATCATGTCGAGGTATCTAAACCTGAAAATTTAAAAAAAACAGATCAAATTTCTCATGGCTGGAAAAACTTTGAAGACAATATTGAAAAGGCAGAGCCTATTCAAAACAAACAGGAAGGATTAAGACGGGAAAACGAAGTTTACGGTGAACTCAAGGGAAAATACCCGCCGGAAAAAGGTTTTACTATAGAATCCGAGGCTTATTTGCGTGACGAAGACGGTAAAATTGCCCGTGACCCTGTAACAGGTGAAGGCAGAAGAATAGATTTTATTGTAACAAAAAATAATACAATAGTTGATTCCATTGAAGTTACATCAAAAACCGCTTTTAAAGACGAGCAGACGGCAAAAGAAGAACGCATCCGTGACAATGGCGGTAATTTTATCAGGGATAATAATTATAACCTTTTGGAAGTGCCGAAAGGTTTACATACCCGTATAGAGAGGAGAGAATAAAATGTCAACCAGAATATATGACAAGGTTTTATGGCATGTGGAAACAACGGATAAATCCCTTGTTATTAAGTATTTTACCAGCCTTATGGAGTTTCTTACAAATCACCAATTGTTGAATGATGAAGGCAAGGAAATTTTTGAATTTGGTGTTGATGTATCTCTTTCCATAAATTCAAAAATGCTTACCAATAAAGGTAATAAATTACTTTCTTTTTATTACGATGAGTTCTTGAAGTCAGTTGATTTTAATAAAGATGCGGATTTTAAATTCCTTGAAAAATATATTTAACAATACTATAATATTATGATGGAAAGAAACCTTAATGAAATAAAAACAAGCTTAGAAGTTAATGATGTATCTCCCATAATCAATAAGACGGAAATTAAGAATTTTCTTGAAACCATAAATTATCCATTGTATTATCTTGATTTTGAAACTTTTATGACAAAAGAACATCTGTATGACAATATGAAGCCCTACCAGCAGACACCGTTCCAGTATTCGTTGCATATACAGGACGATCCCTCAAAAGATCCTGCGCATAAAGAATTTTTAGCTGAAACAGGCAAGGACCCGCGCCGTGAATTAGCGGAAAATCTCTGTAAAGATATACCGAATAACGTCTGCGTTCTTGCCTACAATATGAGTTTTGAAAAAACCCGGCTCAAAGAACTTTCGGAACTATTTCCGGATTTATCAGAACATCTTATGAAAATTCACGATAATTGCAAAGATTTAATGCTGCCTTTTCAAAAAAAAGACTACTATGATAGTGATTTTGGTAATAGTTATTCCTTGAAAACAGTACTGCCCGTTCTTTTCCCCAATGACAGGCAGCTTGATTATAACGCCCTTAAAAACATTCACAACGGAATTGACGCAATGGAAGCAGGTAAAATAATTTATAACCCGAATGTCTTTAACAAATATTCAAATAGTGAAATTGCGGAGATGCGTCAGGACTTACTTGACTATTGCAATCTTGATACACTTGCAATGGTAAGAATTTTAGATAAATTGCATGTAGTATCAGAACACATCCCTTCTTCTTTACAGGAACAGAACGGTTTTCAAAAATTTGAGACCCAGGTTGAAGTCTCTAAACCAGAAATTGTAAAAAATGAAAATTGCATTTCACAGTGGTGGCAAAGTCTTGAAGCAAATTCTAATATCGGGAATGAAACCTTGGTATGGCAAGAAAATTATGAAATTCAACCTGCCGAATACCAGGAAGCAAAAGAAATTTATAATAAAGCTTACAATTTCGTTATTGAACATGCCGAAACGCCAAGAGAAAAGGAGGTGGCAAATACAGTTAAAACACTACATGATGAAAACAAGATTGACCTTGATGATACAAGCAAAACGCTTTTCTTCCCCGTGTATGGATATTACGATTTAATGAACGGCCACATCTGTCTTGATATTAACGCTATTTTAGATTTTGGTACGGCTGAAGCAATTGATACATTAGTACACGAGGGATATCATGCCGCACAGAATTTCGAAGGTCATCATAATGATATGGTAGAAGAAGAATTGCGTGCATGGAATATCGGACTTGATATGTCTAATAAATATCGCGATGAAATCGGTGAAACCATAGTAAGAACCGAATCTTACACAGAGTCAGAAATGCTTGAAAAAGGCTATGGTTACACTATCGGCGCCGGACATTTTACAGAATTACAAGGCTTGGTATAAGGAGTAAGAAATGAAACCCATTAACCCACAATCATTATTACAGTCAATCGCAGGCTGGATTTATGACTTCCAGAAAGACAACGGAAGATTACCGGTTTCCTTAGACGACCTTTCCGCAAATAAATCTCCAAAACATGACTACAATCCTTCTCGTACTATAACTAGGAGTGAGCGACAAGGTTATGCCTTTTCTTACACCACTGATAATATCGCTTTTACTCTTGAAGTATCATATGCGGGTATTAGACATGTTTTTTATAACAGCCCCTAAATCCAGCTCTCCAATGATGTATTGTTACCTGGATTTATGTATAACTTTGTGCTTTTTGGCGTCTGTTACGGCGCGGTAATAGCGCTGATACGGCAGTTTTTAGTTTCATCACTGATATAAATTCAACGGAGTGTTAATATGGTCAATGCAAACCGGAAACGAAAAAAAATCGGATTTACCGGTGTTTTTGGGGAATTTCTTGATAATTTCTCCTTGGTCTATCGCTCTATGATAGACCAAACGCGATATATTTGCCAATATGATCACGGAAACCGCAATGAAATATCAGTTTTATCGAGATTTGCTCAAAACCGCTTTTGCCGCACATAAACCCCGTTATGGTGATATAATCTCTGTTAACCGGGGACTCTACAAGCATTACGGTATATACAAAAACGAACAAAATGTTATTAATTTTACGCCAAAGAACGGTTTCGAACTGAAGGCGAAAGAAGCGGACATTCTGAATACAACATTGGCGGAATTTTTGAAAG
>JAISSD010000244.1 GCA_031273295.1 Prevotella sp.
ACCCTGAGCGCGAAAACCAATAGCGCGAGAACCGGCAGGAACGTTGGAAACATCATCCTGCGAACAACCGGACAGTAGCAATAGTCCGGACAAAAACAACCCCGGCAAAAACCGGAAAATGAAATTTCGTCTTTTTGTAATCATAACTCTCTTTTTTAAGTTAATAAATTAATAATTAAACAATAATATATAAGCCGGGATAATTCCCGAACGAATAATTCCTTTTCTTGACAACATTTGTCGAAAATATGCGGGATGCGACACACATCCTGTTGTTTTCCGTGATTTTTATCGGAGACATGGCGTGCCACATCTCTACAAGTCCGCATTTTTATTCTTCATTCTTAATTTTTAATTTTTTCTTCAATTCTTAATTAATCTCTCCATTCTTAATCCCGCATTTTTTATTCTTAATTAATTTCTCCGTTCTTAATTCTTCATTCTTAATTCCTAATTCTTCATTCTTAATTCCTAATTCTTCATTCTTAATTCTTAATTCCTAATTCTTCATTCTTAATTCTTAATTCTTCATTCTTAATTCTTAATTCCTAATTCTTCATTCTTGATTCCTAATTCTTCATTCTTAATTCCTAATTCTTCATTCCTAATTCTTAATTCTTAATTCTTCATTCTTGATTCTTCATTCTTCATTCTTGATTCTTCATTCTTAATTCTTAATTCTTAATTCCTAATGTATCCCTCGCTACCTGTAGGCGAACAACCGGCGAGTATCTGGACAGTATCAATACTTGAGACGATCTCTTCCGTGCGCAATAGAGAATCCAAAGCCTCGAACATCCTGCGATTGTCGGCGTAATCCCTGAGCAAATCCGAACTGCCGAAAGGAAAGTAAAACACCTTGGGAGAATAAGGATCGAGAGGGCTAATTCCGGTAGTTTTTGTTCCGACGCCTTTTATTCCTGTACCTGTTCCCGCAACCGGAAAACCCTGTGCCGGCAACAAGACCGCAACAGGGAGAACAAGGAGAACAGGGTGACAGGCATTGCCGGAAAAAAACGAAAAAAGGCGCCTGCCACCGGTTGTCCTGTATTGTCGGCTATTGCTTTATTCATGGAGTATGTGATGTTGTTTTTGCGCATTATTTGTTATTGTTCGGATGCTCTGCGATATAGAACTCTCTGTCCAACAAATGTATAGAATCCGGCTGAATGAGTTGTTGCACATTTCCGCCTTTTTATATTCAATTGCCGGAATTCGATACGGAAACCGAACAAAGAGGTTAATTTTATATTGCCGCTTGCAATCTGTTTATACAGAACGCAAGGCCTGATAATATTGACTTTCGGAATGTAAGTCCGAAAGAACGGGAAAAAAGCACCCTGCCCGAAGAAACGGGCAAAGGTTCTTCGATGTACTGCCCCGGCTACCGATATTGCTTTATGCATGGAGTATGTGATATTTTTTTACGCATTAAATGTTATTGTTTGGATGCTCTGCTATATAGTGTTCTATACCCAACAAATGTATGGAATCCGGCTGAATGAATTGTTGCACATTTCCGCCTTTTTATATTCAATTGCCGGAATTACAGTAGGGAATCAAACAAAGAGTTTTTTTATACATGTCATGCCGGTTTTATAAAAGGCGCAGGCAGAGTGTAAATCACCGCAGGCAATTTTTAACGCAAAGGAAATTCTTTGTGTCCTTTGTGATACCTTTGTGCTCTTTGTGTTAAATGAATTTGACCGTTCTTTTTTTCTTGCAGTGCGACAATTCAAATTGTGGCGGCTAAAGAATGCAGAAAGAATGTAGAGAAAAAACCGCAAATAAAAAATGAACGGAGCAATGGAGAAACAAGATTAACACAACTATTTACGCACCGACAAGAATGGAAAGCTTTGAGCCTTAACCTGACGGCTATGCCTCATGCCTCGTGGAAGTTTACTTTCTTTCTTTGTTTGTGAATACCGGGGAGAGGGAGCGTATTCTACCGATATGAAAGTCCTGCGGATGATCCGTTTTTAAAGAGCGGCCAAGCAATAAAGGGGCTGTCGATTGACAGCCCCCCTATTTATAATCGGCAAAATGAAAGCATACAAACTCATTGCAACCCGCCACTCGCAAATTCAAGTCCCGGAAACTGTTTAAATTTCAGTCAATGAAATATTCCGGTTCTAAAACGGCTCTTTATTTATCGAAAATTTTAGAGTTTCGCCCGTTTTATATCTCAAGATCATATTCCTGAAAAATTTAAGCAGATACTTAGTCTTTAGTCTACCGGCACTTCGAATGCATCGGAAGCGTCTACTACACGGCCAACTTCATTGATTTCAAGGAAAGATGTTCCTTTTCCCTCTCCAAACGAACCGCTCAGATAAGCAACCGTATCCGTCCTCTTTATTAAATCTCTATCAAGCAACGAACTAAGGGCTTTCAAGAAATATTCTTTATGCTGGTGCGTCGTAAAGCCTGTCGACTCCTGATAAGTGGCTTCCACGCCATAGCATACGGAAAGCTGGCGTGCGACCTCTTCGCTGCAACAGACGGAATATACAGGGCATTTACTGCGGAAAGCGGCGATAGTACGCGCCGTACGGCCTGTATAACTGTCAGTGATAATAGCGCCAAGGCCTAGCTGGGTAGCGGCTTTCACCGCTTGCTTCGACAAGAATGAAGTAGTATCGTATTCCGAATCCTTGAACGGAACAGGAATCACTTTTTCGTCCAGTTTGGATTGTTCCGCGGCGGCGGCGATCTGAGCCATTGCGCGAACCGCCTCAACCGGATATTTGCCATAAGCCGTTTCACCGCTAAGCATCACCGCGTCTGTTCCATAATATACCGCATTGGCGATATCCGTTACCTCGGCGCGCGTAGGGCGCGGATTCTCGATCATAGTGTGCAACATCTGGGTTGCCACGATAACCGGCTTCTTGTATTCGATGGCCTTGCGGATAAGCAAACGCTGGATCCCCGGTATTTTTTCCTGTGGAACTTCGATGCCCAAGTCTCCGCGAGCCACCATTACGCCGTAAGCCGTTTCGTAGATTTCGTCGATATTATCAACGCCTTCCTGATTTTCGATCTTGGCAATGATCTTGATAGGGCTGTTGTATTCGTCAAGGATCTTTTGTACATCCAAAACATCCTGTTTGTTTCTTACAAATGAATGAGCAATGAAGTCGGCTTTGTTTTCGATTGCGATTTCGATGCTTCTTCTGTCTTTAGCCGTGATAGATGGAAGGTTTACGCTGACTCCCGGTATATTTACGCTTTTGCGGCTGCCGATCGTCCCGTCATTCTGGATTTCGCAAAGAAGATAATCGGCGGTTTTGTCTATTACTTTCATTGCAGTTTCGCCATCGTCAACAAGAAGAGCGCTGCCTACAGGCACATCCTGTACTATACTCGGGTAAGAAACCGATATCTGTTCCGGCGTAGACAGAAAGTTCAAATCTCCGGTCACTTTCAGTTTATCTCCGGTTTTAACAACGATCTTTTCTCCTGTAGCTGTTTTGGTTGTGCGTATTTCCGGTCCTTTGGTATCCATCATGATGCCAATATAGGGAGATACCGCGCGCACATTTGTCATTACTTGAACAAAGCCTTCTTCCGTCATGTGGGCCGAATTCATCCTGACAACGTTGATTCCCTCGTCATACAACGACTTGATAAAATCAACATCACAACGCATGTCTGAAATTGTGGCTACAATTTTCGTTTTCTTCTGAATCATAAATGCAATTTAATTAAATGTATATGGTTTTTTATTCTATTTTGTCAGGCTTTTTCCCGTCTTCAGAAAAAAGTCAATTGCAAGCTCGTACGAGAACAATCCCAAACCGGCTATGGTTCCTTTGCATGCCGCCGCAATCACCGATTTATGCCGGAATTCTTCCCGTGCATGGATATTGGATATATGAACTTCCACCACAGACGTATTAACCGCCTTGATAGCGTCATGTAGCGCAACAGAGGTATGCGCGTACGCCCCGGCGTTGAAAACAATGCCATCATAAGAAAAACCTGCTTCATGTATCTTGTCAATCAGCGCTCCTTCGTGATTGGATTGAAAATACGACAATTCGCAGTCCGTATAAGTCTGTTGCAACCGGGAGAAGTAAGCTTCAAAAGAAATATTCCCGTAGACGTCCGGCTCTCTTTTCCCCAGCAAATTTAAATTTGGCCCGTTCATTATCAGTATCTTCATTTTTATCAGCTATTTAGCGAACTATGCCAGTTTATTCGTTTAAAGAACAAAAATACTACTTTTCTTTGAAAGAAACGATTAATATTTTACAATTAATGCAAGAGACAGTCTAAATTTTCCACGAATGTTTTCTTGCGGGAATAACACCGGCGTCCGGTTTCTCCGATTTCCAATATAAACAATTTATAACGGAACATGCCGGGCCAGGATATGGAAAACTTTCAGCCTTAACCTGACGGCTATGCCTGCTTGAGTTAGCCACACCGTGCAAAACGCCTGAATCAGAGACCTTCCAATGCCTGTATAATATCAGCCTGCAAATCGGCTACATCTTCCAGTCCGACAGATAAACGCATCAGGTTGTCTTCTATGCCCATAAGTTTTTTCATCTCCGTAGAAAAAGTACCGTAAATAGTCGATTCCGGATGAATGATCAACGTTTTGTTATCAAACAGGTTTGTAGCGCGACGGATGATTTGCAGCCGGTTCATAAATTTATAGCATGCTTCTTTGCTCTCGAGGCTGAAAGTAAGCATGGCGCCGGGATTTCCTGTAAACAGAGTATCCGAAATTTTCTTGTAATGCGAACTTTCAAGTTTGGGATAGCCGGTCTTCACCACCTTCTTGTGTTGCGTGGAGAGAAATCGAGCCAGTTGACAGGCCGAAGCCGACATCTTTTCGAAACGCAATTGCAGCGACTCCATACCCAAAGCCTGCAAATAAGCGGCCTCGGGATCCATTGCCGCGCCGATATTACGCGCGATTTCACGCTTCAGCTTGAATGAAAACGGAGACATGGCGTCCGTCTTTTCCACCGTTTCCAACCGCTTGTTGAACGACCAATCGAATGTCCCGTAATCAAGAATGGCGCCGCCAATAGTAGTAGCGCCGCCGGATATGTATTTGGTAGTCGATACCACTTCTATATCCACACCCGCCTTCCGGGCGTCGAAACCGCACCATGGAATGATCGTAGTATCCACAATCATGGGCACATTCCGCGCTTTCAGTATTTTTGATATTTCGGGCAAATCAGCGATTTCGAGGTGAGGATTAGTTATCAGTTCGCAAAAGAAAGCGCAGGTATTTTCATCGATAGCCGATGCAATCTCTTCCAAATCGTCCGTATTTACAAAACGTACCTCAACGCCAAAAGCCGCAAGCGTAAATTTAAACAATGAAAACGTATTCCCGAACAAGTGCGGCGAAGCGACAATATTGCCGCCGGCATAAGCAATGGATAAAAATGTATTCGATATGGCGGCCATACCGGAAGCCAGCATCATTACGTTTTCGGATCCGGAAGCCGCCTTTATCTTGCGTTCAAGATTTTCGACCGACGGGTTCGTTATGCGCGTATAGGTATGGGACGCAACTTCTTCTTTGTACTGGAATGCCGCCGCAATACTTTCCGAATCGGGAAATTCGAACGCGGCATTACGGTATATCGGCATGGCGATCGCCCCGTGTACATCTTTCTTGCCAAACTTTTCACTTATAACCCGCGTAGAGAATTTTTCGTTTTGAGTTTCTTTTTGAGCCATTGATTTATGACATTTGAAAATTAGTATTCAAAGGTAAGAATGAGTTGTGAGTTATGAGTTATAAGTCACAAGTTTTTTACTTCCAAAAGTTGAAAAAATGATGTACGGCTCCAATTCCTTTGAACTGCATCCCGCAACAGACCGCGCTATTTTATAGTATTTCATGCGTAAATAATTTGATGGAAGTTATATAATATCTCTATTTTTATTATTTTTGTTGCACTATAACAAAAAAAAAGAAACGCCTTGAAATTACCTGATATTGTTGTCCGCATCCTTGCCGGATCCGTATTTATCGGCTTGTTGCTCGGAGGAATACTCATAAACGAATGTACTTTCGTTGCTGTGTTTTC
Organism: Prevotella sp.; assembly: GCA_031273295.1. Classification (GTDB taxonomy): domain Bacteria; phylum Bacteroidota; class Bacteroidia; order Bacteroidales; family Dysgonomonadaceae; genus Dysgonomonas. The sequence continues at coordinate 6,069 of JAISSD010000244.1, forward strand.
ATTACTCGTCGCATTGTGTCTGTATGAGTTTTACGGGCTGATTAAAAAAGTCGCTAAAATACCGGTTATCCGCGCATGGAATGTAACGGGAGGTCTGTCCCTCTTTTTGGGAGGCTTTTATTATTGCGCATTTTCAGCGTCTGCAATTGTATTTGTCCCTTACGTCGCATATCTGATAATTCTTTTTGTCAGCGGATTGTATATGAAACATCCGAATCCTGTCCGGTCTTTGGCTTATTCCTTTCTGGGGCAGGTATACATCGCAGTCCCTTTGGCCCTGACGAATTATCTGGCATTTGCTTACGAGCCGGGAAGTTATCGCCATGTATATATCCTGGCTCTGCTGGTAATTACATGGGTGAACGACAGCTTTGCTTATCTTGCAGGTACAGCTTTCGGAAAACATCGTTTGTTTGAACGCATCTCACCCAAGAAATCATGGGAAGGCTTTACAGGCGGCGCGATCATTGCCATGGCTTCGTCCCTCATATTCGCACATTTTTTCCCTAATCTTTCCGCCATTGCGTGGTTGGGATTTGCGGCGGTAGTCGTCGTATTCGGCGTTTGGGGCGATTTGTTCGAGTCCCTGATAAAGCGTACATTGGGAGTAAAGGATTCCGGTAATATGATTCCCGGACACGGAGGCGTCTTGGACCGCTTCGACAGCACGATACTGGCCATTCCCGCCATATTTGTTTATTTATCGCTTGTAAACTCGTTCGCTTGTTAATCGATAAACATTCAGCGGCTCTCAAAATTATTGATTTATGTGATGATCAGAATAATACGGGACTGACTGCAAGAGGCCGTTATAATGGCTGCGCAATTTGAAAACAAAGCGAAAAAAGGCGCTACCGCAAAAGAAGAAATAGAAACGCTGTTATTGACGGCAGATGTCGGGTCGCATACAGTCTAATCCGAAAGGACGGAGAAAAGTCTGAACCGGGATTTATATGATTCAAGGATTAAAAGATTTACGGACACAATTCTGTAAATCCTTTAAGTAGGATGCATCTCTGCTGTTACAGGTTATTTATAATTGAAAAATGGCGAAAAGCGGCGAAAAAATCAACGGATCGCAGTGCAGCCCAATCCGAAAGAACGGAAAAAAGTCTGAACCCTGATTTACCAATACAATCCTGTAAATCCTTTAATCCTTTTAATCGTGTTCAGACAGTAGTCGCCTGTCGAGGTTTTAAATCTCCCCGCATTAATTTTAGAATTGTCAGACCATTATAAATAAAAGTGTTATGATTACGTTAAAAGGGATTGACCCCCGCATGATAGCAAACAACCTTAGCCCGTATGAACTAACGCATCCGGGCGAAATACTCAAAGATGAAATTGAGTACCGCGGCATATCGCAACGCAAACTTGCAGCACAAATGGGCGTCGCCTATTCCGTTCTCAACGAAGTGTTGAACGCTAAACGCCCCGTTACAACCAAATACGCCCTGCTGTTTGAAGCTGCATTAGGGGTTGACGCCGACCCGCTTGTGGGTATGCAAGCCGATTACGATTTGCAAACCATCCGGCAAAACAAGTCGTGGAGCGAACGCCTCGCAAACGTCCGCAAACTTGCAGCCGTGCTGTAATTATACTTCACGCGGCATACTTTTGTGCATGAATATATTATATATACGGAATTCATATACTCATACGTTTTTTATCATATGCCTTCCATGTACAAAACCATGCCGTGCACGGTATATTAGCTATCATGTATCGTAATCCGACGTGGCTCATCTTGTTTGTTATTGCATTTTAATTTGCGATAGTATTGGAGTTCTGAGTCGATATATGCCGTGAACTGCTCCTTATTCATGCGGAACAGCGTGAGCAACTCCCGCTCGTCGCTTTCATATCCGTGATTTCTGTCCGAAACCGACGGGAATTACGCGCTAACCAACGCCCGGTAACGAAAGTATCAGGAAGCATAACAGGAACACGGAAAAAAAGTTCTGCAACGACCGTTTGCATGTATCTGACAAGCAAACGGCACAGGTAAACGTAACATACAAGTACGCCGCTTGCCGGATACGGGCGACCAAAATCTTTTCCCGGCAACTTCCCCAACTCGCAAATATTTCCCAAAAGATATTAATAAAAGTGGTTTTCATGCATTTATTACCAATTTCAGTATATTTCAGTACAAATATAACTGGAAAAAATCGTTTTTTCAGTACATTTCAATATGATATAAACGGTTAATTTTTTCTACTAAATAAAATATTATGTATATTTGCAACGTTCTTTTCAGCTTGCCGTATTTTGCTCATATTGTCTTGCAGGCAAGCCCATCGTAGTAAATAAACATTCATCAAGGAAACACGACGCCTATGGATATTTTGTTAAACAGTTTTGTTTTTACTCTTTTGGGAAATGCTCTCGGCAGTATATTCCCTGGCGTCTTTTTAGCCGTATTTTCAGTGGGACTTCTGTTTTTTATAATTAAGGGATTCTATCCGAAATCCGCTTTTACGCCTGCCGGATTTATAGTTTGTTTTGTCCTTTTTTTATTGCTTTCTTTTCAGTTCGTGTTGATGTGCGGCGCTTTCAAGCTAAAATCCATGACGGACGACATCAAGGCGGATATCAATTGCTCCATTCTTTCTTCCCGCGAACTCCTGAATCGGAATATTACGCCGGCGGATGGCCGGGAGATCATTGACGGCCTGTTGGAGAAATATCCCATGCTTGCCTATTATACGGATCCCATAGAGTTTGGAGGAAATACGGTGCAGAATATCGCCGAAACTGTGGCGGAAAACATACACGGTTTTCTGAACGGTTTTATCTGGCGGCGCGTCGGTTGGAGCCTCGCCTTCATTGCCGCAAGTATTTTTATTGTGATCAGGACGCTGGGCGTGAACCTGAGCGTAAACCATAGTACAGGGGCAGAAAAACGTCATTCTTCCGCGCACAGGGGTCGCCGGAATAATGATTTCTGAAAGCAGTTTTTTTACCGGCAATCATACAGATAATAAAATTATAAAAAATAACAATACTAAATTTATCATTTCATCATGGCAAACCATCTGATCATTGGTCTTGGAGGCACCGGAGGCAAGACGCTCCGCGAATTGAGAAAACGGGTGTATGAGGAATTCCACTCGGATGAACCCTCAAACAACGTGAACCTTGAATATATTTATGTAGATTCCTCTCCGGCGGATCTGGACGACCGTACCGGATGGAAAGTGATGGGACGCTCCGTGCATCTGAAAGAAGCACAGAAAGTCTCCATACACGGCGTCAGCGCAAGCATGTTCCAGAACCTTTCCATGTATCCGGGCATCGGTTGTTTCTTAAACGGCGACGATATCAGGCTGATGACCGCCAAGCTCGGCCCGCTGATCACGGCAGGTATCGGAGGGCAGCGACGCCGGTTGGGACGTACGCTCTTTGCCAATAATCTGAGCGTCCGGGATACGAACAGCGACTTTGTTTCCCGCGTGAAGCAGGCGGTGACGCGCATTACTACCGACTCCGGCGATTCAAAGGCGACTTTCCACATCTGCGCCGGACTGGCCGGCGGCACGGGTTCCGGCTCCATTGTGGACGCCATTTCCCAGATACGCAAAGAGTTCGCCCCGCAACCCGGCGGAGATCATTACAAGATATATCTCTATTTGTACGTACCCGAAATAAACGTGGTAACAGCCAGCCATGACGCCGGTTTTTATCAGGCGAACGGCTATGCCGCCCTCTCCGAGCTGAACGCCATGAGTACCGGCGAATATCTGCCGCTTGATGTAACCGGAAAGAAAGATAATTTTACGGGCGAGGTACAACGCCTGTTGGGCGGTATCAACGCTTTCGAGGCGGCCTACCTTTATACCAATATCAACGAAGCCGGCAGAACGCTCGACATCGGCAAAGGACTTCCCGCTTCCGTGGCCGACTTCATGTACCAGAAAATAGTAGCCAGTGAAATGACCGGCGACGAAGGCCAGATGAAACGTCTGGTAGGTTGTGAGAATGACGGCGCGGGCCCGGAAAACGACCGGTCGGGTAAGCCGGCGCGCAGCCGCAAATTCCTTTCGTTCGGCATCAAGCGCATTGAATATCCGGAAACGGAGATTGAAGAATTTGTTGCATACAACTTCGCCCGCCAGGCTACCCGCCAACTCCAGTTCAACATCTGGCAGGAAGGGCTGGGATACGGCGAATGTTCCATAGAAGAGGTGGGCAGCGGTTATGCCGACATCATCAAGGACAAGAAGAACAGGGAGAATCTGAAACTCTCCAACAGCTACCTGACGCTCTCCAAACCCATCATCGAATCACCGGCCACCAAGCGTTGGAACGATATCGACCGCACATGGGAAGACCGTGCCCAGGGCTTTGCCGACGATGCGCAGACCGGCGCAGACAAGAAGAGTTGGCTGGCTCTGTTTACCGACGCCTGTGCGGATTATTACGACAATAATTTCCGTTCGCATGGCGTGAAGAAGTTCTACAACATCCAGCGAGGCGAACGCGTGGCTTATGCCAAACATATCCGCCGCCACATCGAAACGCTGCTCTTCAATGAGTGGAACAGCGGGCAGAAAAGCATCCTGGAAGTGGAGAAATACGCCCGTCTGCTGATTGCCGACTCGGAAGACCGCATCGCCGCTTTCAAGGAACAAATCGCCAGACAGGAAGTGGAGCTGGACAATATTAACGAATCTATCCGCGGGTGCAATACCGAATGGGATAACATCGGCTGGTTGCGCGACGCCATTACGGGAGCTTCCAAGAAAGTGTTCAGCGCCTACAAGAACGCCAAGTGCGACTTTTATACCGCCTCTACCCGCATCGAGGCTTACCGTTATGCCATCGAGTTGATGCAAAGTGTCATTGAACAGCTCGGCGTCATGCTTGACGGCATCGTCGCCTACAAGGGTATCCTTACCGAAATACTGAATGAAGTGGCCCGCCAAGCCGACAGCAAATGTCGGAAGGATACTGTGGGCGAGGAAAGCATGACACTGAAAAAATACGATCCGGACATGGTGCAACGTTTCACGAAAACCTGCATATCCAACCGGGAATCTCAAAGCGGCAATGCACAGTCTATCCGTAACCGTCTGGTTGCTCTGCTCGGCGAAGACGGGGAACGCTCTTTCGCCGGCCTTTGCGATAAAACGGATTATGAAACTACCATAAATATCATGCTTGACGTCTGCCAGAAAAATGCACACGACTCAATGGAAGATTCCGCCAAGGCCGACCCGCTGAACAAGATGGTAGGCGTGAACATCCTTGAGAAATTGAAACAGGAATGTAATTCCGACGAAAAACTGGAACAGTTTGTCCGTTCCATGGTGACTTCGGCCATGACTTACCTCCAATTCAATGCTGAAGAGCAGGGAAAGGTGTTCAGCGACAGTCGTGGCGAAATGATGAAGATGATACAGCTCTGCCTGCCCAAATACGAGGAAGACAAGAGCGGTTTCCGGGACAAACTGATCAAAACATTCGTGCAGGTCAGTCCGGGATTCGATCCGAAGCAGGACGTGTCGGTCAACGACAAGAACAACCGGATTGTGGTGATCGCGGCGGCTTCGGGATTCCCTCTGCGCTATGTTTCCAACGTGAAAACGCTGAAACAGCGCTATGAAGACCTTCTGGCAAGCCCTGACAAGGAGTTGAACAAAATGGCGCTCCATACGGAAACGTTCGCCGCTCCGCTTACATCGCTGTTTGAACTCGAAAGCATTGAAATCAAAGAGCTTGTCGCCAAACCCGTCATGCTGGCTTATGCCATGGGGCTGTTTACGCAAAAGAGCGACCCTACCACCGGCGAACGCTTCGACGCCATCAACTTCCTCGATGAATTCGGCGATGACAACTGGGTGAAAGCAGGGAAGAACATCCTGCACACCATCGACTTCCTTGCCGAAAACTACGGACTGGCCCAAAACGTGATGAAATTAGTGGAAACCAAGCTGAAAACAGAGTGCCGCAGTAACGACCGGAAAATAGCCGTACGCAAGGCCTTGATCACGGTAATGAAAGAAAAGATACTGCCGTGTCCCGCTTGCGAGAACAATGAATTCAGCCCGGCGTATGCCAGATACAAGACTCTGAGCCGCGAGATATTTGAGTGTGAATTAAAAGAATTATAAAAAATAGAAAAACAATACCTGAAAACTGTTATGGCAAAGATCAAAGGCGTTTGCAAAAATTATGACGAGTGCGACCTGGCGGCAGGCAAGGAAGTGCAGGAAGCTGAAAAGACGGCTTTCGTCTGCACGGAGTGTGGAAAACCATTGTATCCGGTTAAAGAAAGCCCCGGTCCCGATGGCCCCGGATGGAAGAAACGGGCGATTGTTGCGGCAGTGACCATCATGGCCAGCGGCGGCGTTTATTTCGGTCTTTTCCATGAAAAAGAACACAAAAGCACAGATGGGAACGGCGGCGACACTACCGCGATTGATTCCGCCGCAATAATAAAAAATAAAGAAGTCTCCGATACAGCTGAAGTCAAGGTCGATTCTTTGGAAACAAAAACTGCCGGATTGAAAGAGAGCGTTAACAAGGAAGAGAGCGTTATGAAAGAGAAAAAGAATGATGATCCGCAATCCAAGGGGATGCTGGATTTGGGTTATGCTGTCTATGAAGGGGATAAATCCGCAGGCAAACCCCATGGCAACGGATCCATGGAATTTAAAAGCCGCCATCTGATACCGGGCGCAAAAGCCGATTGTGTGGCTTCGCCGGGTGAAAAAGTGATCGGCGCGTTCCGTAACGGGGAGGTTAATTTTGCCACATGGTATCGCAATGACGGCAACCAGGTGGTTGTCAAACACAAATAAGAAACCGGATGAAAAGAATCGGCTATGCCTTGATGATCGTATTATGCTTGACAAGCGGCTTTTCGTACGGACGGGTGACTTACGCCACAGACAGGTTACAGGCGATAGCGACACGCTTGTCCATACAGGAGATGGATACGCTATCACCCGGTATCCACACAGGATTCCGGTTCCGGCGGCATCCTCTGACCATACGCGTCAACAGATGGAATGAAGTGGAACATATCGGATTCAGGCTGTTTGACGTATCCGTCAGGGACAGCCATCCATCCCCCGTATATGATTTTCCGGAAAGGTATCTGCTGGAGCTCTCCTTTCTTTCCGAGGCGGACAGACTACTGAAGACGGGAATTGATAAAGTCCGTCTGGAAACGGGCAATACGGACGCCATTTACAATTTTACGGGATCGGAAAGCTTTCGCATCAATCTCGTCGAGTTACTATCTTACCGGGTGGCATGGGAAAAGAACTCAAAGGAGATACTGGCGCTGTCGTTCCCCATGGATTACCAGTTACTCAGCGGTTGCAACGCGGTTGAGCTGGAGCGCAACTTCGTACGCGATATTTCGCGCTTTACGGCCGGCGAGGAGTTCAATGACCTGTTTTTTGCGGACGAGCCTGATAATGAAGAAAAGTATTATATCCGGGAAGGAGGACATTACCTGGTTGACGCCATCCGTAGCGACCTGTATTATGTGAAGGCGGCGAACGGATGGGAACTGGTATCGGACGCCTCCAAACTCTATTGGAGCGTGTCCAACATGATGCTTTCGCCCTGTACCCCGGGTACGTATGACTTGGAGATGGAGCTGGATGAATACGGATACAAGTCGGAAAAGATTTCCCTCGGACTGAAAGAGTGGATATGTTTCTGTCTAAAAGCGGGATGCACTCCTTATTTCGGGATAAAAGCGAATAACGATTCTGCCGTAACCGGTACGGCGTTCATGGTGAATCCCGCCGGCGGTTACTGCCACATGCTGAGCGCCGCTATTCCCCTCTCTTGCGTGGAAGCGCGCCGGGGAACCGTCCGGGGACGTTTGTTCGTATACATTCCCCTGCACAATGTATCGGAGAAGTACTTCAAATTTGACTATACTTCGGTAAAAGAAAATAAAAATAAAACAACCCAAAAGAAAAAGAGAACAGAATGAAGCGCGGTATAATTTTTACAGGGTTCCTCTTTTTGACCCTGTGCCTGCTTGCCCAGACGGCGGCGGAGCAGAAAAAAGAGATAGCCAAAATAAAGAAAAGCGATTCCTACCTGTATGGGGAGGCGACTTTGGCCTCCCAAAAGGAAGCCGTTCTTCTGGCGGAAGAGATCCTTCAGGAGAATATCAATGCATGGGTTCAGCAAGACAAAGCGCTCCGGAAAGCCGACAATGTCATCATAAGGAATACCGGCAGGGACGTCAGCAGGATCACGTTGCCGCGCGGGAACATGTTTCAGGCTTTCCTGTACGTAAAAAAATCGGATATCCTTTCCGCGGATAATGCAAAAGTAGTGGCGGTAGATAAAAGCGGGCCTGAAAGTACGGTCGAACCGGTTGTTCCGCCAGACGAGCCGTCCGTAGCCCCTTCCGTGGAGGAGCCTACGGATGAAGCGCTCCGGCAGGTTCTCGGATTGGCAAAGTTTGACGAGATCTCCACCTGCTTGCAGCGGTTGAAACAAGAGGGAAAAATATCCGACTTCAACAAATATGCCGCTCTGAAGCGCCCCGGGGAATATTATCTGATCATTTACAACCGCGACGCCCTGATTGAGGCTGTCCTGGGAAAAGGGGAAGACAAGCGTCCAAACCTTAAAACAGGTCTTGAGGATAGCATTACAAACTACAAGGGACGCGGCGCGATAGGATTTAAATTAGCGGAATAACAAGTTAAGGTAATGAATATGAAAAAATTATTGTTTACATGCCTCCTGCTTGCCGGCGGGATCACCGGCATGGAAGAAATCAACGCCCAAAGCGTGTCCGTGACCATGACTACGGACCGCGGATTTGACAATCCCGCCATTATAGAGAGGATGCAGCAGAATTTATCAAAGGTACTGACCGAGATCAACGCCGCCCAAAAAGAAAACCGGCATTTGAACATGGTTGGTTTACCCTTGAATGATTTTGCCGCCAAATCTTTATCCATGCTTTGGGCAAATGTCCATTTCTATTGTGACGACGAAGAGGTTGTGGACCGTTGCTGGGTATTCGAAGACGGTTATATGCTTCGCCGGATACCATTGATCATTACACCCCAGGGCGAGCAGTTCGGCAGCGGCGCTTATCAGGAGGCGGTCGCCGAATTCGACAGGAACGGGATTGTCAAGGATTTCCGTTTCGGTTTTGATGCGCAACTCTCCGAAAGCATGGAACGTTGCGGCCCTGTGGTAGAGCTGGAGCGACGCATGAAGATACTTTCCTATTGCGACCGTTTCAGAACGGCGTACAATACGAAAGACCTGGATTTTCTACAGCAGGTATTCAGTGACGACGCGCTGATTATTACAGGGAAGGTCATAAATGCCAAATCCGGCGAGAAGAACACAAGCATACCGAAAGTCATTTATGAATCCCAGACCAAACAACAATATCTGAATAATTTGCAACGCGCATTTTTAAGAAACAAGTGGATCGATGTGAAGTTCTCCCAGATTGGCGACAGCGGCGAAACGGGAGGGTGTCCGGGAATAACCCGGTCGTCGGAGAATCCCGATATGTATGGCGTCCGCTTGCGTCAGGAATGGAATTCGAGCAATTACAGCGACGTCGGTTATATTTTTTTACTGTGGGACTTCAAGGATGAAAATTCCCCCGTTATCCATGTGCGTACATGGCAACCCGAATGGGTGGGCGGAGAAAAGCTCCCCGATGAAGAAATATTCACACTCAGCGATTTTAACCTGTAAAAGATGCAGTAAGAGAATATGATGGAAAAAAGAACATTATTGCTGATCGTTTTGGGCATGCTCTTGCTTGGGAGCGCGAGGGCTCAGGAGATCAACTTCGAGGAGCTAAGGCAGGAAGACGCCGATCTGAACGGCAAATCTTCCGTGGTATTTGTGGCGTCAACAGATGATTGGGTCATAGAAACTTCCAAAAAAAGCCTGGACAATATCTCTGACGCCAAAAAAAATCCGGACGGCGAATATGAATACCGGATCGAACTGGATGTATCCCTGCACGCCGACCGTCAATACACGCTTTCCCGTAGGGGAAGCGCCGTACAGAACTCGGTAAAGAAACTCTGCCGACCAAACCGGCGTCTGTATATCCGGGTCGAGGAGAACCGGAAGGAGCATATCGGTATTCAAAAACAGGAGAAACAGGCCGGCGGCTATTTTGTGGAAGGAATGGGGTGCATGGAATTTACAACTGCCATCGAAAATCTGAAGGTGGAGAATAAGTATTGGAAATTTGAGCGTACCAAGGCTTCCTCCGGCGCCGACGTCATATCGGTTATCGTGAACGTCAGGCTGTTGACGGAAACAAAAAGCAAGCTGGACGAAGTAAGGGAAGCGATTGCGGTACTGGACGCCAAACCGGTGAAGGAGAAAACCCTGGAAGACTTGGACAAACTGGAAGAACTGGAAAACAAGCGATCTGAACTGGAAGAAATGTATGGAGACATGTCTTCCGTCACGCTCTATGCCGACGGAACCAATGTGCTTCATGAGCCGGTCAACTTGTCAGTAAAAGAGAAACAGGCTTATGCCGTACTGATGCTCACCAAGACAATAGTGAAGGAGTTTTCTTTTGCGGAACTGGAACAGGACGCCAGAGACAAGGAAGAGCAGAGGGATTTCTTTGCCGCTGCGGAAGCCTTTAAAGCCGCCCGCAACCATAAGGACTGTCCGGAGCAGCGTAAGGCGCAATTAGAGAATATGATGGGGGAAATGAACTCGTGCCGCAAGTTCGAATTCATGGCGGAGAAGTTCATAAAGGACGGCAAACGAGTGGAACTGGCCAAAGGATTTGATAATGACAGCGTCTTTATTTTCTATCGGGGAGCTGTCAGGTGCTATAACGCTTTGCTGGAGAAATACCCCGGCCATACGCCCTTTGTCGAAGAGCGCGACAGGCTTGCAAAAATATTGGAACCGCACCCGCAGAATATCAAACAATATACCGTGATCACGGGTAAAGCCTACCGGGGCGGCATGGATATTTATCCCTCCCCGTCGGAGAAAAAACCGAAAGGAATAAATAATATCAAGCCGTTGGGACGTACGGCCGGAGACGGATCGTACAGGATTGTCATTCAGGACATCTCTGTTGTTCCCTATTTGTATTTCTTTGGGGAAGGGTACTCGCGTCCGACAAGGGAGATTATCAGCCATCCCGATATCCGCAAGGAGTAAATGATCACCAATAATTTAATTTAAATTTTAAAGATGAAAACATGTAGATTTTTTCAAGCGGTCGCCCTTTTGCTGGGCTGCCTGATGTTTTGCCCGACGCCCGCCAGTGCGCAGAAAAAGAAGAAAGAGAAAAAAGAATTTGTTTGGCAGTGGGACCATACCCTGTCCGGCAATACGGTCATAGACAATTACCTGCTCTCGTGCGATACGCTCTACACGCGGATACGGACTTACAAGGATGACATCGCTTCCTATGTCTATGTTACCGATACCCTAACCGTAGGCGGACAAAAGTACGATCTTGTCTGTATGGTGGATCAGGTGGAAAAGAAATACCTTTCGGACGGCATGGCGCGCTGGCAGATGTTTGAATCTATTAAAGCCGGTACGATGATCACCCTGGAAGGCGTAAATATCGGCCTTCAGACTGTTTCCGCTACAACGGAACTGCCCAATCTGGGATTGAAAGCCTTCAGTTTCGGTAAATATGTAAAGGCCGGCCCCAACATCATCGGCATGGCCAAAGACGAGATCGGATCAATCATCTCCAACCGGAAGATATTGATGAAAAGCTGGAATGGCGCGAAGGCAAATGCGATCGGGATGGACGCTTTTTCCCCTGAACTGAAAGCCGCGCTAATGCCTATTGCGGGGAATGACGAGGAGAAATACGGCAAGCTTTTCAAGAAGTATATTCTGGTATGCAAACATATCGAGGAGTCTGCCGTTGGAGAAAAAACAGAAGCGGAGAAAGACAGTTACCTGAACATGAGCGCCCTTCAGGATTACGGATTGAAGGATTTGCCTGAAGGACAAGCCGAACCTTCTGCCGATGACGAGAAGGAAATGCTGGGATGAACGGCCAAAAATAAATAAAGGAAAGGCGGAATGTTTGCATTCGGATATGCGGAACATCCCGCTTTTGTTTCAAAACCACTGAAGACAGAGAATACAACGCCTGTCCAAAGCATATTTTCCATTTTTATCAGTTAAACATGTTCTTATAGAGAGAAGGAGCATAATGTTTGCCGGATGTATAATATTTCATCACGAATCTTGTAGGACTGGCGGGAACGGAACAAATGTAATCTTGCTTTATTTAAAAATCCGGATAAAACAGCCTTTGCCGAGGAAACTACCAGACGCAAAGGCTATTCCCGTAAAGCTCAGGTTATTAGAAAGCATAACCGACGCTGACCATCAAGTTCTTCTCCTCCCGGTCGTCCAAGCCGATTTGATATTGGAGATTGAGATTGAACTTCTGGAACCATGCTCCTGCGCCAAGCTGGATACCGTAACCTAGCTTGTATTCGTCTGCAGGATCAGGCTCCTTGCCGAACAAATCGTAATTGACAAAGCCTCCGAAGTGGCCATCTAACTTGACGTCGTCCGTAATTCCATATTTATAACCGAAGTTCAAGGGGAGTTCCAGTTTGGTTCGGACATAATCCTTACCTCCCCAGTTTCCAAATACAAGTCCCGATCCCCAATAGAATTTGTTTGCCGACGAGTTGAACTCCAAACTCGCATTATAGCCCATAGCTTTGTCGCTGTCCCCCAATCCTGCCGAAGTAAAACCGGCCCTCATCAACCAAATACTCTTTCTGTTTTTTTCGTAATTGACACTTGTACTCGTTACCAACTGTGCTTGTGCTGCAGAAATCATCAATAATGCAGCAACCAGAAAAATCATTTTTTTCATTGTTTTTGTTTAGTTTTTTAATTAATAGTGAAGTAATTTATTTAGTTATAGCTTTTACTTTCTCAGTTTCATTCATCCCCACCCCGTAAGCCGTACTGATCCACTGATAGTCTTTATCGTCAATAGTCCTCCAGTTTTTGAACGTTGCCGGATAGCCGGTTATAGTCACTTCTACACCGTCGTCCTTGTCTTGTGTCTTGATATAATAGGTGGCGGCCACGAGTATGTCTACTTCGTATTTTTTCACAGACAAGTGTAACGCTTCCGCTTTTATCTTGGCCAGATCTCCACCCATTGCGCTTACTTCTTTGGCGGTGAACGTAAATATATCGCTTACCTTCTTTCCTTTTGTGGCGTCTGCCGGGTCTTTCTGAATTTCCAAGTCGACAGTTAACGGTTTGACATAAACATTCATTTTAGGCTCGATAAGGCGGGCCTGCGATTCTCTGAACACCAGTTTTTGCGCCATAACAATTCCGCTATAGAGAGAAAACAAACCCAAACAAATAAAAAATCTCATAATTAAAATTCTTTTCATATGTATTATAATTAAAATTCTTAATACTGCAATCAAGGAATTGTTACTGGATAATATGACTATTATACATTGTAAATACCTGTTTCACAACGCATTTTAAAATCATAACGGTTAATTCAATTCATAACAGATTCCAATGGAAAAATTCCCTATAATATCTATTCCTTTGCCCTGCTTAATTATTTGATATACGCGCATAAAAAAAGCGCGGACAAAACTCCAAATTATCTGTTCTATGTGGTTCTCCGACCACCTAATCAACCAAATAAATGAATAAAGCCTATGCCGGAGCATGAGCATCATCACTTTACCCTTGGTTGATTTTTGAAATTGTCGTGATTTCATAGAGCCAGAATACAAGCTAAACGCTTTTTCCAATATATCTTAAAATGTGCGTATTATTGTATTTTTATATCATAGGCGAATATTTTACTCGCAAAAGTAGCAAAAAGATTAAATAACACCAAAGACAACGCATAAAAAAAATAAATATTTCATAGTTATTAATACAAAATGTCTAGATATGAACAAGCGTTTTTAGTCCGGGCGTAATTTTCCCTGTCATCAACCATTTTCCTTCTTGTGTATTTATAACTATTTGGCGTACAGATATGTAATATGATTTTCAATTAGTATGTCTGCCGAAAATAAAGAATTGTTATGACAATATTATATCATTATATCAAATTTTCAGGAAACTTCAATACCTGCATATCAACCGGAAGAAAAAGCATAAACCACTTGATATTATCATTTCGAGCATTATTGCCGTGCTCTGTGGCGCCGAATCGTGGGATTCTATCGAATCATTCGGGAAAATGAATTTGGCATTCTTGAAACAGGTTATTGACTAAAGTTTCCCACATAAAAACAAGGGTATAAAAAACAAGCGAATAGAAAAAAAGTTGTATCTTGGAGGTGTTCTAAACTATTAATTTACAACAATAACTATACAAAAATAACCATTACATTTACTCCGTGAACCGGATATATTCATAACGATGAAAACCCTGCTTCATGTAGTAACGGGGTCAGTGATAATAATGATGAAAACAAAGAATTTAATATTTACAGTCGGAATGTTATTCACGTTACTCAGTAGTAATTTGGTGGCACAGAATGATAAAATAGAAAAAACTGTCAACGGTGAGACATATGTGATAGAGGGAAATGTAAGAATAAAAAACAAGCATAATAAACAATTTAGAGGTAATACGTGTGAGTATTTTTATATAGAAGATGGTAATTCTTTGGATTGTGCTTTTAAAAAAACCTTCTCAAAAAATAGACTGGACGAATTAGCACAGATAGACGCGTCCTTAGGTTTAATTATTTTATGTGATGCTTCCGGTAAGGTCGAAGAAGTCTCTTTTTTTAGAAAAGGTATAGACGTATTTTCTTTGACTGAAATACAAATATTGGAAAAGAACATAATAGGTCTTAACATCAAAATAAAAAGCCCTTGTCCTGATATTAATGAATATTGGGCCGTTAAATATTGCAGATTCAAAAAACGTTTTTGGGATAAGTGATTGAAAGATAAAATCTGTCATTGTCCGGTGAATTTCGGATTCTCAGCCGGGCAGTGATTTCAGTAATCATCATGAAAACAAGATATTTATTTATAATCGGATGTATGCTTTTTACTCTGTTTAATAACAGTTTAACAGCACAGGATGATAAAATAGAAAAAACGATTGATGGTGAAACATACTCAATAGATACGGTAATGAATATAATTACTAACAAGAAAAATGGAAAGTTACCCGATAGAGGCTATTGTGAACATGTTTATCTTGAAAATTTTAGTTCTGTTGATGACGTCGTAAGGAAAATCTTTTCGAAAGCAAGAATGAACGAATTAATTAAATTAAAAACGAGATTTAAAATAGCCGCATATTGCGACATTTCGGGTAAAATTGAAGAAGTGTCTTTCCTGCTTTTAAAAAAAGATAATCCAATTACTTTAACCGAAGTATATTTATTAGAAAAAAATATGAAAGGAGTCAAAGTGAAAATAAAAAGTAATTGTCCTGATGTTAAATATTATAGCGTATCCAAAACTTACAGATTCGAAGATCATTTTGCAAAATAAATAAACTGGGCAGAGTGAAAATCCTGCTTATTCTAATCCTGTAAGATTAAAAACAGCTTGAACTAAATAAATTATGAAATATTTACTTGTAATTGAATGCATGTCTTTTATACTGTTCGGTAATTGAAAGCCAGTCTAATATTTGTTATAGCATGTGATCCTTCCGGCAAAGTTGAAGAAGCGACCTTCTTGCTTCCCAATAAAAACGTAACTACTCAGGTACTGAAAAAGGTTCGATAATTATTAAATATTACGGAATGATTATTAAATTTGCATTATGAAAGAGAATGAACCCGTATCGTGTCCGGAATGTGAGCG
>JAISSD010000261.1 GCA_031273295.1 Prevotella sp.
CCCATTCGCAAAGTGGGGAATATTCCAATGAGCACGCTCGAAAAAATGCTTGTGGACTTGGCAACCGACAAGGAATTTATTTCTTTTCAGGGTAATGAAATATACACGATTTTCGGAACTGCGTTTGAAAAATATACCGTCAACCAAAACACTCTCTTGCGCTATGCCTCCCGCAAGCATAAAAAGGAGGAAACAGAAAAAATCATCGCTACTGGCGTCCATTAGAAATCAAAAAATCGTACAAGGCTTGTTACCAGCCTGTTATATTCCAATGAACATTTTGGAATAATTTTTAGGATAAAGGAATTATCAATCACTGTGAAACAAGGCAGACCCTTCCTGACGGCTATGCCCGACAGGAGTTGAACGGAGAATAAAACAACCGGTAACAATTGTCTGCCACTTCTGTATCAGGCACAGGGAACACCAGGAATTTTTATTTCCGCCCGGTAAAAAACGGCTTTTCAATATGTGGATAATCAACTCATTTCCTTTGATTTATATGCCATTGCATAAAAACGCATCTGCTTTATCATCGACGCCAGGCCATTGGAACGTGTGGGACTGAGGTTTTCTTTCAATCCTGTTTTTTCAATAAAATAGAGGTCTGTATTTATGATCTCGTCAGGAGTCCGGTTCGACAGCGTTTTGATCAACAATGCAATTATCCCTTTTACTATAACGGCGTCGCTTTCGGCCTGGAACACGACTTTGCCGTCCAGATAACCGGCTCGCAACCATACGCGGCTCAGACAGCCTGCTATCAGGTTATCTTCCGTTTTATACTTATCGTCCAGCTTGTCAAGCGAGTTTCCCAGCTCTATCAACAAAGCATAACGATCCATCCAATCGTCGAACAGGGAAAACTCCTTTATTATTTCGTCTTGTACTTCGTTTATTGTTGCCATTGTTTATTTTTCCTTGTAAATTACTTCCAATACTGTTTGTCCGACAACTCCGAGCGTTTTTTTACTGATGTTGCTCATATCGTCTTTCCGGGTATGCCACGAATGGAAAAACCCATGCTCCGTATTTGGCCTGTAATCAATAATATCTATGCTGGGAATGCGGCGGATCTCATTCACCGGCACGTGGTCGTCAATGATACCGCCTATATGCTCTCCTTTGAAAAATGCTCCGTAGTTCAGTTGTCCGGCCGTACTCCATACTTTCTCCACTATATTCCTTGCATGGATCCGTGAACCTTCTTCTTTGTAAAACGTGGCCCCGTCAGCGCCCACCATGTCCAACAAGATACCAAACTTTGCCTTGTAACCGGGCGCATGCGGATTTTCCGCCCAGTACCGGGAACCCAGGCACCATGTATTACCCTCTATTACAGACTTCTCTGCAAATTCAGGCATGCCGTAGTCTTCCGCGTCGAAGAAAATAATATCCACTCCTGTTTCCGGGGCTTGCGATTGGATCACACGCGCCACTTCCAATAGCACGCCGACGCCACTGGCCGCATCATTCGCACCCGGTACAGGCTTGCGATAATTGTCCGAATCAGGATCATGGTCCGAATACGGGCGTGTGTCCCAGTGAGCAAACAGTAACACCCTGTTTTTATTGTCCAATCTGTACGAACCTATTATATTGCGGGCATTCAGTTTTGTGCCGTCGTATGCGGTCACTACCATCTTTTGCTCCTGCACATCCGCTCCGAAGCGTTTCAGTTCGGCCACAAGGTAATCGCCACAGGCTATATGCTGCCGCGTATTTGGAACGCGAGGCCCAAAAGCGACTTGCTTATCCACGAAGCGGTATGCGCTATCGGCGTTGAAATCGGGCGAAACTTTTTGATAAGTCTCCACAGGCTTTGAAGTAGACGTCTTGTTATTGCACGCACAAGCTATTAGCGACAGCATAAAACATATAGCGACAATATTCTTGAATGTCATTTTCTTACAGTTAAAATATACGAGTACAAACTTAGATAAAAATATGTGATTTATGCAAACCGGCATTAAAAAAAACCGGGTAAGGCACGAGAAATAAACAATTCATAACAGGATATGCCGGAATGATATTGTCAGACCAAAGCAGTTACAAAAAGGGCCGCATTTCCGCGACCCTTCCTTGTCTTTAAGATCCCTTATGCGTCAATCTTTGCGTAAGTCGCATTTTCTTCTATAAACTCCCGACGGGGAGCGACATCTTCACCCATCAGCATAGAGAAAATATGATCCGCTTCGGCGGCATTCTCTATGGTGACCTGACGCAATGTACGATGTACAGGATTCATAGTCGTATCCCAAAGTTGGATAGCGTTCATTTCACCAAGTCCTTTATAGCGCTGGGTATGGATTGAATTTTCGTCGCCATCGCCATATTTGTCAATAAAAGCGCGGCGCTGCCTGTCATCCCAGCAGTATTCTTCCACTTTTCCTTTCTTGCACAAGTAAAGCGGTGGAGTAGCGATAAACACATAGCCTTTCTCGAGCAAGGCTTTCATGTGACGAAAAAAGAATGTAAGGATCAATGTTGCTATATGGCTGCCGTCCACATCGGCGTCGGTCATTATCACAACTTTGTGGTAACGCAATTTCTCCACGTTCAGTTCTTTGGAATCTTCTTCGGTACCGATAGAAACGCCAAGCGCCGTGTATATATTCTTTATTTCCTCACTATCCAATACTTTGTGAGGCATTGCTTTTTCCACATTCAGTATCTTGCCTCTCAAAGGAAGAATGGCCTGAAATGCGCGGTCGCGTCCTTGCTTTGCGGTGCCGCCCGCAGAGTCTCCTTCGACAAGGAATATCTCGCAGTTTGAAGCGTCTTTACTCGAGCAGTCAGCTAATTTACCGGGAAGACCGCCACCTGTAAGCGGAGATTTACGCTGTACCATCTCTCGGGCCTTGCGCGCGGCGGCCCGGGCTGTGGCGGCAAGTATTACCTTTTCAACAATGACCCTGGCTTCTTTCGGATGTTCTTCGAGAAAATGGCCAAGCGCTTCGCCCACAGCTTGATCCACTGCGCCGATAACCTCATTGTTCCCTAACTTGGTTTTTGTCTGGCCTTCGAACTGGGGTTCGGCTACTTTGATGGAAACAACAGCAGTAAGTCCTTCACGGAAGTCGTCTCCGCTGATCTCGACTTTGATCTTTTCCAGCATTTTCATGTCATCGGCATACTTCTTCAATGTACGCGACAATGCACGACGGAAACCTGTGAGGTGGGTGCCCCCCTCGATAGTATGGATGTTATTTACATACGAATAAACGTTTTCATTATAGGTAGTATTGTATGTCATCGCCACTTCAACCGGAACGCCTTGCTTTTCTGTCACAATGTGTATAACATTGTCAATCAGAGCCTCTTTAGAAGCGTCGATATAACGTACAAATTCTTCCAGGCCTCTTTCGGAATAGAATATATCGGAACGGTAAGTCCCGTCTTCTTTCTTTTGGCGCAGGTCCGTCAATGAAAGGCGGACGCCTGCGTTCAGGAAAGAAAGCTCGCGAAGGCGCGAAGCCAGCGTATCGTATTTATATTCGGTAACAATAAATATTGTGTCGTCGGGCTTGAAGGTAATGATAGTTCCGTCATCTTTCGATTCGCCCACCTTTTCCACAGCGGACAATGGTTTTCCGCAAGAATACTCCTGTACGAAAATGCTCCCCTCCCGGTGAATTTCGGCGCGCAAATGTGTGGAGAGGGCGTTTACGCAAGATACCCCCACTCCATGAAGTCCGCCCGACACTTTGTAAGTTCCCTTGTCGAATTTACCTCCGGCATGCAACACTGTCAACACGACCTCCAAAGCCGATTTCTGCTCTTTTTCCATGATATCCACAGGGATACCACGCCCGTTATCCTGTACGGAAATGGAATTGTCTTCGTGTATAATAACCTTAATATCGTCACAATAGCCGGCCAAGGCTTCGTCGATAGAGTTGTCAACAACCTCATACACCAAATGATGCAAGCCTTTTTCGCTGATATCACCGATATACATTGCGGGCCTTTTCCTCACAGCCTCCAGACCTTCCAGCACCTGAATATTCTGTGCCGAATAAGACTCGCCCGCCATTTTTTGTTTCTCTGTCATAGTTTATACTTTGCTATTTTGAGGCGGATATCCGCCCGTTGTTTTGCGTCCAAAAATCCAACAAATATACGAATTTTTATCGGGAAAAACAAGTGAAATACCGGTCGTTCAAGGCAGGCGCATCTCGATTTATCAGGATTTTCGATAAACAGTCACTCCTGAAAATATGTATAATCATTTATTATACCGTGCACGGCACGATTTTGCGCACGGGAGATATGGTAAAAAACGCCCGAACAGATGAATTCCATGTGTTGCATTATATATTCCTGCACAAAAGTATGCCGCGTGAAGTATCGCTTCCATCATAAGGATAGATCAATCGTATAAATATCATGGACAGTCCCTCTGGCCCCGAATCCTTCTTTTTGGCGTATCAGGTTTTCATTCAGATACAAGCCGTTATCTTCGGTCGATATGCCGTAATCGAAATACCTTTTGTGCGGATACGCCGTATTTATTATATGATCGATAACCAAATCCACAACTCCCAGTCTTTTACCTTCATCCGTTGCGGCAACATATTGAACATGAGCCACTTTGTCCGTTTCAAAAATAAGGCATCCCCCCAATGTCCGATCATTTGTATCTGTTACTGTAAACAGATGGATGTTATGAGGAAATTTTTCCTTCAAATAATTTATTTCCGGCAAGGAATGAACAGGCCGGGTCTCGTATTTTTCTTTCAGATTCAGCGAAAGGATTTCCCAGAAATCACTGAAGTCCGGCGTTTTTTTGATCGTTAAACCCTTCCTTTGCGCTTTTTTTAATCCACGCCTGCGCAGTTCCGAATATTTTATTTTGTCGGAAAGCAATATGGTGGAAGATATATTACGGATTTTGAGCGCAGCCTTGCAGATGAATAATGCATACAGGTCTTCTTCCGCCGGCAACCTGTGATAGATATGCGGAACGGTTTTATATACAATTTTCTTAATGCCCTGACAACGGAATGTAATTGTGAGGTGTTTGAATATGGAAAGAACATCTGCCGCCGTCGTTTTATCGTTCATTATCAAGCCTCCGTATGTCAGCCCGCGATGAGAATAAAAAACTCTGTCTTCGATGTGTCCGGGCATCAACGCGACAAGTGCGCCGTCAAGATAGAACATCAGCGAATAATCCTCGAAACGCTCGGCGTGATACTCGATAAAATCGCGATAAAAGAGGAAGGTTCCGTTTTTGGAATTCCGGACAAAGCCGTCCCATGTGTCTTTATATCCGGAGGTATATAATTTAATTTTCATTCCGGCGGTATTCTTTAAAATCCGAATAGGTATGAATATAATCTTCCGTGTCGTATTTATCCGAAGCCAGAGCAAGACATATAGCTCCCGATGAATATTCTTTTTCCGTAGCCCATACTCCCGGCGATACATGCAGCCCGTATACCGGACGGTTCAGCAGTATTGTTTTTCTGTTAACGCCGTCGTCGAGTTCCACTTCGAAACTGCCGCTTGCGGCGATCAGTATTTCATGGCAACGTTTGTGCGCGTGCATGCCCCTTTTTTCTCCCGAAGGGATGTCGTATGTATAAAATATACGTTCTATACCGAACGGGATATTCTCAACGCCATGTATGAAAGCGAGGGCGCCCGCCCTGTTTGTTACAACCGGAAATTCTATCAGGGAGCAGTCAAACACGGTATTGTATTCAGGCCGGGACGCCTTGTCTTTTTTCAATGGCGGAACAGGAGATCGCCGGTTGTCTTCCGCTACGGATCTACGGAAGGTTTTGTAATGATCATCTTCGCCGCAAGGTTCCGAGGCTATGGCCAGGCAAAGGGCGTTAGCCGAAAAATTCCCAAGTCTCCGCCGCATCATATCCGGTATATACAGGGCATTGCAAGAACGATTCAGCGTATAAGTGCGTTTTTCCCCGCCATCGTCAAGTATAACGTCAAAATTTCCCGAAAGCGCCACCATAACTTCATGTTGCGACTTAAAGGCATGGGTTCCGCTTTGTTGTCCTCCCGGAATGCCGTATATCCAGTATGTGCGGGCTATACGGAAAGGTATATGATTTTCCGCTTCAATAAAAGAGAGATTTCCCCGGCGGTCGATAACTCTTGGTAACTCAATGAATTGTTCTCTTTGCATACAGTTCGGGATCTATTATCCCAACCAAGGCTCGGGATTTAATTTGTTAGTTCCTTGCCAGAGCTGGAAATGTATCTGGGAAAGGCCTGTGTCAGGGTCTGTGTATACTTTTCCAAGCGACTGTCCCGTTTTGACTTTGTCGCCTTGTTTTACATATATATTCTGGATATTTCCATAAAATGTATAATAGTTTCCATGACGGATAATGATACAGGTATTGTATCCCGGTATCGCCGCCACATAAGTCACTTCGCCGTTAAACACGGATTTGGCCTCGGCTCCCGATTGGGACTGAATGTCTACGCCGCTGCTTGATGTAGTGACAAACCGGCTGTGCTGATGCGAACCGAAGCGGGTGATTATCGTATGGTTCCCTGTTATCGGATAAGGAAGCCGGCCTCTGTTTGAGGCGAAATTATTTGACAGGGCCGCATTTTCAGGCATGGCAAAAGCGTCTTCTTTCGTTTCTTTGGCGGGCGTTGCGGGCGCTGTTGTGGAATTGCCCGTTTTTGAAGTCTTTTTCGATGCTTTAGCCAAAGCCTTTTCGGCTGCTATGCGCTTTGCTTCCCGTTCCTGGCGGGCTACCTCTTCGGCTATCAGTTTTGCTATCTGCCTGTCGAGAGCTTCGGCTTGTTGCCACTTTTGCGTCAGTATTTTTTGCAGATCTTTTTGTTTTTTCCGAGCTTCGTCCACCTCGTCTTTGTAATTTATCTCTTCCTGCTTCAGGTTTTGCTGTTCGGCGGTACGTTGCCTCAGCAGGATTGTTTTCTCGGCTCTTGCCTTAACCAGAGCCTCTTTTCTTTCCTTTAGTTTAGCGCTTTTATCTTTAATTTCGGCGGCCTGTTCCTTTTTCCATTCTGAATAGTCGTGTAAATACCGTAGCCTGCGGTATGATTCGGTCAGAGATTTTCCGGACAAGGCAAAAAGCATTTTGTTTTCGCTCTGGCGATTCCGAAGCATTCCGTCAATGGCTTTCGCGTATTTTTTTTGTTTGTCCTCGAGTTCGGCTTCCAGTATCGCTATTTCCGCCTCGGTCCGCTTCTCCTCCGCATCCAGGCCTGTTATCTCCCGCCCCAAAAGGTCCAACACTTTTTGCCGTGTAAATATTTGATTGGATATGAGTTGTATCCTGCTCAACAAGGTAGTGGCGTTCCGCTTCGTCTCTTTCAGCAATTTATCGGTGTTCGATATTTCACGCAGGGCGTTCTTCCTTTGCTGTTCCAGTTCCTTTATTTTGGAATTTTGGGCGAAGGACGAAATGCCGATGAGGAGAATAAAGAGAAAAGCCGGTACTCTCATTTCTTTTTGATATATGTCCCTATAAGATCGGAAAAATTTACTTTTGTATATTTGGGAGATATGGCATTGTCAATGTTGAGATCTTTATCTGTTTCCAGTTTATCATAAGCGATGTTTATATCCACACGCCTTTTGGCTACGTCGGCTTTTATCTGCATGGCGGTCGGATACATCCGGTTGTTGTCATTGATAAAATCGTTATAGGACCACTGCAACGTTATTTGTTTCTCTTCATTATAGACCAGTGTGGACGCAACATGGCCGGATGCGTCGACGGCAAAATTGTATAGCAGGTCGCCTTTTCCTTTCGTCTGCAACATGTATACGTCGTTAGCCGACGTGATATTGTATTTTGAAAAATCCTTTTCCGTCACCTCCTGTTTTCCCGGGATGAACAGTTTGTTGGTAAACAGGGACTGAAGATTGTAAAAGTTGAAATCGAAATCGGCTATGGCTTTCGAGTTTTTGAAACGTTCGGCAATGTATTGCTTTTTCATCCGGTCTATCATGACGATACTGTCGGGGGTGACAGTCAGCCTCATAGCTTCTCCGCCAAGAACGGGGATACGGATCGAGGCTTGCAATATGCTGTCTTTTATCATCTTGAACACCGCGGGAACTTTCTGTGAAAAACTTCCTGTCCTGAATTCGATGCTTCCTTTGGTAGTCAGTGTCCGGTACCCGATTTCGGAAGACAGCGCGTCTTCAATTATCCGGTTGTGCGATTTTTGCTCCAAGGCTCCCCCTCCCGTCACGATTGCTTTCTTTGATTTACAACCGCTCACAAAAAACAGAGCGGAGACAAAAAACAGAAAGGCGAATATTCTATTTGATCCGTTGAGTTTCATTGTTCGATATAAGTTTTTGTTTCTATTTTCTTTTCCAGTGTTTTGGATCTGCTGTTCCCTTTTTCTTTTGCTTTTATCCAGTATTCCAAGGCTTTTTCGGGTTTATCCGTTTTGTATAGCACGTCGCCATAATGCTCGAACACTTCCGCGCTGATATCTTCTTTCTTTTCTTCGCTGTATTTTATGGCATTTTCGATATAGATCTCGGCAATGGAATAAGCGCCCTGCTCAAACAACACCCATCCGTATGTATCCAGATATGTGGGATTGGACGGTTCTGCTTTTATTGTGATACTGCTCATTCTTTCGGCCTTGTCGAGGTTTTTTTTTGCTAAAGACAAATAATAGCTGTAATTGTTTAGCACTCCCAGATTATTCGGGTCGTAAGCCAGAGCCTTGTCATAAATCGCGAATGCGCTGTCAGGCTTTTCCATCCGGTAGTAAAGGTCGCCTATTTGCCCGTAAAAATCGGCAACGAGTTTTGTATTGTTCTCGTCGACGTATGCAACCCCTTTTTGTAAAGTGTCAAGAGCGCCTTCGTAATTTTCTTTCATATACTGCGAAACGCCCAGATAGAAATAAAACTGGGGCTGGTCGGCGATATAGGAGAGCGCCTGACTGCATACTTTTATCGATAGATCAATGCTGTCGGGGAATGTTGTATATAGCATTTGTTCCCATCCTAGCGGATTTGTCGGATTTGCCTCCGCAAACAATTGGTATTGGAAGCGCGCGTCTTCTTTTTTACTCTGCATCATCAGGAGATTGCCATACATCAGGTTGAGTTTCGGTTCCTGGGGATGCTGCGTCATTAGCGTGTCGAAAAGGGAATTGGCTGTTTGAGTATCTTTCCGGGTTCTTTGCAGTGTGCCAACATACTGGGCCAGTATGGATAACTTTGTATCTATGTCCATTTTAGGACTTACAAGGGCAATGTGCAATTCATCCTCGGCGGCGTCCTTGTTGCCTGTCTGCTGGTAATATTCGGCCATGGAGGATATGAGATAGGGATCGTCGGGATCAATCGACTTGGCGCGGCTGTAAACCATGTAGGCTTCATTTTTTTTTTCGGCTTGCATATACAGATCTCCCAAAAGAATATGATACTTGATCTCGTTGGGATATTTATCAATGTACTTCCGAATTTCGGCAAAAGCCTGTTTCTCCTGTTTCATCATTGTGTACAGCTGATATTTCCGGATGCTTGTTTTCTCGTTCAGGCCTACTATCTGTTCCAGCTTGTCGAGGGTGGAAACAGCGCTTTTCAAATCGCCGTCCATACGGTATGCTTCCGACAGGTAGATATACAGATCCGCATTGTCGGAATCCTTCGCGACCAGCTTTTCAAATTGTTCTATGGCGTCGCTGTATTGTTTAAATTCGAGACACATGGTTCCGTAAGCCATGTTGTAATAGTAGTTGTCGCTATCATATCCGGTTGCTTTGCGATAATAATTGATTGCCTTGTTTTTGCTCCCGATGGAATTGTAGCAGTTGCCCAGTTCGTATAATACATTCGCGTTTGTGGAATCGATTGCCATACAGCGATCAAGGTAATCATAGACGGCGTCAAACTGGTTTGTTGCCTTGGCATTCATTGCCTCGTGGAAAAAATAGTCGAATTTGCGTCTGTCGTCAACAGACAATCTTTCCGTTTCGGAATATGATGTTCCGCTATCTTGAGCAAAAAAAGAAAGGTTACCTGCGATAACAGGCAAGGCCAGAAAAAAAACGCGTATTTTTTTATGCATATCAAGAATGATGTTTCTGAATATCACTGTTTTCCTGTATGACCAAAGCCGCCTGCCCCGCGTTCTGTTTCGTTGATCGTATCCGCTTCCGCCCATGTTACCTGTTCATGCGAAGCTATAACCATCTGGCAAACACGCTCCCCGTCATTTATAACAAAATCATCGTTAGACAGGTTGACAAGAATAACGCAGATCTCGCCCCGGTAATCGGCGTCGATGGTTCCGGGAGAATTCAAGACAGTCAGTCCGTGTTTAAAAGCCAGGCCGCTACGGGGACGTATCTGGGCTTCATAACCTTTGGGCAATTCCAGATACAAACCGGTTGGCACAAGCGTGCGTTCAAGCGGTTTCAATGTTACAGGCCCGGGAATGTTTGCTCTCAGGTCTACCCCGGCAGAATAAGGCGTTGCATATTCAGGCAGGGGATGGCGCGATTTGTTTATAATTTTTACTGTCATTGTTTTAAAACCGTTATATTGTTGCGAATTTAGCTAAATCTTTGCAATCTACTATATTCAATTGATAAAAATTAAGAATTTAAAATGCTTGAGACTGTTTTTCATTCCGGCCGGCAACCTTTGAAAATCAATGCGTATTTTTTGCTGAACGAATATCCGTATTATTATCGGGTTATTCGAATTAAAGACCTCCGGCCTTTTTTCCTCCCCGTCTCCCTGCCGAAAAAGAATGTCATTGTAACGGACAGCCTTGTTTTGATATAACGCAGAAGTATCTCTTCCCGGGTATCCGGTATTACTATAAAACTATACGCGCCAAGCCTGTTTGTTTTCAGGTACATTCGGCGGCAACAGTTTCGGGTTCTTCGCTTCAAAAAAAAATGTCTATCTTTATTCTCTTTTTTTATATCTTCAAAAAAACGATGGAACAGGAAACAATCATAAAAATATCCGCCGCCATACCCCGCATGGAGCGCCTGAGGTTTGAAGAAGCGATCAACTGGCAAATCAAAAACGGGGAGCGCTGGGCTATTGTAGGCGCCAACGGAAGCGGAAAAACCTTGCTCGCAGATATTTTATCGGGAAAATATGCGCTCAAGTCCGGCGAAATTTTCTGTAAAAACAGCAAAGGAGAGGATCTGCCCGTATCGTCCGTTGTAAAAAGTGTCGCTTTCCGCGATATATACAGTATTGTTGATTCGCGGAACAGCTATTATCAACAACGTTGGAACAGGGGAGACAAACAGGAAATACCATTGGTGAAAGAACTTCTCCCCAAAGCCGGACCGGGATGGCTGAATATTTTGCCGGACCAATTCGGCATGTCGGAGTTGATGGACAAGGAAGTGAATCTGTTATCAAGCGGAGAACTTCGCAAGTTCCTTGTTGTCCGTTCATTACTATCCGGCCCCCGGATTCTCGTACTCGACAATCCGTTTATTGGCCTTGACATATCTTCCCGTGCTGTTTTGAATGATTTGCTGGCGCGCTTGGCCGGATTGAACAACTTGCAAATCGTATTGATCCTTTCCAGTCCGCAGGATATACCCCGAATTGTAACAAATGTACTGCCCGTGAGTAATAAACGGATCTTACCGGCGCTTTCCCGCCGGGAGTTCCTCGACAATGAGGATTTGATAAATTCTTTGTTTGCACAGACAGGCAATATAACTATACCTCCGCTGAAAAGCGACAATAACAAGCCGGAATATCCTTTCGAGTATGCGGCCGATTTAAAGAATATACATGTCGTATACGGAAAACGCACGATACTCAAAGGCTTGAACTGGCAGGTAAAGCGTGGCGAGAAATGGGCTTTACTGGGAGCTAACGGTTCCGGCAAATCCACTTTGCTAAGTCTCGTCTGTGGAGATAATCCGCAGGCATACGCAAACGATATTATCCTCTTTGACAGGAAACGGGGAACGGGCGAAAGCATCTGGGATATAAAAAAACGCATCGGTTACATCTCGCCCGAAATGCATCTCTACTATCTGAAAAATGTGAGATGCCTCGATGTTGTCGGATCCGGCTTTTTCGATACGATAGGCCTGTATCGCAAATGCAATACCGAACAGGAAAAGGCGGCGTTGGAATGGATGAACGCTTTTAATATCGGGCGTCTGAAAGACGTCTCTTTTCTTGACGTATCATCGGGGGAACAACGCCTGGTATTATTGGCCAGGGTATTTGTAAAAAATCCCGATTTGCTGATATTGGACGAACCACTGCATGGCCTTGACATTACAAATAAAAAACGGGTGAAGAAACTGATAGAGCGTTTTTGCGGTGCGGACAAGACTTTGATATATGTGACGCATTACGAAAATGAAATACCCGATATTGTGAACAAGCGGCTGGTTTTAGGATCTGTTTGAATTTTTCAAAATCATGCAAGGATAAAGATCTCTATTTGTGATAAAATTCCTTTTCGCCCGGTAGAAAAAACAGGGCAACCCACGGATGCATCCCTACAGGATAGGAAGCGGAGATTCATTCTACATTCTACCGGGCGATACATTCCATACGGGGATAGTCGTCAGGTTAAGAGCGTAACATGAATCTCTGCCCCCTAAAAGTAATAAATGCACCTGTTTTTAACCTTGTTTCCACCTGATTTTCTTAATGAAACAACCTCGGTTACAGGATTTTAATAAACGTGCGAACATTGTTTTTAACCATATATTTTCCATGCGCAAAACCATGCCGTGCGCGGTATAAAAAAACATCCTCTTTGTTCGGTTTCCGTATCGAATTCCGATAATTGAATATAAAAAGGCGGAAATATGCAACACTCCGTCCGGTCATATTCTATATATTTGCAATACGAATTCTCAATTTACGAAAATATCATAATACAACGATTTTAATGTACAAAAACATATTTTCTCGTATGCATAAA
>JAISSD010000266.1 GCA_031273295.1 Prevotella sp.
TTCGTAACAAAGGTATTTTGTTTGCCCGGATAATCGGTTACGTATTTCCGCCTTTTTATATTCAATTGTCGGAATTCGGAACAGAGACCGAACAAAGAGGCCGTTTTCTATATCGCCGCTTGCAATCTGTCTATATGGAGCACAAGGCCTGATAATACTGACTTGCGGAATACAAGTCCGAAAGAACAGCGAAGAAGCGCCCTGCCCGAAGAAACGGGCAAACGTTTTTCGATGTACTGATCCTGTTGCCGCTGTTGTTTTTTTCATACAGGAAAACATATTTGCATGTTAAATTAAAGTTAAAAAATGTTAATTCATCTTTGGACTATGTACCGCAAAGATATTTAATCCGGCTGACTGGCCTGTTACAGATTTCCACCTTTTTATATCCAATTATCGGAATTCGGACGCAAAATTTTTAATGCAAAGAATTCGCAAGAGAAATTCAACCACCTTCAGGGTTGGGGGAAGAGAAGGATGTTTCGCTACCCC
Source organism: Prevotella sp. (assembly GCA_031273295.1). Lineage (GTDB taxonomy): Bacteria > Bacteroidota > Bacteroidia > Bacteroidales > Dysgonomonadaceae > Dysgonomonas. The sequence continues at coordinate 493 of JAISSD010000266.1, forward strand.
CAATCGCTTCGCTTCATTGGGGGGTATCCACGTTGGACACTTCGTGTCCTGCGGGCGAAGCGCATGCAGAGCCGCTATACGCATTGACTTCACCGGGCGCTGTCCGGTGCGATATATATAAAGTGTCTCCCATGCGAGACTTTCCATAGAGAGTCTGTCATGACCGTATATTAAAACATATGGTTAATAAAGCGCCATCCCATACGGAACTTTCGCGCGTTCTGCCTGTCAAGCAGTTGTCCGGTACTTATTTGTTTTATTTCTCTTTATTCTTCCTGTGTTTCGAGGCAAATGCCGTCGGCGTCTCTCCAAATTCCTTTTTGAATGCATTGGTAAAATAAGGCTGGCTCTCTATTCCTATCAGAGTCATCACCTCCCTCATGGTCATGTCTTCTTCGATAATAAGCCTGGCGGCTTTCCGCATTCTGTAACTCAGAATAAACTCTACAATAGATTTATCGGTCAGCGTTTTTATTTTTGTATACAGTTTACTCCTGCTCATCGACAATTCCGTAGCTATATAATTTACATCCATCCCGGACTGATCCATATTGGCGTCTATTATCTCAATGAACTTTTTCAGAAACTTGTTATCATGCTCGTTAGACGATAATTCGGCGCTATCCGCAAAATGATTTTTTGCATAATACTCTTTTAACTGCCGCTGGCGCCTGAATATATTCTGTATGGAAAGTTTCAGGAAATCGAGATCCACCGGTTTTTCAAAATACATGTCCGCACCCGAATCCGCACCCTCTATCTTGCTTTCGATACCGGTTTTCGCGGTAAGCAAGATAAATGGAATATGAGAAGTATTTATATCGTTCTTCATTTCATGGCATAGCGTGATTCCATCTTTCAGAGGCATCATTATGTCGCTGATGACAAGATCCATATCCATGCTTTCAATCAATCCTGTCGCCGCCATACCATCCGAGGCTTCCACTATCTCGTAATCATCAGACAATGAACCGGCTATAAGACTCCTAAGGTCATCGTTATCTTCGGATAGCAGTATCCGTTTTCTATCGCGAAGCAATATGTCTTCTTCCAATTCTATTTTCTCCTGCCGCTTGTCATCGCCTTCAATCACAGTTTCTTCCTTTTCCAAAAAATCGGTTTCTTCATACGCGCTTTTGTCTAAAGGCAGGCGTACCACCATATCCGTACCTTTATCCTTCGCGCTATAAACGGTAATAGCTCCCTTGTGCAGCAACACAAGACTCTTCACTAACGCCAAACCGATACCCGTTCCCGGACAAGAATCCGCATTCACGGTATTCACCTTGTAGAAACGCTCGAATACACTGGCTATAGACTCTTCGGATATCCCCAGCCCTGTATCCCTGACAGCAATAGAAAAAGTATTTCGGGGCGGCGTTTTTCCCTCTACGGTATAGCTGTTTTCGTATTGCGACATGAAAGGGACAGCGCCGGATACTATTCCGATAGAGATTGCGCCCCCGTCTTTGGTATACTTGAACGCATTGTTCAGCAGGTTCATCACAATCTTCTCCACAACATGCCTGTCTATATAGACCCGGGATAAAGATGGTTCGCCGGCCACTTTAAAATCAATATTCCGTTGCAAGGCGTAATCGGAAAAATCAGAGGCTATCCTCTTTATAAAAGCGTTTATATCGGTCTGCTCTATGGCCAGTTTCATTTTTCCATTCTCCACGGTTCCAAAATCCATCAACTCATTCACAAGATTCAACAGCCGCCGCGCATTGCCGTTCAGTATCCGGCAATAATGTTCTTTCATGCCTTCCTGCCTCAATCTGTCAATAGCGGCCAGAATAAGAGATAACGGCGTCCTGAAGTCATGCGATATATTTGTGAAGAATTTTAGTTGGGCTTTATGTATCTGGTCTTTTTTATCCTTCTCCAGATTCTCCAGATAGAGTTGCATCTTTAGCCTCTTCTTCTCGTTATAATACCGGAAAACCGTATAGCCTGCCGCTAAAACCAGGATACTGTACAGGATATAGGCAGGCAGGCTAAACCATGGGGCCGGTTTCCGTATTATTTTTATTGTGGAGGGAGCGTCGCCCCATACGCCGTCGTTATTCGCGGCAAGTACCTCAAAGTAATAGGTTCCGGAAGGTACCTTGGAATACAGCGCCGTCCGTTCGGAGGCGTCTACTTCGATCCAGCGATCATCATATCCCTTTAATCTGTATTTAAAGAGGCTTTTTTCAGGTATTAAATAATTATCGGACGAAAATTTAAATCCGAAATTGGCCTGGTCATAATCCAGAACAATCTCGTTTGGCATGCCGGCTGAATACAAGTCCGGGTTTGAAGGTTCATGGTCTATATAAAAATCCGAAATAATCACTTGCGGCTTGTATGTATTCTGCGTTATCTCCTTCGGATCTATAATTGTGAACCCGTTTGTCCCGCCAAAATACAGTTCGCCGTTCAGTCCTTTCATGGACGCCAGCGGATAATAAACAGGCCCCTGCACGCCATCCTTTTTATCGTATATGGAATAAACATTGCCGGCTATATTGTATCTGAGAAGTCCGTTATCCGTGCCTAGCCACAAATATCCTTCATCGTCGCAACTTATGCTATGGATGGAAGAAACATCATATTTCAACACATTATCAAAGATCTTGAATTCGGAGGTGTTCGGATTGTATTTAATCAAGCCATTACCGATAGCGCCTATCCATAAATTACCGGAATGATCCATGCAAATTGCGCTAAAGTTCATAAATACGGAGTCCGTTTGTTGGATCTCTTTCACGGCAAAGGTTCTTGCATCCATCATGTAAAGTTTTTCATTGCTCGCCAGCCATAATTGATCTCCCTGCCCGCGAAGAATATCAAATATGTATTGATCCCTGTTGTCTTTTTTCAGGTCGTAATGAGTAAACCGTTTATCCTTGAACGAGTAATAGGATATTGTCAGTTGTTTGCGCTGATATGCAATCCATATACCGGAGTCCGCTTCGAGAACCATCTTCCTGATGCTGTTATCCAATAATGAATTTTGCCCGGGGATATTTTTGAAGTTCTTGAAGCGGTTTGCTTTTACATCAAAAAAATCTATCCCTCCATTGAACATGCCGATCCATAAATTCTGATCTTTATCAACAACTATGGATTTTATATTGTTATATGCAAGTCCGTCCCCTTTGACTTTGCTCGTGTAGTACGAGAATTCTCCGGTAGCCTTGTCGAGACGGTTGATCCCTCCGCCTTCCGTGCCTATCCATAAACTGCGCTTGTCTTCGGCAAATGCGCTGACCGGAATATGATTGAGCCGGTTCGACTGGGGCGCATACGTTTTAAACGGCATTTTTTCGTCCGGATTCACATAACACAAAGCTCCGGAATAGGTTCCTATCCATATATTTTTCTGCATATCTTCGGTTATCGTCCAAATGGAATTATTGGGAAGACTGAAAGGATCCGATTTGGAATGTACAAAACGGGAATATTCTCCGGATTCCGGATCCAGCACATACAATCCGCCTATTGTCCCTATCCATGCATGTCCCCGTTTGTCTATATAGAGCGTTCTTGCATCCGCCGCATTGTTATCTTTAAAAAAATCGTAATGATTTTCAATTGCAAATGTCGCCAAATTGATCTTGTATAAACCATACTTCTGAACAAGTATCCATAATTTCCCCTTGTATGCTTTGGCTGCCAATATACGCCCGTCCTTGTTGTCAGGGATTGAAAAACAAAAGGAAAATTCATTCTTTTCATAGTTGTAGCGATAGATGCGCCGGTAATTGCTGAATGTATACAGATCGTTGTCGTTTGTACAAAAAACAAGGCCTATATACGACAGCGATTTTCCATCATATAACGGGGTTGTCAATGTATTATCGTTCAAATTCAATATACTCCAGTTTTTTTCATATTTGATCCACACATTATCGCGGTTATCAATTTTCACATTGTCCACGTTCTCGAATATTTTTTCGAACGCGTCGGAATTTTTGTCGTAAGCGTACAAGCCGTTATTTGTATTCACAAAAAGCCGGCCGGACGAGTCGGACGCCATACCGTAAAAGATCCACTCGACCGACTTGTCCAGGCTTGTAAAACAGGTATAATACTGCTTGTACTGATATCCGTCGAAGCGGAACAGATCGTGATCCATCAACACCCATACAAACCCGTCTTTATTTTGCTGTACGGCTATTATTCCATCAAAATAAAATCCTCCTTCGGGCGACAGCGTCCTGAATTTATAATTGTCCCCTGCATGACAAGGAGAGCAATACACAACAAGAAACAGTTGAAGAAACAGAGATAAAAAATGGCATTTGTTCATATATGGTTATCCGTAAGTTACCCGAATCAATTTTGGAGAAAGTCAATAAATAGCTGTAAATTTGCATTGGTTGCGCTCATAAGTATCGAAAAAGACCGGAGACGAAAGAAAAACGGTTAAAATTTTCTTGTCTCCTGCTTTGCAAAGATAAACAAATATTTTATCAAGTATAAAGGTAATAATTTATTATTGTCATTCAACCCACTGTCGGGGTTGAGAGAAGAGGGCGCGCGTTTACCCCCAATCGCTATGCTTCATTGGGGGTATTTGCATCAAAGACCTCCGGCTAAATTCATTAACACAAAGTGTATTACAAAAAACACCAAATCAATTTAACACAAAGGACACAAAGAATTTCCTTGAAAATCAGGAAGAACGCCACGCCGCAAAATGGTAAATTATTCATTCCTCATACTTAATTCTTAATTCTTAATTCTTAATTAATTTCTCCGTATTTTTATTCTTCATTCTTAATTCTTCATTCTTAATTTTTTTCTTGATTCTTCATTCTTAATTCTCTTATGTAACATCCCCCTCAAACTGCTCATTGAAATACCACACTCCCCATGTTACTATAATGCGTATTGCATAAAAATGATAGGGGACTCATTAATTTCTCCGTATTTTTATTCTTCATTCTTAATTCTTCATTCTTAATTTTTTTCTTGATTCTTAATTAATTCTCCTGTTGTCTATTCTTGGAGGCAACGAACAGAGTAACCGACCGCGCGAATGTTCGAATACATACCGGACGAACCGCTATTGAAGAGGAAGTACCTCGCGGCAGTATCCGAGGTCGTAGACGACCAATAGTGGCCGCTCGTACCTCTATTGGTCCACGCACCGGACGAATCATTGCGGTAGCCCGCGGCAGGCAAATACAGGTACTCGCCGGAAGCGTCAGCGGGAATCTTTAAACGGATACTGCCGGGAGACCCCTCGATATTCGCCGTACTGTACTTGCTGTTCAAAACCGTCAACTCGGTCCCGGTAGGAACCCGCCAACCGGCAGGGCACGGACCCCGAGCGTTCTCGCCTGACCATAAAAGGTCATCCTGAGGGGATAACCAGTCATTGGGAGCTCCACTGGCAGTGATGAACTTGCCAACGTAAGTTGTTTCGGCATCTGTAGCGGAAACAGGGCCGCCAAAGGTATCACCGGTAGAACCGTAAGTAAAGCCAGCGTAACTGCGACCCCACTGAAAAATATAACCGCAACCGGCCAAACTGGCGCTGTAAGTAGTGGAAGTAGCCCCTACGTTGACGGGAGCCCAATACTTGCCCCCGACAAGAACAGGCTTGTGAGTTGTGTTTTCGTAAACCGGAACGGAGGTGATGGCAAGTTCCTTTTCCAGACCTGTTTTCTCGTCTTTTATCGTGAGGGCGCCATTGATCGGGTAAGTCGTCTTTGGTAAAATAATTTTGTATGACTGCCTGACTTTTATTCCCGAATAGGTAACTACCGGGGCGCCGTCCAGCTCAGGAGTTACGCTTGGAGTATAACCCGTTCCCAAAGTCAGATCAAGCTTTGCCGTCAGAGCGCCCGTCGCCCTGCTGTCGCTTTCGGTGTAAAACGTTAACTCGCTGGCATCCTCCCCTGTATTGGCCGACAAATCGATCTTGTCGTTAACCAGCGGTGTGCTCCCCACTATCCCGCCAACATGAAGCTCGAAGCCTGCGTATTCAAAGTCTCCGACGGACGGAGTTGCAGTAACGTCAGGCCCGTTACCCCATTTGGAGGGAACCAATTCGAATCTCAAACTCTTCCCGCCGATTCGCGATACCTTCAAAGTGTAACGGACATTGGCCTCGATTTTCTGTTCACCGGTCAGCTGGACAGTGTGGACTACCGGCTCTATCTGTGTGTCATCGACTACATAGACGCCCTCCACCTTGATGACTGTGGAACCGGGAGTATCCAGAGCAGATTTGGCGGCTAGTTCTCCGGGCCAGAGGTAGAACGCGCCCTCGGCAACACCGTTGTTTATGTTGGCTACACTGGAAACATCAATCGCATCTTCGCCTGCCAGGTCAGCCTTGACGGTAAGAGGGTCGCGTTCCGTCGGACGACCGTTGGTTTCTTCTGTGAGATAACCCTCCGCCAATGTGTTGAACACATGGATTTTTGTTATCCTGAAAAATGTTTCAGTACCCGATTCGTCGTCGTTGTTGTCCGGGTCTTCGTCTTCAGTAGTGTTGTCGATGTCGAAACGGGCCACGCGGTGACGCAGGTTGATAGTATGACTCTGCCCGGTCTCCGAAGACAAACCGGTAATCGTTTTATAGCCAACCATCAACATGTTATGTCCGGGAATCCGTGCTCCGGTCTTTGCCGCAACGGCAATGGTGAAGTCATCAAGTGTGGTTATGCCAACCTTGAAGTTGTCTTCAATGTTGTCAGTGACATTGGCCACGGCATAAAACACATAATCGGCGTCATTGGAGGTAAAATCGTTCACGTCGATGCTAACCGACGCAACGCCGGAGTCTTCACCTGCAGTTGCCGACTGTCTGGCCACCAGCAATTCGCTACCCGAATTTTCAAACATGTAAACCGTTACGTCGCTAATCAGTGCTTCATCGGCGGTTGCATCCACACCGGCATCCTCACCCGTGGTTGCATCGGCATCGTCAATAGAATAAGTCACGCTTCGGCGTGGCGCAGGAAAACTGAAAGTCAAAGTACCCGTCTGCCCGATTGTCTCCGGTCTGGAGACGCTCTCTTCACTGCTGCAACCGGACAACAACCCGGAAGCAACAATAACCATTGATAGAATCGCTTTTTTCATAAATTTGAATTTTGTTAATGAATTTGAATAAGTATACATTATCCAACAAATATATTGAATCCGGGTGGATAAGCCGTTGCAAATTTCCGCCTTTTTATATCCAATTAGCGGAATTATGAATGGAAATTAAAAAAAGAAATGCTTTGCGCCCTTTGTGATACGCTTTGTGTTCTTCGTGTCAAGCTAATTTTGTGATGAAAAATAAATAACCTCTAACTGCTTGGACGCATCCCTACTTTAGAAGAGGTTGTGTTATTTATATTATTTCATTGCTACCGTGGTTGTTTTGTTGAAAAATCAGGTGGAAACGAGGTTTTTGTACTCCAAAACCCGCCACGATACAAGTTTGCCAACGCGTTTGCTGCATAGCCGCCAAACCAAGGCTGAAAGCCTTCCACATCCCAGCCCGACACAATGTGTCGGGTAAAATGAATATGCCAGGCAATTACATCCTGAAAGGACAATATAATTCACACCAACAAATGATTCCCATCAAAATCGACACAATATTTTCTTGAAAATCGAAAAACCGGGATCCGGGTTTGCGCCGTTTCCGATTCTTCATTCTTCATTCTTCATTCTTCATTCTTCATTCTTAATTCTTAATTCTTAATTCTTAATTCTTCATTCTTAATTCTCCATTCTTAATTCTCCATTCTTAATTCTCCATTCTTAATTCTTAATTCTTAATTCTTAATTCTTAATTCTTCATTCTTCATTCTTCATTCCTCATTCTTAATTCTTAATTCTTAATTCCTTATTCTTAATTCTTAATTCCTTATATTTGTACCCTAAAACATATAATCAACATATAATCATGGATACTACCAGACAACAGAAAATAAACCGCCTTATCCAAAAGGAACTCAGTGAAATATTCAGGAAACAAACACAACAAATGCGTGGAATACTGGTGTCAGTCAGTACAGTACGCGTCAGTCCCGATTTGGGACTGGCAAAAGTATATCTGAGTATTTTCCCTTCCGGCCAGGCTAAAGAACTGCTCGCTAACATCAAGGCGAATGTAAAAACCTTACGCTTCGATTTGGGACAAAAAGTAGGTAAACAGTTGCGGATAATCCCCGAATTGAGTTTCTATCTCGACGACTCGCTTGATTATCTTGAAAATATTGACAAACTATTGAATCCGGACAATAAAAAAGAAGAAGAAATTTGAACCTTCCATTCCAAATAGCCCGGCGTTACCTTTTTGCCAGGAAGTCTCATAACGCCGTCAATATCATATCAATGATATCGGCGCTCGGTATTGTTTTAGCTACAATGGCTTTGGTCTGCGTTCTTTCCGTGTTTAACGGATTTACAGGAGTCGTTTCCCGGACATTCAGCGCATTCGATCCCGAATTGCAGATCACTCCGGCGCAAGGGAAAGTATTTGACCCCAACGATCCCCGGATCGAAGAAGTAAAGAATATCTCCGAAGTAGCATTTACGTCCGAATCGCTCGAAGAGAATGCTCTATTGAAAAACGGCGACCGTCAGGAACCTGTCATACTGAAAGGAGTTTCAAAAAAATTTGAATATCTGGCGGAAATCGACAAATTGATAATAGACGGGCGTTTTCTGTTGAGGGAAGATGATGCTTCCGATACGATTGAAGCCGCAGAAACCGGCTCTGTTGAAGAGTGGCGCATGGATAACGGAGTTGTCGGAGCCGGATTAGCCATGCTCGTCGGGGTACGCGCCAATTTTGTCAATCCGGTGGAAGTCTATGTGCCTAAAAGGAATGTAAAAGTCAATCCGGCTAACCCGGCTACGGCATTCGACCATTCCGGGGTTTTTATCAGCGGAGTGTTCGCTTTAAACCAGACGAAATATGACGATCAGATGATGATTGTTTCGATTGACCTGGTCCGCGAGCTGTTGAGATATGAAACCGAAGTGTCTTCTATCGATATAAAACTGAAAGACGCGGTGGCGATCGACAGGGTTCAGGCTAAAATAAAATCGATACTGGGCGACGCCTATCTTGTGAAAAACCGCTTTGAACAGCAGGAGGATCTATACCGTATGGTGAATGTGGAGAAGTGGGTTACATTTCTTATTCTGGCCATAATATTGATAGTTGCGGTATTTAATGTGGTAGGCTCGCTGACAATACTCATTATGGAAAAGGACGGGGATATTCGTATCCTGAAAAAACTAGGCGCTGATAACAGGCTCATACTGAATATATTCTTGTTTGAAGGTTGGCTGATAACCTTTGCCGGCGCCTTGACAGGAATAATATCGGGCCTCGCGGTGTGTATGTTGCAACAACATTTCGGGCTATGGAAGTTAGGTTCCACACCGGGAACATTCGTTATGGACGCCTATCCTGTAATTGTGGAACTTCCGGATATACTGTTGATATTCTTGACCGTCAACGCAATCGGTTTCCTTGCCGTGGTCTATCCGGTAAACAATCTGCGCAATCGATTATAATATCAATTGCCAGAATTCCACGTCGATCAGTTTGCCAAACTTTATACCCGATTCTTTAAAATTTCCAACCGGCGCAAAATTAAATTTCCGGTGTAACTTTTGGCTTTCGGGATTTGGCAAGGATATTACGCCAATCAGCGAGTGGATGTTTATCAGCCGCGCACGATCTATCAGCTCCCGATAAAGAATGCTTCCGATGCCGCGTCCTGTCGCATTATGATCAAGATATATGCTGGTTTCCAGCGTTATGTCGTATGCGGCCCGTTCGCGCCAATTGCCAAGACAAGCATAGCCCAGCGCCCTGCCATCCTGTTCATAGACGAAAAAAGGAAAACCCTTTCCGCTTGCTTTTCTTATACGCTCTTTAATATCCTGTTCGCTTACAGGATCGTACTCGAAAGTAACGATGGTCTTTTCGACGTAGTAATTATATATTTCGGCAATCCTTTTCGCATCGTCCGGGGTTACATCTCTAATCATAGGCTTATTCGCTTGTAACAGACTGTATTTACTCTATTGTGAAAAACAATATCCGGGATTGTTATGTCCGGGAAACAAAGATATCCATATTTTTAGACTATTTTTGTATCGGGTTCCGGAAAATCATATCCACGAATCCGGAGGAATCAGCCGGGAAACTGCCCGAAAAGAAAAAGAACGAATATTTTAATTTATAAAACAAGAGGATTGAACAATGATAATAAAAGACGCTCGATTTGTAATAAGCAATACTGATTACCGTAAATGTCCACAAGACGGAAGGCCCGAATATGCGTTTATCGGACGGTCCAACGTCGGAAAATCATCGCTCATCAATATGCTTACAAACAGAAAAGGATTGGCGATGACCTCGTCCATGCCGGGAAAAACACAACTGATAAATCATTTTATGATCAATGACGAATGGTATCTGGTCGATTTGCCGGGATACGGTTACGCCCGGCGAGGAAAGGACGGACGGGAGCAAATAAGAAAAATTATAGACCGCTATATAATTAACAGGGCGGAACTCACCAGCTTGTTCCTGTTGCTGGACTGCCGCCACGAGCCGCAAAAAATAGATATCGAATTTATGAATTGGCTGGGCGAAGAAGAAACGCCATTCGCCATCGTATTCACCAAGATAGACAAGTTGAGTAAAGGCGCTTTGAAAAAGAACGTGGAAACATATACGGAGGAACTGAAAGAAACATGGGAAGAAATACCCCCGATATTTTATTCTTCTGCCGAACACAGACTGGGAGCGGAAGAAATACTGAACTATATCGAGCAGATAAACAAAAGTTTATATACAAACTGATATTATTTAAAACCTAAAATCCAAATGACGATATGTTATTAGTACCAATGATTGACGTGGCCGACGCCGGCAACTATGCGAGCATAACCAAGTGTATGCAGGAAGTACGGGAAAACAAGATAGCCTGCGTAAATTGGCCCGGACTGTATCCGTCCAAACCGGAAGCCGCTTTTAAGATAGCGCACAACGGGACGCATCTGTTTTTACAATTCTTTGTGGAAGAAAATGAAATTCTGGCTGAAACAGCCGAAGATAACGGACCTGTATGGACAGATTCATGCGTCGAATTTTTCTTGTCGTTTGGCAATTCTCCCCGTTATTATAATCTGGAGTTGTCCTGCATAGGAAAAGCGCTTTTAGGCTATAGAAAAAACAAAGCCGATTCGGAACACGCAGACCGGGCCATATTGTCTTCGATAAAACGATATCCGAGTTTGGGCGCCGAACCTTTTGATAAAAAACAAGGAGACTTTAAATGGAATATACTGGCAGTCGTCCCTGTTTCAGCCTATTGGAAATCCGGACTGGAGACGTTTAAAGGAGCGGAAGCTCGTGGTAATTTTTACAAATGCGGCGACAACCTGACTCTGCCGCACTTCCTTTCATGGAATCCCGTCAAAACTGAAAAGCCTGATTTTCATGCGCCTTTATATTTCGGAGATATACATTTTGAATAAAAATTGAATAAAAATACAGATTTGAGGCTAAACGCCAAATTCATAGGAAGATATCCTTTTTATTTTTATATTGAAAAACCTTTTACGGAATAGATTTTTTTTTACCTTTGTATGCGTTTGGCGTTGCATTCTTCTTGCAATCCTTTTCAAATATGGATATATTTAATTTTTTATGAAAAATAATTTCTTCGATAGGTTCAAACCTAAAGAAAACAAGTTTTTTCCGCTAATGAGCGGAATGGCTCAGGTAATTCTGACCGCGTCCGACCTAATCATCGAATGCGTTCAAGTAACTAACCACAACGACGCTGTGGAGTACTACAAGAAAATCAAGGAGCAGGAACGCAAAGCCGACGCCATTCAAAACCAGATTTTTGAGGAGTTGAATGAAACATTCATCACTCCGTTCGACAGGGAAGATATCAACCATCTTTCGGCAACGATGGACGATGTGACCGATTTGATCAACAGTTGCGCGAAACGCATCATGCTTTACAGCCCCAAAGTAATGCCCGAAGCCGCAATTCGTTTGGCTACGTTTGTGCGCGAGTCCGCCGGTTTTTTGGTTCAGGCGATAGACGAACTGGACGTCTTGAAAAAGAGTACCGTGAAGATAAAAGAATATTGCGAACAATTAGGCGTCATAGAGAAAAAAGCGGACGATATATACGAGCACTTCCTTATCGACCTGTTTGAGAATGAAACAGACGCTATCGAGGTTATAAAACTCAAAGATATCCTCCACGAACTCGAACGGGCCACAGACGCCTCCGAAGCTGTCGGGAAGATTATCAAGACAATGATTGTTAAGTACTCATAATCAAAAGCAAAAATGACATTACTTGTAATAATTATTGTTTTAGCCATAATTTTTGATTTTATCAACGGATTCCACGATGCGGCCAACTCGATAGCCACAGTCGTATCCACAAAAGTTCTTACCCCTACCCAAGCCGTTATCTGGGCGGCATTTTTCAATTTCGTCGCTTATTTTATCGCTAAATTTATTATTGGAGGATTCGGTATTGCCGATACTGTATCGAAGACTGTGGATATGAGCTTCATAGCCGATCCTTCGCATGTTATTATCGCAGGGCTGGTAGCCGCCATCACATGGAATTTGGTTACATGGTGGCTGGGTATTCCTTCATCTTCGTCACACACGCTCATAGGCGGATTCGCCGGAGCAGGTATTGCCGCTTCCGGTTTTCAGGCTGTACATGCCGGCGTGATTGGTATTATAGCCTTGTTTATTGTCGTTGCTCCATTGATAGGTATGGTTGGCGGTAATTTGATTACGCTGCTGACGCTCCATCTTATCAAAAAGACCAAACCGAATAAAGCCGACAGGTGGTTTAAAAATCTTCAGCTTGTATCGTCGGCATTTCTCAGTATAGGGCATGGACTTAACGATTCGCAGAAAGTAATGGGTATCATTGCCGCGGCGTTGATAGCAAGCAGTCATCTGGAAGAACTCCCCGTTTGGATGCGGATGGAAACGATGGCGGATATGCACGATTGGGTTCCTATAGCCTGTTTCACCGCCATTGCATTTGGCACGGTATGCGGCGGATGGAAAATAATGAAGACCATGGGCAACCGTATTACAAAGATCACGCCAATAGAAGGTTTTTGCGCCCAGACGGCAGGTTCGCTAACCCTGTTCATTACGGAGATACTCCATGTGCCCGTAAGCACAACGCATGTGATTACAGGCAGTATTATCGGGGTCGGTTCCATCAAACGCCTTTCTGCCGTGCGTTGGGGAGTAACAAAAGACTTGCTTGTAGCCTGGATTCTAACCATTCCTGTAAGCGCGGCGATGGCTATGCTGTTTTATTACGGACTGGAGCTGTTTATAGCCCGGTAGCCTTTCCGGATAATATTTGAATTGAATTGAAAATCGACGGAGCCAAAATCGACGCAATCAAAGCGCCCGTTCCGTTTGGCCGGAGCGTTGTTTTTGCACGCAGATGACGCGGATCGAACGGATGAACGCAGATTACAGGCGATGGGGAGAGCGTCGCATTTCCGGGCGAAATTTTCGGGTAGCGATTCTCTCCTGCAAC
>JAISSD010000284.1 GCA_031273295.1 Prevotella sp.
CCCGACGACCGTCCGGATCTTGCGGACAAAGTGTCATTGAGAGGCGACGATGCGATTGACGTTTCCGGCGTGACAGGAATAAACGAAGGACTTGCCAGAGGCGCGTTTTATCTTTGGCCCGGAAAACTGGACGGCAGGGATAACCTGACCGACGAATCCACTCTCATCGAGGTGGAAGGTATCTATATTGGCGACAGCAAGCCGGTGGTGTACAAGGTTTTGCTGGCCGGTGACCGGCCAATCGAGGCAAACAAACGTTACATATTGACAGTATCTCGCATTGACCGTACCAACCTGGTATTCGCGCTGGAGGTATCCCAATGGGACAATGAAGAGGAAGAAATGAGGGCTGTACCTTCCGTCGATGCGGTCGAGTATACCGGCTTTAGTTTAGACAATGTAGCTATTCCTGACGGCGACGGCGAAGACATCGACATTGACCTGTCGGACAATACGGGCGACAGTGAATTACGGTTTTCCACCTTGAGCGAGAACAGGGCGACGGACGAATTGACGGCTACCCTCGATTTTATTTTGGGTACTGACTATGCCAAAAACAATTTTACGCCTGTTGTTGAAGGCGACCCCGTTGTCACTTACGGAGGCGCCAAAGTCAGGCAGACATACAAAATAATATTGCCAAAGACGACTTATCCGGTTAAGGGAACCCTCACGGTAAAGGACGAGGTAACAACTAAAATGCAGACCTTTAACATCACTTCCGTTCCGAAATACGAAAACACGGATTACACGCCAGTCCTTGTCGAGGGCCAGTATTCAGAGGATGGCCCTGCCGACGAGAGAAGGTATTGGGCGCCGGTAAACGTTGGGGCGACATTGTACAATACGACTTCGTCCTTAGAGGCTAGCGGATATTATTTCCAGTGGGGCCGCAATGTTCCGTTTGTTTTCGATAGCGCAGACGACAAGCAGCTAGGCCCTGTTTCCGCCACGAATGCTTCCGGTATTTACGCTACCAGGTTTATTTACACCGAAAGTCCCGGCGACTGGTTAATACCGGATGATAAAAATGACGACTTGTGGTCTGGAGAGAACGCTCAAGGCCCTTGTCCCGACGGCTGGAGAGTTCCAACAGGAACAGAGTTGACCGTTTTGGAAAGTAATATCAACGGCGCCACTTCCGAGAACCCTGTAACAGTTACCGGCGTTGGTGGCAACCTCTTTTTGCCTGCCGCCGGCTACCGCAATAGTGGCGGTTCGTGGACCAATAGGACTACGCACAGCCGCTACTGGTCGTCTAGCGTTTCGGGCGCCTCCGCGTATGCGTTGTTCATCAGCCCGAGTGGGCGCGAGGTGAGTTCGAGCCCTCGCGCGTACGGCTACTCTGTTCGTTGTATCCAGAAATGAGGGCGCCTATCGGCGAATATCATAAGCAGTAAACAGTTACAAGTTCGGAACTCCAATACGAAAGCTTTTTAAATGCCTGTAAAACAGCATTTTTAATTTGCGATAGTATTGGAGTTCCGAATCTGCGTTCATCCGTTCAGTCCGCGTCGTCTGCGTGCAAAAAACAGCGCTCCGGCCGAAGCTTCAAGTCGTTGTTGTATAATTTTATCGCGTAAACACCCTGTATTCCCAGGCTTTCAGCGTAGCCGGCAATTTGCCGGTCTTTTTCCCCGAAAAACAGTCCGTGTAATTATCCCTGTAAAGGGCGTCGTTGCTTTGATAAGTGATGTTTTTGTCCGACAGATTGAGCATCACCATGATCTCTTTTCCTGCCGCTTCGCGCGAATATATCAACAAGTCTTTACCCGCAGAAGAAGTATAGAATCTTGGTTTCCCTCCGATTCTTCCTGCCCGAAGCGCGGGATGAGCGTGTTTCAATTCGTTCAGTTTCTTGTAGAAAGCCGTCACGGTATTGGCAGTCCATGAAGGAACCATGTCTTTTTCGAAAAACGACAGACGCTTTTTCATCCCTACTTCCTGTCCCGTATACATCATCGGCATGCCATTAAGAGTGTAGGCAAGCACGGCAAAAACTTCCACACCTTTTCCATAACGTTCGAATTCCGTACCGTTCCATGAATTTTCGTCGTGATTGCCAAGGAAGTTCATCTTATAGCCATCCGGGCACATCACTGAATCCAGTTTTTGCACATAAGCGATAATATCTTCAGCTGTTTTTGAGCCTTTGCTTGCATCAGCCATCAGATGCATCAGCTCCCACGAGTAATTGGCGTCGAAAGCATGCTCCAGCAAGTCGTGGTTTTCCGATTCGGCAAGCATGAATACTGGCTTGATACTATCCAGGGCCGGCCGGACTTCATTCCAGAAATCGGTAGGGACTTCATGCGCCATATCGCAACGATAACCGTCGATATTGAAGTCTTTCACCCAATATTTCAATGCGTCGGTCATTTCCGCGCGCATATCTTTGTTGTCATAGTCCAGTTCGTATGTATCCGTCCAGTCGTACGGGCTTTTAAAGTTGCCTGTACTGTCTTTCACATACCAGTCGGGACGCTGTACTGTCCATACATTGTCGCACCCTGTGTGGTTGGCAACCCAGTCGAGTATCACTTTAAATCCGGCCTCGTGCGCTTTATCGACAAGGCGCTTAAAGTCCTCTTTCGTTCCAAACTCGGGATTCACTTCCCTGTAGTCTTTTACAGCATAATAACTGCCCAATGTTCCTTTCCGGTTTTTCTCCGAAACGGGATGTATCGGCATAAACCAAAGTACGTCGACGCCCAGTTCTTTCAGGCGGGGCAAATGCTGTTCAAAAGCCGCAAAAGTTCCTTCTTTGGTATATTGCCTTACATTTACTTCGTAGATAACCGCATTGCGCGTCCAGTCGGGATGCCCGACCGTGCATTTCTCCTGTGGCTCGCTTGCTGTTTCCTGTTGTTTCCGTTTGCATGAGTAACTCGCCAGAGCTGTTACTGCAATCATCAATAATACTTTACTTCTCATAAATACATGGTTTAGGTATATCATTTTATATATTCGGGTTGTATTTCCACATTTCTATCCCGTACAAATGCGACGGAGACGGCGGCTAACAGCATGGATACGCCCGCTACTACAAGCATCATTATCGAACTCCCTCCGGCAATATATTTAAACATCAATCCGCCAACAAGGCTCGCCGTAATTTGCGGGATTGTGATCGTTGCATTGAAAAGCCCCATAAAAAGTCCCATTCTTTTGGCCGGCAACACGCCTGACAATATGGCATAAGGCATGGCCAGGATCCCGGACCAGGCAATGCCGACGCCTGACATAGACAATATTAGCAGATATTGGTCGGTGATGAAATACATGGAGATCAATCCGGCGGCGCCCATAAGCAAAGCAAAGGAATATACCTTTTTGCGCCCTAATTTATCTGCTATCCGAGCCATAAAGACGGCAAAGACAACGGCAAAGACGGCATAAGCTCCACTCAGGACGCCATTCCAGTCTCCTGCGTCATTGTACGCTTTGGACAGAGGGTCTGTACTGTTCCAGATATTTTCTGCTATTCCCCCAATTGCATATACCCACATCAAAAAAAGGGCGAACCAGGAAAAGAACTGTACTATAGCCAGCTGATACATCGTTCCGGGCATATTCTTCAATATGCTAAAGAAAGAATCTTTCTTTTCGGCAGGCTTCGCTTCCATATCGTTATACTCTGCAAATTCTTCGGGGGGGTACTCCTTGACCCTGATACATGTCCAGATCACTGTTAACAAGAGTAATGCTCCGCCTGTGTAGAAAGACCATATTACGGACGGGGCTACCTTTTCGCCATCAACAGGGGCGTTCCTCATGCCTGCATAAGCCAGTACAAAAGGAAGCAAGGAGCCTGTCACCGCGCCCAGATTGGTAAGGAAACTTTGAACGGAATAACCCTGGTTTCGCTGCCTGTTATTCACCATATCCCCTACCAGCGAGCGGAATGGCTGCATGGATACGTTAAAGGCGCAATCCATGAATAAAAGCATTGCGGCGCCAAAGACAAGCGCCCATGTAACCATTGTTCCAAACAATTGTATTTCTTCTGCGGGCAGATACCGGGTTATAAATTCCGAATTGGGCATAAAGAACATGGCTATAGCCGAAACTATTGCGCCTCCCAAAATAAAGGGGATCCGCCTGCCTAGCCTTGTCCAGGTTCTGTCGCTGGACATGCCGATAACAGGTTGCACTATCAGTCCTGCCAACGGAGCCATTATCCAAAACAATGGAAGTTGATGGGGATCCGCTCCCAATGCGGCCAGTATCCGGCTTGTCTGCGAACTTTGTAATGAATATCCTATCTGGATACCCAGGAATCCGAAACTAAGGTTCCAGATCTGCCAGAAGGCAAGCGTCGGTTTCTGTTTTTGTTTCATGGTATGATACTTTTAGTATATGATCATTGTTCAGTTACCCCGTCGGGCAATTTACGCGTTGTTTGCCGCGCTATCAACGAGGTCTTTATCAGTCTGTTTTTCCGCGATGTATTTTCCGGGTTTTCTATTTTTTCCAGCATCAGCCGCATCGCTTCCTCTCCAACTTTTTTCGGATGTTGATCCATCGTGCTAAGCATGGGATCGGTATCCTGCGATATATTCGAATTGGAAAAGCCGAAAATCGAAACTTCATCCGGGACTTTCAATCCCAGCTCTTTGGTCGCGACCAAGATACCGGAAGCCGTATAGTCGTTCATTGCCATAAAAGCGTCGGGACGATCGGGGCTTTGCAATATTTCCATAGCTTTTTCATAACCCAGTCGCTTGGTATCGGCTATGCGCATCATGCTTTCGTCGACAGGCAAACGGTATTTGCGAAGCGCGTCCAGATAACCGTTCTTTCTGTTTTTGGATATTTCGAGATGCAACGGAGCTGAAAAAAAGGCTATGCGCTTGCAACCTGTCTTTATCATATATTCCACAGCCGTAAATGTTCCCGAATAATCGTCCGCTACAACCTTGTCCGAATCTATTCCCGTACATATACGGTCGAAGAATATAACCGGAATGCCATTGTCTGTCAGTTCCTGAAAGTGCTCGTATCCGGTCGTTGTTTTCGACAGGGAAATCAATACTCCGCATACGCGGGCTTTGATAAGCGTGTGCACATTCCGTATTTCTTTCCGGTGATCTTCCGACGACTGGCATACGATCACATGATAATCTCTCTCTTCGGCTACGGTTTCCATACCGGATAATACGCCCGAAAAAAAGTGATTCGCCAACTCCGGAACGATAACCCCAATGATATTCGTATGCTGTGTTTTCAGGCTCAAAGCCAACGCGTTCGGCTTATATTTGTACCTGTGCGCGTAATCCTGCACCAGCTTCCGGGTTTCGAGACTGATATCGGGATTGTCTTTCAAGGCCCTCGATACGGTCGAGGGCGAAATATTCAAATCTTTCGCAATATCTTTTATCGTTAACGGCCCTTTTTTCATGGTCTGGGAATTTTGTATTCAGGCAGATACTTGCTTTTGTATATAAAAGTAGTCAAAAATCCAATACCAGGACACTCCGGGGCTTGATTGTTAATGTGTCACCGTCCAGGTTTACCATGTTTCCACTTACAATATCCTTTGCCCGGCTCTTTGGCAATACCTCCCTGTATGGAGAAAGGTCTATTGTTTTTTCACTGTCCGAACCGGATAAAAATATAACCGCCGACCTGTCGTTGTATTTACGCTCGTAAACATAAACGCCGTTTGCCGGAACAAAGTGTTTCAATGTTCCTTTAGAAACAGCCTCGTTGCCTTTGCGCCAGTTCAACAGTTTTTTCATAAATTCAAAGGCCTCGTTTTCTTTTGCCGTACGCCCCGACGCCTCAAATTTATTTGTTTTGTCTTCCGCCCAGCCGCCCGGAAAATCTTTACGCAGAAAACCGTCTCCATCAGGCTTGTGGCCCGTCATCAGGATTTCCGTACCATAGTATATCTGTGGTATTCCTCTTATGCTAAGGATCAGCGTCAAAGCCAGCTTTGTGCGATCGATGCATGCAGTGTCCTGTTCGTTCCTGTTGAACCGCGATGTATCGTGATTGTCCAGAAAAACCAGAAGATTCATAGGGTCTTCATACACAAAGTCTTGCGAAAGATAATCGTAAACCCGCATAAAACCTCCGCCCCATTCGCCGGTTTCTTCGTCAAAACATTTTTCGCCAATATCTACAAGCGGAAAATCCATTATTGTTTTGAGGTGGGAATTTTTCGGTTTGGCCAGCTTGCTGTCTTTCTGCCAGTAAGCAAGCCCTGCATTATTGTGGTACCATGTTTCCCCGACGATATTGAAATCGGGATATTCTTCGGTCACTTCCTTGCACCATCGCGACATCATGTCATAATCGGCGTAAGGATGGGTATCCTGACGTATGCCGTTCAGCCCCGCGTATTCTATCCACCAGATACTGTTCTGTATAAAATATTTGGCCACATGCGGATTGCGCTGGTTGAAATCCGGCATGGATTCCACAAACCATCCGTCGACCGCGGCCTTGAAATCGTAATCGGAGCGGTATGGATCGTATTGCACGGCTGTACGGTGCGAAGTTTGCACGTATTTGCCTCTGTTGTTGAACCAGTCTTTCGATGGAATATCCTTGAACATATAATGCTCGCTGCCACAGTGATTGAAAATCATATCCATAACTATTTTCATGCCGCGCGCATGAAGCTTGTCAATCAGATCCCGATAGTCTTCGTTTGTGCCGAAACGCGCGTCCACTTTATAGAAATCGGTTGTGGCATAACCGTGATAGGCCGAATATTCATGTTCGTTCATATTGTTTTCCAGCACGGGATTAAGCCATACGGCTGTTATGCCGAGCTGTTCCAGATAGTCCAGATGATTTTCAATTCCCTTGAAATCGCCGCCATGACGCGAATTTGGATTGTCGCGGTTGACAGGGTAGCCGAAAATTTCGTCATTCGAAGAGTCGCCGTTAGAGAAGCGGTCGGGCATGATCAGATAAAGTACGTCGCTTGTATTAAATCCCGCCCTGTCCGACGAACCGGGGCTTCGGCGCTTTATTTCGTAAGGTATCACATTCCTGTCATTCCCCTGTTGCAGCACAATGTTGAACTCCTCGGGTCGAGCTTCGGACAGGTCGAAATACAGGATCAGATAATTCGGATTCTCAAGCCTTAGCGTTTCTTTTAATTTCACGAATTTTGAAGTAATGCCGACTTCCGACTTTCCAATATTGTCGCCGTGTATCAATACTTGTAATTCGGGGTTTTTCATCCCGGCCCACCAAAACGCGGGATCTACTGTCTTTATGCCGCTTGCAAAAGCCGATGCGGCTGCAAAAACAAACAATAATATTAAACAGGTCTTCTTCATGGTTTTTGTATATATCGATTTGATCACTCCCTTCCTGACCGGACTACCATTGATTTAACCATCCGGTTAAAATCGTCATTCTCAAGCAATTCATCCAAAGTCAAATGCATCCTGTACCGCCAGTAGTGTTGAGAAACGGCAGGTATGTTTATTCTTTCTTCTTCCGCGTCTTGCCTTCTTGCTTTATCATCTATTGACAGCCAGTCTTGAAGCGGCAATATGCTAAGCGCCGACGGCGCGTTCAAATGGTTATTCACTATCTGCCGGCATAATTCGGAAGTACATTCTTCGGGGGCGGTTCCCTGTTTCCACAGTATCTCGTTGTAATACTTTTGCGTCGCAGCCCGGTCTTCTTTCCACCACAAGCGGATTGGAGACATATCGTGCGTAGATGTTGTGCATACGCTAAGATAAGGCAATGCGGGCAAAGAGTTGAACTGCAGATCCTTTTCTTTTGGCATGCGTTCTATCTCAAGGCTCAATATCTGTAATTCGTTCATTACCGACGGCACGCATTCGGGAACCATCCCCAGATCTTCGCCACAAACAAGCATGGAGGTGGAAGATACAAGCGCCGGCAGTTTTTTCATTGCTTCGTTGCGCCAGAACAGGGAATGACGGCGGTAAAAGAAATCGTTGTACAATTTGTTGAACGCCTCCTTCGCGGCATCGTCCAGATCCTTGTACGAATAGCTGTACTGCGCCGTAATGCGCGGATGATATTTGTGAGGTTCGCGTTTATCCTTTATAAACAAGACTTCGTTGCAAAGCCCGTATAATCCATCGCGGATACGCAGGCTTTTTTCATCTTTTTTGCCTTCGAAAAGCGCTTTTATCCCGACCTGCGTATTGCAGTCTTCTTTCAGTTCGTAGCGTTGCCAGGATGTTGCGCGCAAATAGCGTTCCGTCGCTTCGGATGCGTATTCGCCAAATATGTTTTCCAGGAAATGCTCGTGGATATACGGGTTTGTCATCCGGTCTTCGTCGAATTGTATACCTGACGAATGAATTTCATCGGCGCCAAGCGGTAAAGCCGGGCTGAAACAACCCAATAAGCCCTGAACGGACGATAGGGGGATCTCCCAGATACGGAAAAAGCCCAGAATATGGTCGATGCGGTAAGCGTCGAAATAATCGGCCATCTTGCGGAAGCGTTTTATCCACCACTGATAACCGTCTTTTGCCATCTCCTCCCAGTTGTAGGTGGGGAATCCCCAATTTTGCCCGAAGAACGAAAAGTCGTCAGGCGGAGCGCCCGCCTGCGCATCCGGATTGAACAAGTGCGGTTCTACCCAGGCTTCCACACTGTCGCGGCTGACGCCGATAGGTATGTCGCCTTTGAGTATCACTTCGTGCCGGTGCGCGTACTGTTTTACATCGACAAGTTGTTTGTGTAGCAAGTATTGTGTGAAGCACAACAGTTCGATAGCGGTTTTTGCGTCTTTGTCCGTGTCGGCGAGCATGGCCAGTTTCTTCTTGTCGAATGTGCCGCAGCTTTTCCATTTCCTGAAATTTGCAGTCTTGTATTTATCGCGAAGATGGGAGAAGCAGGCATAAGGGAACAGCCATTCTTCGTTTTGCCTGTAAAAGTCCAGGTAGTCTTTGCTCCTCAATGTCTTTGCGCCCGATTCGTCGAAGAGATCCTTTATATATCGCCATTTCAAAGCCAAAACCCTGTCGTAGTCCACTTCTTTCAAGGCATTCAGTTCGCCGGCTTCTCTTTCGTAGTCCCTGTATCGTTCCCCGTTTTTTAGCGGATATGCTTTCAGGCCCAGATAAGCAGGATGGAGGGCATAGATGGAGATCGCGTTATAAGGATATGAATCTATCCACGTATATGTGATGGTGGTATCGTTGATCGGCAATACCTGTATGATTTTCTGTCCGGTCGCGGCGGCCCAGTCCACCATTTTTTTCAAATCGGAAAATTCTCCTATACCGAAACTGTCGTTTGACCGCAACGAGAATACGGGTATGGCCACTCCCGCCGCTTTCCAGTTCGTCCGGTCGTCACGGTAGGCGAAAGATTCCGCTTTGACCACGCTTTCATTTGAAGAGGAAGGCAATGGCGACAAGACGCGGTTATTTCCTTCTTCCCAGTGTGTTATATTTTTGGAGGCGCTGTCATAAATAGCCAGTTTATATTCCAGAGGCGCTGTTATTTGTGAAGCGTCGATCGCTATCTGCCAGTTGCCGTACTTTACCTGAATGAATTGCAGGGCATTTTCCGCTTTCCAGTCGCCCAACGCCTTTGATGCGCCGCAAAGTATCAGTTTCCGGTTTTTCTTTACATTCTCGCATGTGACGTTGAGCAGAATCGTCTTTTTCGCATATTTGGGTTCGGCGTCGTCGACACGGGCAAAAAAACTTCCGGGAAAGCCCGATGTATACAGGAATTTCTGTTGAGGCGCATTCTGCCATAAGTCCTGCACGTCAAACAGCTTGCCGGCTTCTGTCTTTAACAGGTGAGGACTTCCCCATTCCCGTGCGATTATATTGTTCCGGTATTTTACCATGTACCGGTATTCCACGCCGGTCGTGTCTCCGGCTTCGATCTCCAACGCCCATGTAGAAGGAGAGAGGTTTGTCATTTCCGCGGCTTTGTTTTCGTCCCAATTCCCCAAAGCGGGCGCAGAACCGCAAACACATACTGTTTGCCCCCAATCGGCATGGTAATTGATAAGCAGTTTTATTTTCATTGCAGGCGCTTTTATGGTTTATCAGATTTGGGCACATCCTGTATCTCAGGGCATGTCTGTAACAAAACTACATAATTTATGGATAAGAATGAGTATGTGACAGTATTTTAACTGAAATTCTTTTGCAAACGATTGCACGGGAGCCGGCGAATGGCGGTGCTTTCCGGCGCTATCTGCCGGTTGCGTACCGGAAAAGCCTGCAAAAGATCCGCGTAATTCCGTCCGGACGGAGCGTTGTTTTTTGCACGCAGATGACGCGGATTGAACGGATGAACGCAGATTTCTTCGCTTCGCGTTGTTTCAATTTTCCAGCTTTTCTTTTTTGCAACTGACAGATATATATGGAAAAACGATCTCTTTATCCGGTTCCGCCCCACAATTCCGACAATTGAATATAAAAAGGCGGAAATGTGCAACAATTCATTCAGTCACATTCAGTATTTTTGTTGGATAGAGAATAATTGATCGCAGGGCGTCCAAACAATAACATTTAATGCGCAAAAAAACATATCACATACTCCATGAAACGAAGCATGATTTTTGTCAAATCGCCAAAGTCCGGGATAATAAAAATCATGCAAGTTCCATATGTCAATTGAAAACAAAATTATTGTCATATGAATAAA
>JAISSD010000022.1 GCA_031273295.1 Prevotella sp.
ACTTTGACTTTTGAACTGCTTGCTTCCGACTGGGGCGACGATGGTGAAATGACGGCTGATCCGACTGCCGAATATTCCTTTGTATATGACGGATTCAAACTTCTTGTCGGCGGGGCGGACGAAAGCGTTCCGGTTGTAAACAATACCGTCGACCTGTCGGGCAATACCGGAGAATACGACAACGAGTTGAGATTCTATACCGAGGGCGACAGCAATGGAACGGGCGCATTGACGGCTACGCTTGATTTGACTTTGGGAACGGATTACGAGGCAAGCAATGTCACACCCGTTCCCGACGGCGATCCTGTAGTGACCTATTCCATCGGCAAGGTCAGACAATACTATAAGATTACCCTGCCCAAGACGACTTACCCGGTTGAGGGAACCCTCACGATAAAAGACGGGGAAACACAGCTGGAACAGGTACTTGCCATCACCTCTGTTCCGGTTTACGAAAACACGGTTAAGCCTGTCCTTGTCGAGGGCAACTATTGGGCTCCGGTCAATGTAGGCGCTACTCTTACCACCTACAGCCCTACTCTTGCCAGTTGCGGATATGTTTATCAGTGGGGGCGCAATGTTCCGTTCGTCTATGATAGCGCAAACGACTTGCAACCAGGCCCTGTTACCGCCGAAGCGGCTTCCGGAATTTACAAGGACCTGTTTATCACAAGCGCTACCGACTGGTTAATCGAATCTGATGACGACTTGTGGTCGGGCGCCAATGCACAGGGGCCATGTCCTGCCGGCTGGAGGGTTCCTACCGAAACAGAGTTGGGTGTTTTGAAAGGACTCAGTGTCGCTGTTACCAATGGCCGTAAAATCACCATTTCCGGTAAAGACCTTTTCCTGCCGGCCGCCGGTTACCGCGGTACTAATGGTACTACCACTACGTGGTACCTTCAGGGTCAATACGGCGGCTATTGGTCGTCCACTGCTGTTACCGGGGAGGCTAGCGCAATGAAATATGGCTTCAATGGGACTACTACGGTAGATCTATCGGCGCTCGCTCGTGCGAACGGTCACTCTGTTCGTTGTATCCAGAAATAAGGGTTGCGGCAAAAAATTAAAAATTGAAAAAGGGAAAACAGTCTGAATCTTGATTTGGGATTAAAAGATTTACAGGATTGTGTCGTTGATTTTTTTATCCTTGAATCAGGGCGGTCTTACCCTTCGTCCTTTGGAATAGCGAGTTGTAAATGGACTGTGAAAATTTAAAATTTTGCGAACTTTGCGGTTACAAAGAATCTCTGTAACCGCAAAGAACGCAAAGAATAAAGAAGACGGAAAGAAAAGCGCTGAAAACCGGCAGCGTCAAAATCGATCCGGTCAAAGCGCCCTTTTTATGAGCCAAGCGGTTTATACTCTCGCAAATACAAGGACTCATCTGTGAGAACTTCTCCTGGCTCTCTCCAATCTTTCCTCGTAACTACGGATATACATTCGCTTCAACTTGTCATTAAGAAACGATTGTTCGGTTAAAGCGTAGACCAGAGGTTGGGATAATAAAAACTCATCCAGTATTTTCTTTGCTTGAATATCCGGAACGCCAATCAGTTTACCGAAAGTGACAAAATCATCCTGGCAAGGATGTCCTTTCTGTAAATAGATCTTTGAATAACATGCTTTTTCAAAGAGGCCTCCTTCCAAAGCAAAGTCTTCATCCTTAACATGCAATGAACTATTTAACAGGTCATAGGCAGGACTTAATACATAATCGCCATTAATTGTTTGTTGCAAAGAAAAGTTCTTTAAATGGGCGTCGCCATTGGCAAACAGATAGTTGAAAATAACTAAACGATAGAATTTAGCAATCTCTACTTGCCATGCTGCAACATATTTTGGGAATAAGAGTCCCATATCCACATAATTCCCCTTGTATTTGAAGTATTTTCCGTCCGTTTCAGATGTTTTTCGGAGAAGAGATGCAAAATCTTCCTGCTTTACCTTTTTATTATCTTCCGAAATATCAAAACGTTTGGTAATATAAGCAGGCTCGCCATTTTGAAAAAATATCAAAGCATTTTCAGCTGTGGATATATTATAAACCTGGCGAGCAATTTGCATCGTCAAATGTTCATTTGCAGGCATATGACGACGATGCTGAATTCTTTTGTAATCAGGTCTCGGTTTTATAATATATTTTCCCTGTGTACCTTCAGGAGTGAGGATGATTTGTTTTTGATCGATAATCGCAGAAAATTTTTCCTGCACTCCCGATATGGATATTTTTCCAATATTATCATCAATCATCGATCGATGACCGTCATCATTTGAAAAATCAAGGATATGGCTTACTTTCCGATTGTCAAATACACGGCGGATAGCGGTTGGACTGTATGTATCGTAACCAACAGCCAGAGCGCCCGGACAATTCTTTACTTCAATCTGCTTTTTCATCTTTCACCGGCATAGCCGTCAGGCTAAGGGAGTAAACGTGTAGTTTATAGGGCTTTATCCAGCGCCGCAGATTTGCTCCCTCCCTGCGCACAGAGTGCATTTGGCGTCGCCGATTTTCAATTCAATTCAAATTGTCGTTTTTCAAACAGTTGTTGTTTTAACACAAAGAACACAAAGTGTATCACAAAGGGCGCAAAGCATTTACTTTGCATCCTTTGCGTTAAAAACTGCCTGCGGTGATATTTTTTGAACGAAGTTTTGAAAGTCTTTTTTACACCCCTGTATGCGCCTTTTACAAAACCGTCGTGATATATAAAACAGCCTCTTAGTTCGGTTTCCGTATCGAATTCCGACAATTGAATATAAAAAGGCGGAAATACGTAACAGGTCATTCGGACGGATTAAATACATTTGTTGGATAAAGCGCACTATATCGCAGAGCGACCAAACAATGGTAAATAATGTGCAAAAACAATATCACATACTCCATGCATAAAACAATATCGGCAGCCGGATCAGTACATCGAAAAACGTTTACCCGTTTCTTCGGACAGGGCGCTTTTTTCCTGTTCTTTCGGCCTTGCCTTCCGAAAGTCAATATTATTCGGCCTGGCACTCCGTATAAACAGATTGCAAGCGGCAATATGGAAAACGGCCTCTTAGTTCGGTTTCCGTATCGAATTCCGATAATTGGATATAAAAAGGCGGAAATGTGCAACAACTCATTCATCCGGATTCTATACATTTGCTGGGCAAAGAATACGATGGCAATCAATGCGCAAAAACAACATCACATACTCCATGAATAGAACAATAGCGGTAGCCGGGACAGCGCTTCGAAAAGCGTTTGCCCGTTTCTTCGGACGGGGTGTTTCTTCGCTGTTCCGGAACTGTAATGCCGACAATACAGGACAACCGGTGGCAGGCGCCTTTTTGCGTTTTTTTCCGGCAATGCCTGTCACCCTGTTCTTCCTGTTGCCGGTCTTGTCGCCGGCACAGGGTCTTCCGGTCGCCGGAACAAAGGCTACAGGAATTGGCCATATCGATCCCTATTCTCCCAAGGTGTTTTACTTTCCTTTCGGCAGTTCGGATTTGCTGCGGGATTACGCCGATAACCGCAGGATGTTCGAGGCTTTGGA
>JAISSD010000157.1 GCA_031273295.1 Prevotella sp.
AGCCCGCCAACAGGGAATAAATTTTCCGGTTGGTTATATATTCAAGCCTGTACTCGTGTTCGGGGATTATTTCCCTGTCCGCAAATACATTCAATCCAGTGGTTGCTTCTTTCCCGCTGGCGGGTACCGTAGCTACGATTACGGCGCGTTGACCTAGGCTACGAAGGCGAGTATTGGTCGTCATCACCAAGTGGTTCGTCCTCGTACTTCATGTGGTTCGGCAGTGGCAGCGTGACCCCTGCCGGCGGATTCGATCGGACGGCTGGCTTCTCCGTTCGTTGTGTTAAAGAATTTATTTTGGTTTTTTCATTACCTGCAATTTGTAATTCGTAGGAAGTATTGACGGCGGAGGTTGAAACATATCCGTTCCATCACATTGCGAAGAATGGCAAAGTCCTCCTTGTTAAATTCGGCAATACAAACCGGTATGTGCAACCAGAGGCATGGCGCGCCTCGTCTTGTTGTTTTGTAAATCACCGAAATGCTATAATTTTGAAAAATATTCGCATGACAGTTGTTTTTTGAGTTTTTATGATTACTTTTGCATCAATAGAACCCGCCAAGCCTCTTAACAATGCTCAAATCGGCGGGTCGTTTTATTTTTATTTATGACTGTACCATATACCAAACATTATCAGGATGTTTCTGATTTAGTTTCTCTTTTGAGAACAAGGGGATTGACAATCAACGATGAACCTAAAGCCCGAAATCACCTTGCCAATATTGGCTATTTCCGATTAAGCGCTTATTTTTATCCCTTGCTCCAACTTCCTAAAATGGCTCACAAGTATAAAACAGACGAGTGCATTTGACTACGTCGAACTGACATTTCAAATGCATCTGCTCGTAATTCGTAATTGTTTTTCAATTTAAGAAAACACCGAACCCGGAGTTTCATCAGAGGTTACACCTGATGGAAGAGTGGTCAATAAATTCAGCAGTCCGCCAACAGGAACAGAAAACATACTTCCGGTTGGTTATATATTCAAGGCTGTACTCGTGTTCGGGGATTATTTCCCTGTCCGCAAATACATTCAATCCAGTGGCTGCTTCTTTCCCGCTGCCGGGGACCGTTACCCCAGTGACGGTGTGCTGCACGACATAGGTGTTTACGCTACCTACTGGTCGTCCTCGCCGACGAATAGTTCGAGCGCGTACAACTTGGACGCTACCAGTGGCGGCGCGAATCCTGCCAGCTACGACTCTCGGGCGTTCGGCCTCAGCGTCCGTTGTGTTAAAGAATTTATTTCAAATTGTCCATTAGATTAAAACTTTGCGAACTTTGCGGTTACAGGGAATCTCTTTAACCGCAGAGAAAACGCAGAGAAAAAGATACCTGTTTTTCGCATTTATCGAAGAATGATTGCGGCCGGCATGGCGCCGCACATGAACCGGATACGAAAAGGAAAAACGGTCGGATGTCTTTAATTTGAATAATCCCCCAATGAAGCGAAATAAATTATTTATTTCTCATGCCATAACATAGCGTCTGTCGAGACGCTTGTCCCTCCAATAAGTGCAATCCGGCAAGGCTAACACATTTTTAACAAAATACAGCTGAAAAATTTGTGTAGATACTATTGACGGGTCAAGGGAGATTGACCTTCCTACACAAAAGGACTTGCAAGTATGAAAACTATTTGTATTGTACAAAAAGCGTATCTACGCAAAATAATTGAGATCATTCATTGCGTTTCTATAAAAATCATTATTTTTGCTGCACAAAAAAGCGTAAATACGCAAGAAAAAGCAGATAGATATGGAAATAAAACGTGATATACACCTTAAAAAGATCATCGCGAGTAAGCACAATGGAATGATAAAGGTCATTACCGGCGTACGGCGTTGCGGCAAATCATACTTGCTTTTCAACCTGTTTTACGACCATCTGAAAGAGTGCGGTATAGATGACAGCCACATTATCAAGGCGGACTTGGAGGATCGCCGCAATAAAGCGTTACGCGATCCGGATGCATTGCTGGCATATATCGATGAAAATATGGCGGACAGTGAGATGTATTACATCCTGCTTGACGAGGTGCAACATGTGGCAGAGTTTGAAGATGTTTTGAACAGTTATCTGAAAATCAGAAATGCGGATGTATATGTAACAGGCAGTAATTCTAAATTCCTGTCGAAAGATGTCATTACGGAATTTCGCGGACGAGGCTATGAGATAAAGATAGCTCCGCTTTGTTTCCGTGAGTTTATATCCGTATTTAACGGCGCCCGTGAGCCGGCATTGGAAGAATACCTTGCTTTCGGAGGTCTTCCAAAGACTGTTATGCTGGCGGACGACAAGCAAAAGATTGAATATTTGAAGGGACTGTTTTCCAAAACGTATATCACAGATATTAAAGAACGGTATAAAATCAAAAATGATGCGGAATTGGAAGAACTCATTGATATTATAGCATCTTCCATTGGCGGGCTTACCAATCCGACCAAATTAGAAAATACGTTTAAAAGTGTAAAGAACATTTCAATATCGAAACATACCATAAAATCATATCTTGACATTCTTGAAGATGTGTTTTTGGTGGAGAAGTCAATTCGATATGATATTAAGGGAAAGAAATATATTGATACTCCTGCCAAATATTATTTTTCAGATATGGGACTGCGTAATGCACGCATCAATTTTCGCCAGTATGAGGTGACACATCTTATGGAAAATATGATTTACAACGAACTTCGCTTGCGCGGAATGGCAGTAGACGTGGGGGTTGTCGTTCTCAATACCAAAAACAGGAACGGTGTGAGCCGGCGTGTGCAGTTGGAAGTTGACTTCGTTTGTAATCAGGGAAGCAAACGATGCTATATCCAGTCAGCCCTTAGGCTTCCGAATGAAGAAAAATGTGAACAGGAGTTGCGCTCATTGAAAAACATAGATGACAGTTTCCTGAAATTCGTCATTACCGAAGACCCCATAAAGAAGTACCAGGACAATAACGGAGTTGTATTCATGAACATATATGAGTTTTTGCTTGATGAAAATAGTTTGGTGATATAAAATGAAAATAGATCAATCCAAAAACTCATGATTAAATTGGGCGGGAAATATATGGGAACATCAATGATATTGCAACGATAAATATAACGAATGATCAGCGGGATACAGAAAATGCAGTTATTGTGTTAAAGAATTTATCTCAAATTATCCATTAGGGATTAAAACTTTGCGAACTTCGCGGTTACAGGGATTCTCTTTAACCGCAAGTTCGCAGAGAAAAAGATACCTGTTTTTCGCATTTTTCGAAGAATGATTGCGGTGGCGCTGCACATGAACATTCTTCCTCCATTCATTTTTATGTTAATAAACATCATGTACAATTTGGAATATTCATTCACATTTTTACTATCTTTAAAATCGGAAACAGGCTCTTATAATACCTTTTGGCTTATTTGATTATAAATGAACAATCTAGCGATTATAAAATTATGGATTATGACATGAAAAATACCTATCTTAAATTCGACAAGTCCCGAATGGTCAATCTTGAATACTCTCTTCGCAGAGAAATACTCAGGACAAATCGCCGTGGAGCTTACCATTGTACAACCCTGGTGGAATGTAACACGCGCAAACAACACGGATTACTTGTGACGCCGGTTCCCAAACTGAATAATTCAAATCATGTGCTGCTTTCGTCATTTGATGAAACGGTTATACAGCACGGAGCAGACTTCAATCTGGGAATACACAAATACGACGGCGACAATTACAGTCCGATGGGACATAAATATATCCGCGAGTTTAGTTGCGACTCCTTGCCGCGCACCATATACAGGGTCGGGGGAGTAATTTTGTCAAAAGAAAAAATGTTTTCGTTGGAAGACAACACTATCTTTATCCGCTACACCTTGCTGGAAGCGCATTCGCCAACCACCATGCGCTTTAAACCCTTCCTCGCATTTCGTGAAATAAATACGCTAACGGGCGAAAACGCTGTTGCCGAACATGGCTATAAAGAAGTGGAGAACGGCATCAGCATGTGTATGTACAGCGGCTATCCCGACTTGTATATGCAATTCAGTAAAAAAGCGGATTTTGTATTCGACCCCAACTGGTACAAAGGCATAGAATACGACAGAGACAAGGAAGAAGGCTTGCCGTATAAAGAGGATCTGTACGTTCCCGGCTATTTTGAATTGCCCATAGCAAAAGGTGAATCCATCATATTTTCGGCGAGCGACGTCCATGCCGATACAGGTAAATTACCGGCTTTGTTTGAAGATGGCATAAAGGAACGCACTCCCCGCTCGTCTTTTTACAATTGCCTTAAAAATTCGGGGCACCAGTTTTATTTCCGCCCGTCAAAAAACGAATTGTATCTATTGAATGGCTATCCGTGGGGAGTGGTGACAGCCCGGGAACAATTTATGGCCTTACCGGGCCTTACCATAGGAATAGGTAAACCCGAAGCGTTTGAAGAAGTAGCGGATACAGCCATACCCGCCATAGAAGCGTTTATGGACGGGAAACCGTTGACCGGCTTTCTCAAAGACATAGGCGATGCGGATGTGCTGCTTTGGTTTATATGGGCGTTAAAGCGATTTTCAGACCTTGATAAAGACAGGTTCCATGCCAAATACGCGTCATTAACAGCCAGGATTGTAGCCTTTATACAGGAGGGCAAACATCCTAACCTCAGCCCGTTGACAAACGGATTGTTGAATGTAGACAATCGCGCGGGCTTTCCGGGCCGGATGAATAATGCCACCGTTTCGGACAATTATGTCTTGCCGCGCACCGGTTGCCTGGTCGAAATCAATGCGTTCTGGTACAACGCGTTAATGTTCAATAAGGATATTGCCCGTCATCTGGAAGACGCCGGATTGGAAAAAAAGATGGAGTTACTGGCAAAGACAGTCAAAACTTCATTTATAGAAGTATTCCTCAACGACGGCGGCTATCTATACGACTATGTGGCAGGTAACTATGTGGACTGGAGCGTCAGGCCGAACATGCTATTGGCTATTTCCCTCGACTACCCGCTTTTGGACAAACGGCAAAGCAAGGCCGTCATAGACATTGTAACCAAAGAACTGCTGACCCCGAAGGGAATACGTTCTCTCAGCCCTAAAAGTATCGGGTTCAGGCCCCGTTATGAAGGTTCCGCGGACGATAAAATTCACAGCGCTTACAGTGGCGCTTCATGGCCCTGGTTGCTCGGAGCATATATGGAAGCCTATCTGAAAATATTCCAACGGAGCGGCTATTCGTTCCTCGACAGATTACTGATCGGTATAGAAGACGAAATGTCAAACGACTGTATAGGTTCTCTTTCTTCGCTATATGATGGCAGTATCCCGTATTTCGGGCACGGCCCCATATCATACGCCATCAGCGTGGCGGGAGTCCTCAACGCATTGAACCTACAAAAAACATTTGCAGATGGATATTAAGTATAAAAATATTAACCGCGTAAACATGTTAATGAGAGAAAGAAAATTGACTCTTGCTATTTTCTCTGTTTCATTAATGCTCAAATCCGAGACTATATGAAAGCATTAATGTTTGGATGGGAGTTTCCTCCACATATATTGGGAGGACTCGGAACCGCGAGCTATGGCCTTACCCGGGGCATGGCGATGCAACCTGATATGGATATAACATTCGTAATACCCAAGCCGTGGGGAGACGAAGACCAGAGTTTCCTGAAAATCATCGGCGCATGCAACACTCCGGTTGTATGGAAAGATGTTTATTGGGATCATGCAAGCGAAAAACTTTCGAAGTATATGGATCCCCATGAATATTATAACATGAGAGACCATATCTACGCCGATTTCAGTTACCTGTATACCAATGATCTGGGATGCGTGGAATTTTCGGGGAAGTATCCGGATAATCTGCTCGAAGAGATAAACAATTATTCGATAGTAGCCGGCGTGATAGCGCGTACCTGCGATTACGACGTCATTCATTCGCACGACTGGCTTACCTATCCTGCCGGCATACATGCCAAAAATGTGCTGGGTAAACCGCTTGTGATACATGTGCATGCCACCGACTTTGACCGTAGCCGTGGGAAGGTGAATCCGCAAGTGTATCAGATGGAAAAAAACGGGATGGACCATGCCGACCATATCATTTGCGTAAGCGATCTTACCCGCCGGACAGTGATCGAAAAATATTTTCAAGATCCGGCTAAAATTACTACCGTACACAATGCCGTAGAACCGTTAAGTCCTGAAATCATTGCCATCAACGCGAAAAAAGGGATAAAAGACAAAGTGGTTACTTTCCTCGGGCGCATCACAATGCAGAAAGGCCCTGAATATTTTGTGGAAGCCGCCGCCCGCGTATTGGAAAGAGCCGGGCATATACAATTTGTAATGGCCGGCAGCGGCGATATGATGGAGCGGATGTTATATCTGGCGGCCGAAAAAGGGATTTCCGACCGCTTCCATTTCACGGGTTTCCTCAAAGGAAAACAAGTATACGAAATGCTTAAACGCAGCGATGTGTATGTAATGCCCTCAGTATCCGAGCCTTTCGGTATCTCTCCGTTGGAAGCAATGCAATGCGGTATTCCCACCATTATATCAAAGCAATCGGGATGCGCCGAAATACTGGACAAAGCCATCAAAATCGACTACTGGGACGTAGACGCAATGGCTGACGCCATATATTCCATCTGTACATACAATGCGATGGCCGGCTTTCTTGGCAAGGAAGGCAAAGCGGAAGTCGACAATATAAAATGGGAATACGCGGGACAGAAAGTAAGGGATATATATAATAATTTGTGCAACAAGCAATAAGTAACAAGTTATGCGCGACCGGCATACAAGATACGGGAAAGGTCGTTTCATAACAGCAAAATAATTATAATTATGAAAAATATTTGTTTTTACTTCCAGATACATCAGCCGTACCGATTGAAAAGATACAGATTTTTCAATATTGGCGGCGATCATTATTATTATGACGACTTCGCCAATGAAGACTTTATCCAGCATGTGTCCGAAATTTCATTTGTTCCGGCCAACAGGCTGATACTGGATATGATAAAGGAATATAACGGAAAATTTAAAGCGGCATTTTCCATTTCGGGCGTCGCATTGGAACAGATGGAGATATATGCGCCGGAGGTAATCGAAGGATTCAAGGAACTGGCCGATACGGGATGTATCGAATTCTTGTCGGAAACGCAAGGTCATTCCCTGTCCTCGCTTATCGACCCCGAAGGCTTCAAAAAGCAGGTAAAAGACCATGATGATAAAATAGAAATTTTGTTCGGACTAAGACCCAAAGTATTCCGCAATACGGAACTTATTTATTCGGACGATATCGCCTCGCTTGTATACGAAATGGGGTTCACCGGAATCCTGACCCCGGGATCGAAAAGGACGCTGGGATGGAAAAGCCCCAACTATGTTTATAAATCGGCAGTAGAGCCGAGACTGAAACTGTTGATACGAAATCCGCGCTTCAGCGACGACATTGCCACACGCTTCTCCAATTATAACTGGAACGAGTATCCGCTTACAGCCGACAAATTTATTAACTGGATAGCCGCCACGCCCAAGGAGGAACAGGTGATCAACCTCTTTATGAATTACGAAACGCTTGGCAACTTCCAAAAGAAAAGCTCGGGCATATTCGATTTCATGAGGGCCTTGCCTCGCTTTGCGGCAGAGAAAAATATCGGATTTGCAACTCCATCCGAAATACTCAGCATACAGAAACCCGTAGACAGCATCTCGTCTATGCACCCAATATCCTGGGTAGGCGAAGAGAAAGATATTTCGGCATGGCTGGGCAACACGTTGCAACAGGAAGCTTTCAATAAATTATATGAAGTCGCCGAACGCGTAAGCATGAGCCAATCGAGGCGCTTGTTACAAGACTGGATTTACCTGCAATCCAGCGACCACTTCTATTATATGGGAACAAAAAACGAGTTGCCGTTCAGCCCTTACGCCTCGCCATACGAAGCATTTAATACATACATGAATGTATTGAGCGACTTCAAGGAAAGGGTAGACGCGGAATTCCCCAGTTCTATCGAAAACGAGGAATTAAATGCGTTGCTGACAACAATACATAATCAGGCGGACGAGATAGACCGGTTAACGGAAAAAATAAAAAAGCTGGAATCGAAAACGCCGGCTTCCGCCCCTGAAATTACAGGCAAATCTATAGAAAAGCCCGCTCTGAAAGCAGAAACGGAAGCTCATTCGAAAACCGTTTCCAAGCCAAAGGCCGAGGCCAAAGTAAAGAAAAAAGAAAAAGGCGCGGAGAAGAAACCTGTATCCGCAGTCAAAGCGAAAACAAAAGCAAGTAAAAAGTAAAGATTTTATTTGCAGCCTTGCAACTTTTGATAAGCAGAATGCATCTTTATTATACAGGTATCATAACTAACAGTTCACAACTATGAAAATAAAAATGCTTTCTGTTTATTCAAAGGTTCTTTCTTTTATCCTTGTCCTGCTGGGTTATCCGTCATGCGAATCGTTTGTCTCCAAGGACGAATACGGAGTCCCTTCCGCCAGGTTTAAAGTAAAAGGCAAAATCGTTGACGCCGAATCGGAAGAGCACATAGTTAAAAACATCAAAGTAGTGATAGGCAAGCCATATAAACACAACGATACGGATCGCGTATATTATCTGGATAGCATTAATACCGATATTGATGGTGTTTTCCGTTTGAGCGTCATTGATTTTCCCGAATCCCAAAAGTTTGTTTTGAGAATAGAAGACGCAGACGGCGCCGGCAATGGCCGTTTCGTGTCCAAAATGGAAGATGTGGAATTTAAAAATCCCACTTTTACAAATGGAAGCGGAAACTGGTATAAAGGCGAAGCGGAACAAGATTTGGAGATCATAAAAATAACTCCGGTAAAAGCCGAACAATAAACAACGGAGCTTACAGATTATTATCGATTATTGAAAACAACTCGTCCATAGTCTCTGCACGAAGCATGGCTACACGTGTCTTCTTGAAATCGGGAATACCTTTGAATACCGGACTTGCGGCCAGATGACGGCGGCTATGTATTATTCCCCCGCGCTCGCCGGAGCGGGCTATATTCTTTCTTATCAATTCTTTTAATACTTCCAGATACCATGAAATTTCTTTTTTAGGCAATAGTTCGCCTGTATTCAGGTAAAACTTCACTTCTTCGAATATCCATGGGCCGCCGATACTTCCCCGTCCTATCATTACGGCGTCCACGCCTGTTTCGTCAAAACGCCGCTTGCAAATTTCGGGGCTTGTCACATCCCCGTTACCAATAACAGGAATATGCATTCGGGCATTGTTCTTCACCGCGCCAATCAGCGACCAGTCGGCCTCGCCGGAATACATCTGAGCACGGGTACGGCCATGAATGGTCAGCGCCTGTATGCCTGCATCCTGTAACTGTTCCGCCAGTTCCACAATTATTTTGGAATCGTTATCCCAACCCAAACGGGTTTTTACGGTCACAGGTATTTTTACGGCTTCAACCACGGCTTTAGTTATCTCCACCATCAGGCAGGGCGTTTTCATCATACCCGAACCGGCGCCTTTTCCCGCCACTTTTTTTACCGGACAGCCAAAATTTATATCCAGGACGTCGGGCTTGGCTTCTTCACATATTTTCGCCGCTTCTACCATCGCGCCGGCCTCGCGTCCGTATAGCTGTATAGCCACAGGACGTTCTTCGTCGCTGATAGCCAGTTTCGCCTGCGTTTTGTTCACATGGCGTATAAGCGCGTCGCTGGATACAAATTCGGTGTAGGCCATGTCTGCGCCAAAACGTTTGCACATCAGCCGGAAGCCCGTATCCGTCACATCTTCCATCGGAGCAAGAAACACCGGGTTTTCAGGAAAACTTACATTGCCTATTTTCATGTGTACATAATTTGTTTTTTTAAGGTCACATGGAACTCGCAACATGCTCATGTTCGTTAGCTCTACTTTTGCATGCTCGTTTCATGTGGATACAATTTGTTTTTAACGGTCACATGGAACTCGCAACATGCTCATGCTCTTTGTCGCAAGTTTTGCATGCTCGTTTCATGTGGACATAATTTGCTTTTTAACGGTCGCAAGGAACTCGCGGCATATTGGCTCCGCCGAACGTTGTTTCATACTCTTTGGCGCTACTTTTGCATGCTCGTTTCATTACCCGTTCAGATACGCAAATATAGATAATTTTCACGGAATGGAAAAAGTTAACCGTTTCCGGAACGCAGGAACCAGTATCAGATCCTTTTCGTTGCGCGCAACATTTCCCTCTTTCCGGGAGGTCCGGGCAGTCGTTCGGTTGTGAATCCGGCCTGCCGCATCATCCGGCGGACAGCGCCTTTGGCGCAATAGGTTACCAATATTCCTCCATTGCCGGACAAGTAATATAACCCGTCAAAGATCTCTTGCGTCCACATATCCGGCTGTTTATCGGGAGCAAAAGCGTCAAAATAGATAACGTCCGCATTTTCTCTTGTTTCCGAAAAATCGAAACGGGTAAGATCCGCTTCTATTTTTGTCAGATAAAAGTCTCCGGTTATTTCTGTTTCTTTCCCCGACTCCGCCGAATGCAGTTTATAATACATGTCCTGCGCCATGGGTAAGCATCTTTCGGGATAGTTCAGTTTTTTGATAACAATATCCGCCAGCGGATAGGCTTCTATACTTGTATAGCGGATGATTTTTCCCGATTTGCGGTTTTCGAGCAATGTAAGAAAAGCATTCAATCCTGTACCGAAACCCACTTCAAAAACATGAATATCATCTTTTTCGCAATGCTTTAATCCCGCTTCTATAAAGACATGGGTAGATTCCTGTATAGCCCCGTTCACCGAATGGTAATGCTCATTCAGTTCGGGTATAAAAAGAGTGTGAGACCCGTCGGCTGTCAGTTCTATCACAGGTTTCACATTCATCCGCACTGTGTTACTATTACTTTTTTTCTATCAAAGCCACGGCATATGCGGCAAAACCTTCTTCCCGGCCAACAAATCCCATTTTTTCGGATGTCGTCGCCTTGATGGAAATATCTTCCCCGGATATTTTGAGCGCCTCTGCCATTACCTTCTGCATCCGGGGTATATACGGGTTTATCTTGGGATGCTCGGCGCAGACGGTAGCATCTATATTGCCTATCCTGTATCCTTTTTCCCCGATCATATCCAATGTCTTTGCCAGCAATATCTTGCTGTCCATATCCTTGTATTCCCCCGCCGTATCGGGAAAGTGAAACCCTATGTCGCGCAGATTAGCCGCGCCCAGCAAAGCGTCGCATATCGCATGTATCAGGACGTCGGCGTCCGAGTGCCCCGCAAGCCCCTGATTGTGGTCGATTTTCACGCCTCCAAGCCACAATTCGCGATTATCTGCCAAACGATGTACGTCATAACCGAATCCCACGCGTATTTTCATGTGATAATAATTTTGTTTTCAATTGACTGTATGGAACTTGCATGATTTTTATTGTCACGGACTTTGGTAATTTGACAAGAATCATGCTTCGTTTCATGTATGCATAATTTGTTTTTTTAAAGGTCATAAGGAACTCTAACATATTGGCTCCGCCGAACGTTGTTTCATGCTCTTTGAGCAAGTTTTGCATGCCCGTTTCATTCCATCCATTCTTTTATCTGAACAGGTTTTTCATTCCGTCCATGTCGAAAGCCAAAGAGAAACGGAGAGTCTGGTCTAAGGGGTTTTGTTGGGCCGTGGCAAGCATGTAAGCCACATCAAGCTGGAATGCCGTAAGTTTAAAACCCGCTCCGAACGACAAGTACTGGCGGTTGCCCTTCAACTTGTTTTCATAGAAATAACCTGTGCGCACACGGAATTTATTATCGTAATCATATTCGGCGCCCAACGACCACATGATTTCTTTCAGTTCTTCCGAAAATCCGCCCGGAGCATCCCCGAATGATTTGAAGATACCCGATATGGGGCTGATATTCCGATAGTTTTCTACCCGTTTTTGAAAATCGGTATTCGTTTCATTCTCTTTTTGTTCCGGAGGAGTTGGCGCCAATAGTTTATTTACGTCCATGCTGAATGACAATGTGCTCACATCATTCATCGGATACATCAACGAAGCGCCCAAACGCAAGTTGGTTGGCAGAAACTGGTCTCTGTTTCCGCCTGTTGTCGCTATTTTGGTGCCTATATTCGAAATATTGAATCCAAAACCAAGCAGGCTTTCCGATTGTCCTAAAATTATATACGACTCATTATAACCCGAAACATCGGCCGCCCACGCATTACCCGGAGATGTTTCTTCGTCTGCTCCCGAGTAATCGGCGCGCATATAGCGTACTGTCACCGATCCTGAAAATGTCTCCGTAAGTTTACGGGAATAACCCAGGTCTATAGCCAGCTCGTGAGGGCTCAATACAATTCCGTTAAAGCCGTCCTGGCCGGCAAGTTTCACGTCTCCGACAGAAAAGTATCGGACAGAGGCGCTCAATGCCTGATTATTGTCATTCCCGGGTTTATAATAACCCACGCCGTAAACCAGCGCTATATCATTGATAATTTTTCTCAACCAGGGCGTGTATGATAGTCCGAATCCCGCTTTAGCGGGCGAAAAAGCATATTTCGCCGGATTCCAGTGTTGTGAATACACATCGGGAGCGGTAGCTACTCCGGCATCCCCCATACCGCCGCCACGGGCGTCAGGAGCAATGGATAATGACGGCATCGCAACCAGTACAGGATTGCTCTCCTGAGCGACCAGACTAAATACAGCTAAAGCAAAAACATTTACCGGCAAGACTTTTCTAAAAAAATTCTTCATTTATTCCACTATTTATTTTTAATCAATTTAATTTGGTTAAGGTATTTTCATAGCTTATATTTTCGGATTTAAATTTATCTTGCTCCCTGTTATACTAATAACTGCTTTTTATTGTAATTTATTATTTTTATTTCGAAATTTAACATTCCGGTCTAACAAATATGTAAATCCAATAGTTCGTCATCTTCGAGAAAACCTCTTAGAATGTTTCCGGTCTCGACCCGCCCCGCCCCTGCCGGCGTACCTGTAAATATCAGGTCTCCGGTCTTTAAAGTAAAAAAACGGCTCGCAAAGGCGACAATTTTATCAACCGTGTGTATCATTCCGGATGTATTGGCCGATTGTACGGCTTTGTCGTCTATTTTAAGATGGAAATCCAGTTCCTGAACGCTCTTTCCATATTTTTCCTTCGACACAAAAGCGCCTACGGCGGCCGAATGATCAAAAGCTTTCGATATTTCCCAAGGCCGGCTTCTCTGCTTTAGCCCGGCTTGTATATCGCGGACGGTAAAATCTATTCCCAGTGTTATCTCGCTATAATAACGACAGGCGAAACGCTCGCCTATATTTTTACCCATTTTGTCAATACGGACTACCAATTCTGTTTCGTAATGGATATCCGACGAGAAACCGGGTATATAAAACCGGTTCCTGTCTCCCTGCA
The DNA here is from genome assembly GCA_031273295.1 of Prevotella sp. GTDB lineage: Bacteria > Bacteroidota > Bacteroidia > Bacteroidales > Dysgonomonadaceae > Dysgonomonas. Next base: position 13,415 of record JAISSD010000157.1, read on the forward strand.
ATAAAGCGGTATCGGGCTTCATAAAGAGAACGGGATCATCATCTTCTTCATAAGGCAATGCTTGCCCCGTTTCCATATTATGCGCCCGATAATTAATATCTATGCAAATAATTTTCATATGATAATAATTTTATTTTCAATTGATATATGGAACTTGCATGATTTTTATTACCACGGACTTTGGTGATTTGACAAAAATCATGCTTCGTTTCATGCGTATATAATTTGTTTTTAACGGTCATAAGAAACTCTAACATATTTGGCTCCGCCGGACGTTGTTTCATGCTCTTTGAGCAGCTTTTGCATGCCCGTTTCATTTGTGTCGCTTCAAATCAAGACTTCAGATTTTTATCGTTTTGGTAAATAAAGCCTCTATTGCAAGTCATAATCCGAAAACAGATTGTTAAATATTTATTCTTTACTCGAATCAATGGCAAAGATACGCAAGATTTATTGTTTCCTCTTCATGCCTCCGAATAATTGTCTGAACCTCATGGTCAATACGCCAAAAACGCCTTCGGCGAAGATCCCCGAATTCATCTTGGAAGTCCCCCGCATCCTGTTGACAAATACGATGGAAACCTCTTCTATCTTGAACCCCAGGCAATAAGCTATATACTTCATCTCTACCTGAAACGCATAGCCTTTGAAACGGACCTTGTCCAAATCGATAGCTTCCAATACATTTCGTTTATAACATACAAAGCCGGCTGTGGCGTCATGTACTTTCATTCTTGTAATAAAGCGCACATATTTTGATGCAAAATAAGACATCAGCACGCGCCCCATCGGCCAGTTCACAACGTTGACCCCGCTACAGTAACGGGAACCCACCGCCAAATCCGCCCCATTGTTTGCACATGCGTCATACAGGCGCAGTAAATCATCCGGGTTATGGGAAAAATCGGCGTCCATTTCGAATACATATTCGTAAGCGCGTTTCAGCGTCCAGCGAAAACCTGCGATATAAGCCGTACCCAACCCCGATTTACCGGATCGTTCCAGTAAATTCAGCCGCCCGGAAAACTCGGATTGAAGTTTTTTTACTATGGCGGCCGTACCATCGGGCGATCCGTCGTCGATAACCAGTATATCGAATATTTTAGACAGATTGAACACCGCCCTGACAGTTGTCTCTATATTTTCTTTCTCGTTGTAGGTAGGTATTATAACCACGGAATCGGACATATGCTTTTGGTTCCTTTAATTCAAGTCACAAATGTAGTGTTTTAAGAACTGATAAATAAAAATAATGACTAGAAATAATCACTGCTTTACCTATAATCCGTACTTTTGCAACGATAATTTTATTCTATTAACAAAATCAAAGAAATGGATCAAAAACGTTTTAATGAACAAAAGGCCTATCGCTTCAAAAGGTTTATGCGAAAAGGCTACAGTGCATTTAACAGTATGCACAGGCTTGTGAATATTGGCGTCGTGGTTGGTTGCGCCATCACATTTTTACCGGGATCCCCCGTCACGGCTCAAACTTCAGCCAATGGAGAACAACAAAAAGCGTCGGAGAAAGAACTGGATGAAGTGACGGTCACGGCGTCGCGGATAGAACTGCCTGTAAATCAGACAGCGAAGCTTGTAACGGTGATCGCCAAAGAACAGATTGAGCAGGCGCCCGTCCAAAGTATTCAGGACTTGTTAGTCTACGCCGCTAACATTGACGTAGTCCAGCGAGGCGGGCATGGCGTACAAGCCGATATTTCGATCCGGGGCGGATCTTTCGACCAAAATGCAGTACTCCTCAACGGGGTAAACCTTTCAAACGCCCAGACAGGGCATTACAGCTTCGACATTCCCGTCAACCTTTCCGACATTGAACGTATCGAGATCATTCATGGCCCGTCAGCTCTCGTTTACGGTTCAAGCGCCTTTTCGGGAGGAATCAACATTATCACTAAAAAGAATGCAGATCACAAGGCCTATGCCAGTGTAGAAGCAGGTATGCACAAGCTTCGGGGAATGGAAGTGCGCGGCGCGGCCAAAACCGGTATAGCCGCTAATAGCCTGTCGGTAGGTTACAGTTCTTCGTCCGGCTATATTGCAAACAGCGATTACGACGTCTATAACGTATTGTGGCAAACACGTTTCAGCCTGGAAAATGATTCGAAACTGGATCTGCAGTTAGGATATAATGACAAACAATACGGGGCCAATACGTTCTATTCGCCGAAATTTCCAAACCAGTACGAACGAACAAGTACGTATGTGGGTTCCTTAAAAGGAGAGTTCGGCTCAAAGATCAAAATAGTCCCGATTATCTACTGGAACAGACACCATGATCAATACGATCTGGTGAAAGATACCGGTTATGGACGTAACTACCACCGCAGCGATACTTACGGAGCCAACCTTGTCTTCTCATACAGGTCGAAGTTCGGTAATACCAGCCTTGGCGGAGAATTACGAAGGGAAGATATGATGAGTACCGTACTGGGTACGTTAATGGTAGAACCGCACAGGAAATATACCGTATATGACGACCGGACGAATGCCGGCGTTTCATTCGAACATACATACAGCATCGAAAAGTTTGTGTTATCGGCGGGGGCAATGATGAACCATAATACATTGCAGGGCGGGCAATACAGGTTCTACCCGTCGGTAAGTGCGACTTATCGCCCTACAGACAAGGTTGGCATATCGTCGTCGTGGAGCAAGTCGACGCGTATGCCCACATTTACCGACTTGTATTATAAAACCGCGACACACAATACCGGTAACGACCTTAAACCTGAAAAGTCCGAATCTCTCGAACTGGGAGCGAAGTACAATGGATCTTTCTTTAGCGCTTATATCACAGGCTTCCTGCTGTGGGGACGCGACATTATAGACTGGGTAAAGGAAAAGCCGGCAGACGAAAAATGGACTTCGTGGAATATGAGCAAAACAGATACAAAAGGCGTGGAGACGGGCGTTAAATTCCGCTTTGGCGACATTCTTCCCGCATTGGGCGATAAATCGTCGCTGGCGCTGGATTATACCCGTATGCATCAGGATGGGGATACGAAAGGTCTCATTTCCATCTATTCGCTAAACTATCTCCGGGACAAGTTTACGGCAAAGTTCAATCATCAGATATACAAAGGGCTTTCGGCAGGCTGGTATTTCCGCGTCCAAAAGCGGATGGGCGCTTACGAGAAATATGAAAATCTGATAAAAACGGGCGACGAGCATTATCCGGCGTTTTCGACTCTCGACCTGAAATTGAACTGCGAGTATAAAGATGTGGTATTCAATCTGAACCTGAACAATCTTTACAATACGCATTACTTCGACACGGGGAATATACCTCAGGCCGGATTCTGGCTGACGGGCGGTATCAGTTATACTTTCAGATAGTTTTCGTCAACATCAACATCATATTCTTTTAAACCCTGACTCCGCAAAAAATTACCCCGTCCAAGATATGGCATACATGTTATATTGATAGACCTCGACCCATACCCAATACGTTTGGTTTGATTTTGGAGATTTAAAGGAGTATAAAAATTTGTGCAGAAAACACTCGTTTAGCAACGGGTTAAATTTCTGCACAAATCTATATCTATAAGAATTCAAGCCCTTGTTTTCCAACGTCTATAAAATATAGCTATAAGCGTCGAAGGCGTAATTCTTTCCATTCCTTTTCAGTTATCTCTGCGAAACGAATTATCCTGTTACCTTTTTGGTATAGTCAGAGGTCTTGGAGTTCTTTTCAGGTCTCTTTTTTGAAATGTTTTGCTTTGTTCCCATGACTGTTTTTGATCATATTGCTATATAACTGCGTTGCAAATATAGATAAATTTATTTTGAAACAATAATTGAATGTATTAATATTATGAACGTTATTGAAAATCGACCTAGTCAATAGCGCCCCCCTCGACGCCACTATTCTCTTACGCAACGAAGGCCAAAACCATATGCCCGAAGGATGTCGCCGTTGGGAACCATGTAGCCACCGGAGAAGGAGAAGGCCATGCAGTACGCGTTCGCCTCCTTAGCTGACGATGACCAGTAACCGCTGTTACCAGAGGACGTTATACTGCTGCCGTCGCGGAAGTTGTTAACGGGAAAATATACAGTCTCGCTGCCGTAAGTGTACTTCTTTATGTTAGTAGAGACTGTGCTTGTCCCGTTTTCAGCAATACCGGTGGAAAGGGCTACAGTCTCGTCGGCGTACCCGGAATCGTCTTCGCCAAACATATAGCTGGCAGGCATTTTCCAGTTTCCGGACAAACCGCTGCCGCTGGTACTCTTGGTGACGGACAGATAGCTGCAAATATCGCCCTTGTAAGAAGCACGTAAAGAGGAGCTATAATCAGTCAGCAGACTGTTGGTACGGTTATCCGTGTCGTCTGGAATATCGCTATAGGCGTAAGGTATCGCATCCCAGGTGTCGTAACCTCCGGAGCCATTCCAACCACCCAAAGCAGTCACGGCAGAGCTGGTTCTAAAGTCAATCGCGGCCTGAATGTTACTGGTGCCAACATCTCCAACTGCCACCTTGTAATACTTGCCGGTTGTGAGATCGGGGATAAACAAATAATCGGTGTTTTTGAAAATTCCGCTTCCGGGAGATACGCCAACTAGGCTGCCCCACTTGAAGAAAACACCCTGGTAACCCTCCTTCCCGCCGATCGTGCCGCCGGCTTTGGATTCGGCAAATGTAAGCGAACCGACAGCGCCGCCGTCCACGTCCGGCTTGAAGTAAATATTTGAAGCCGCCCAGACATTTACGGCGGCAGGGTCATGGTCGGGATCGAAAAGGCTTGTCACGACTGTATATCTCCGGCCGGCTTCGAAAGCGGCCAGATCAAGCCGGATGTCTTCCGTCAATGTCACGGAAGGCTCACTGTATGTGGCATACTCTACATGGATATATGTTTCACCGTCTTCAAGAACATCGTCTCCATTGCCGGCTATGCTTTGCGGGAGCACAAACAGCCCGTTGGTATTGCCCGTCAGCGATACGGTTGCTCCTTCATGAACAGTGACGCCGTCAGCGCCTTCGAGTGCAAATTCAATCTTGTTGGCGGCGGCATCATGGCCGACATTATCCGTTGGCTCCCACAAGATGACCTGTTCCTGTCCGTTGGCATCGTAACGGAAGCCTGTCTCGCCGGCAGGTATGCCTTTGCTGGCATCCGTTCCGGTATCTTCTTCAAGCTTCAGGCTGCCCGCTTTATGTATATTGCGCAATTCGAGTTTGCTTACGCGTATGTTTTCATTATAAGCGTTCTGCACGGAAACCGTTACATAAGACAGGACATGGCGAAAGCGGAGGCTGACTGCTCCCGACAGATCGCCGGTGTCGTAAGATTTTACGGCAAGCATGAAATCTTCCTGGTCGGCAGGACTGTCGGGAAC
>JAISSD010000167.1 GCA_031273295.1 Prevotella sp.
TCTCTTCGCGTTGTCAAAGGCGTTCAGTACCGCCCTTACTTTTGCTTCTTCTTCTGTTGTAAATGCCATAACTGTATATTCTTTTATGTTAGTCTAATTCCTCCGTTCGACGTCAGGCGTAAGCCGCCCGACTTCGTCTGCCTCATACCGGGCGTCTGTAACGCCCCTTTTACGTAAATAAGCTTTTGCGCTGTCTTGTTGCCGCAAACCGCATTGATAAGATACACTTCATCCAGCCCGTTGTTCGCCTCGACTTGCTCAAACGCAATCAGGATTTCTCCCGACGCGCCGGATTGAGGAGTGATTTCAACTTTTCCTACTCTCATGACAATACCTCTTCAATGTTCCAATCGGCATTAGCCGTCAGCTTATTGTAAATGATCGTACCTACCTGATTGTTAGTGAACGCAATCTCCTCATTTTCCCAGCTGATCGAGAAATCGTCGCCGGCTGCTTGCGATATAGCGAGCTGTCCGATCACAGAGCCGGTTATGTCGCTCTTGAAGATCACAATCAATTCACGAGCAGACGCCCCAACGGGTTGAGCGGCTGCGGCAAGGATGAGATTTTCCGTTCCCACGTTACCGATCACCCGCGAAAGTGTCAGCCAGCTCACATCCGCGCCGCCCTGCTTCTCGATCGTGTAACCGACATTACTTTGAATGGATACCGTTCGCTCTTCGCCTGCTTTGTCGAATTGCGTCAGCGTTGCCGGGTCAAGCGTAAAGGATACCGTGCTGTCCGACGTGGCCTGTGTGATCGTGAACGTGCCGGCTACTTGCCACGCCTCGCCGTCATAGTATTCGACCAGCACGGGGATGTCAACGGCCGCCGCTGTCGTATTCGTCGTGAAGCCAACGAGGATAGACACAGTTCCCTGCGCCGTCAGCCCGAAGCCTTCCGTGAATGTGCCAACCAACCCGCTTACGGTATACCCCGTATTCGCCTTTAGCGACAAGTTTTTACCCGTATCCGTTGTGGATATGCGGAATTTCTCCGCATTGGACACGCCTGCGATGTTTTTTTCTATCGCGTTATGCACGACATCCGCCACCTCTGTGTCTAACGTGAGAAACGGGGGCTTGGCTTCCACTTTCAGTATCTCGATCGCATCTTCATTCGCTTCGGGATTCGTTATCGTTGCGCGAATCAGCTTCTGGTGCTGATTTCGACCGGTGTTGGCCTCTCTTAATTTATGACCGATATTGTTTTCTCCCGCTGTTCCTGATGTCGGCGCGATCTCAAACAACCCTATTATTACTGCCATAGTTGTATGTTTTATTTGTTTATAAAAGTTCTTCAATAACTAATTCTTCTAATTCCCAGCTGCGGTTGGTGATCAGTTTTGTGTATTTAGTCACACCCACCTCGCTGTTATGCCAATACAAACTTCCAGGATCAAACCGGATGAATGCACTCACGTCATCGACCGTACAGACGCGCGACACTATCGCCGACACAGCCTCCCTACGCTCGATGGCAACCCTGATGCAGCCCATGCCGACATATGTACTGTTACAATCCATGACTGATCTGTTCGCCCGTTGAACCCTTAATAACCTCTACTCTCCCGTCCGGCAGGATAACCGCTATCTGATACATAACCGTGCCGCTTCCCATTCCTTTCGTGTCGAGTAGGACGGTATAGTTGTTTTCGTCAACCCTGCTCATCTTCTCCTTCTCAAACCGCTTTGTTTTGTTTGAGTAGATATAGAAAAAGCAAGCGAATCCGACGTCGTCCATCGTCAAATTTCCTGGCAGGCACAGCGATACATTTAGTTTCAGCTGCGTGCCCTCTACTGTTTTTACATTGCTGCTACATCCGTTCATTGCGCTTGGTCGGTGTTGGAAGATTCGACAAATAATTCATAAAATGCCTCAAGTAGTTGAGACGCAGTCAGCCGTGCGCCGTTTGGAAAACCGGCATCATTAGACGAATTGACGTCAATGATATCTGCATATTCCTCATCGGTAAAACAAACATCTATCACATCAGCCTCTTCGTCGTATTTTTCTTTGACGAAAGCATTAATGTCGTCATCGGCCGCAAGCCCCTTAGCTGCTTCCTGAACATCTTCACGGAACTGTTTAAGATGCCTTCCTAAGCCGATGCGCAAATTCATCAGTTTCACTTTCGTTGCTTTTAGCAACTCCTTATCATTATGTTCGAGAAGAATAGCGGCTGCTATATGATATCTCGCCTCAATGTCTTTGTACGTTGTTTTCATTCTATTTTTATTTTTTGGTTATGTTGAAGACATTAATGGGGTAGACCCCGTGTAGTATCCCTGACCTGTAATGTAACATGCGATCATAACATATCCGCCCTGCGTTGGATAGTCGGGTAATATGCTTGTTTGCGTCGGGATGGTGGCAGTTGCGTCGCCCCCAGCCGAACAGGTTATGTTACTTATGTCAACCCGTCTTTCTCCGGACAAAAGCGGATCGTTCGCGTTAGACGTTGCGTATCGGAACGTAAGTTGTATCTGCGACACCGTAACCGACGACGTAAGCCTGTTGTATACATAGATGTTTCCTGTAATACGACTGTTGTTATAATCGGCATTTACCGTCACTGTTACGCCTGCGGCCTCAAGATTAAACTCGGAGTATGAACCCGGAATGGGGATGAATGTATTGGCAATCCCCGGCGTCGAAATAGATGGCTTTGCATTTTGACACACAAAGCGATACACTTCACATACTCCTACCGACAGCCCGGACGTCGGATAATCTAATATACCCGAATCATCCAGCTGTGTTGCTCCTGTTATATAGTTTGCCGTAGAAGCCCCTTTGGTGCGAATGGCCGCGCCGAAATAGATCGTAGACCAACCCACATAGATGTCTGACTTCGACAACCACCCGTCGGGTGCTGGGTCTGTCGCCATACACCCGATCTGTATGGTATCACTTGTCTTATAGTATGTACCACCCATTGCAAATGCTTCGACGGGCGGCATTGCTAACGGATCGTAGCCGGCAAAATCACCTAACCGGTATGGCTCTGATGTTCCGCCTCTGGGTTGCTGATAGGTGTAATCAATACCGTTTTTGACCGCCGTCATCATCGCTTCGATTGTGGTGTACGATGGAATATCCAACCCGCATCGCCCGCCTGTCGCCTTCCACCAATTTGACGGACGCTCGCTGGTGAAATTGTTTCGGACAGGTTTGTACTTCGCCCACTTATTGATTTTATTACAACTACATAATGCGCCCAACGATAACGACGGATAGTCAAGCGCGTTCCTGACCATCATTATACTTAAATTTGTTTTTGGTAGCTGTGCCATTATGATGCTATATTTAGTCTGGTTTCTAACTCTGTGATACGCGCTTCAAGTGATGCTATTTTTACGTCCTTATCGTCCATCCATATAGCAACCTCTTTCAAGCCTGCAACGGCGATACTGTATCCTGCCTGATTATAGCTTATCCCGTATCTATCACTATACTCGTCATATTGAACAAATTCAGGGAATAGCGTTTGTAACTGTTGAGCGGATGAGCCGATAAACGTTGGACTTTCGTCCAAATCTTTTCGTGTATAGTAGAACACGTCCAAATTCTTTATCTTTTCCAACACAGCCGTCAAATCTTCTTCTCTGTTTTTCAAACGTATGTCAGAGGTTGTCGACCATGATACTATTGAATAACAGTAGCTCATTCCTATTTGAACCATCGTTGTTGTACCGCGCTTAAATACATGGTGTACATCTGTCGTTCCGCCAACGGTGAATACCAAGCTGCCCCATGTCGGCTGAATAGACCATCCGCCCTCGACGCCCGACCCAGAAAAGGCCTTATCCTGACTGTTGTAAACTATCCCACTCGTAATAGTCCCCCCGGTGAAGCCAGCCGCGTTTAGCACGCCATTCGAGATCGTTAGACCGCTTCCCACTTTGATCATACCGAGTGTACTTGCGCCAGCTACCGGAGCGGTGATATCCCACGTCCCTGAGGCGCATGCAATGACGTCGCTTGAAGCCGTAACGCTCTTGAAATTAACATCCGATGTCTTACTTAGATTCTGGTTAATGACATCCAAGTACGCCTTGTTGCTATGCGTATGGTTGTTGGTGTAGGCAGTATTCCAATTCGTCACAAGCGTGGATGTGATACCGTCAAGTACAGACTTATTGCTATGCGTATGGTTGTTATTGTATGCCGTAGTCCAATAGGTACGTTCGGTAGCGGTAATATGTACAGTTGTATTACCTGTATGGGATGTCAAATCCGCCTGGAGCGCAAACGTTAAACCTTTTGTGAGCGTAAGTACATTGCCAGCATATGTACCGGTCGTAACCGCATTACCCGAACCGGTAATGACGAAGCTGCCGATACCTCCGCCTATTGCACCGTCTTTGAGCGATACCAGCCCATTGCTGACGTTAAATTGTTCCGAATTAAACCGCGCCATGCCGACAGCATCGTAGCCTGCGATCGGAGACGTCAAGTTCCATGCGCCTGTGCTGTAAGCAACAACATCACCAGCAGCCAGCACGTTGTTAAAATTGACGTTTGCCGTTTTATTCAGGTTTTGGTCAATCACGTCCAAACATGCTTTATTGTCGTGCGTATGGTTGTTGGTGTAGGCAGTATTCCAATTCGTCACAAGCGTGGCCGTGATGCCGTCAAGTACGCTCTTGTTTGAATGAGTGTGTGAGCTGGCATAAGCGGCGTTCCAATTGTCGATCAGCGCAGAAGTAACGTCGTCCAGCACGCTCTTATTGTTGTGAGTATGGGAGTTGGCAAACGCAGCATTCCAATTTGCTCGCTCGACATCAGTAATCCCGCTTCCCTCGCCGCCAATACCGTCTTTCAATGAGACTAAGCCGGAGACAACGTTAAACTGCTCTTCGTTAAAGCGTGCCATGCCTACCGCATCATACCCAGCCAACGGCTCTGTTAGATCCCAATCGCCGGATATATAGGCGATAATATCCCCTTTGCTGACTGCCGTGTAATCGGATTCGATGTACGGACTTTCCAGCATGTCACCGCCAGCATCCTGAACGACTAACCGCCAATGTTGTAAGGCCGAACCGCCCCCGCCGGATGACGAACCCTCGCCCCCTCCGGAAGAAACAATATCCGATTGTCGCCCCGTGCGCGGCAATGCGGCTATCCTAATCGTTTTATTTACAACATCAATCATACGGTATATCACTTAATCGCGCCGCGTCTGCTGAAAAACTGACGGCGTTTATTGTTGTCTTTGCGTTGTGAAAGTCCAGACTACACCCTATAACCAAATATTTGTCAGACAAAACAGGAGAATATCCGATGTAAGACATAATGGGGTTGTCGGCCATGTTTATGTCTACTGCAAACTTTTCGTTTTTCGCCGTGTAGTTTGAGTGAATAGTACACATTAGAAGACGCTCAAGGATATCGGTTTGACCAGCTCTCGTAAAAGAAATCTGTAATTTATACGCATTATCTTCGCGCCTATAAATGTTCGCTTTTCCGATCGGAAGCTGATCAGTGTTAGCTGAAATTACTTTCAACTTGACCTCTTCATAATCTGCCGCTACTTTTTTATTTACATAACTCCTAAATTCGTAGTCATCGGTAGGCACTTTATTCCCGTCGGCGTCCATTACGGATATGGAAATATCGTTTATCAGGATGTTTTTTACGGGCGCGGCAGTTGATCCGTAATCGCCACTCTTAATAGAACCCAAAATAGATGCGTTTGTTATCTCAAATATTAGATAGCCATATACCGACCCGTCAGTTGGGAGCGGCACGTTTACGCCTATATTCAAGTCTTTGTCTGGGATGCGCGACAACGGCCAGCGCCCACCCCTCATTTCATTATAACTTAATACATTTGAATTGATCGCCCACCGGTTAATCATCAATGGTATTTCGCCTACCTCCTGATTGCAGAAATACAACACGAGCCTTGCATCTTTATCTATATAGTCAACCCATCTTGGCTGATTGAAAACATCGCTATTCGTAAACGAACGAATTAAGCTCCCGTTTTCGTCAACTGTATACAAATTGCAATCCATCTCCAGTGTCTTTGCGCCCTTGTATGGCGGTTGTGAATAGTCTGCGTCATTTTCGGTATCGAACGGATTATCGCGCATATTTACATACACGCTCATTTTAACGTTAATATAGTATCGTTTTTCCGTTCCGGCGACGTATTTTTTTGCATCAATACGATAGAATGACGTGGTCCCAGTCGCGGTGTACGGTAATACTGCACCTATCAGCGTCCCGTTGCTGTCATTGTTCGTATAGATTGCGAATTTTGACGCGCTATATAGACCCTCTATGTTCTTGTCTTTTCCAAACAATTCAAATTTATACGCACTATCTCCCGCTATGGAAATGCTTTCGGACATGCTATCAATGTTGACGGGCTTGTCGTATATCGGATTTTCCGCATATAGTGAACTTGTGATTTTGGCATTATTGATCATTTCCTCAAACCCATATCCACCTTCTGTTGAGGCTGTGCCTCTCTGGAGAACCTCTCCGGAATTGAAATTTACAGCAGTATCACCAATATAGGACAGGCTACTAAAATTGTAGCACTTCATAGCTGTTGATGCCTTCACTGTGTTGTAATCATAGATATAGACGTTCGCACCCCTTTGAACCATCATAAGCCCGAACGGTTGTAAGATGCTTTCTATAACCTCTCTGCACGTCATCGGCTCGTTGTCTTCATCATAAAAATTAGAAGACTGTACGTATAGTTTATGCAATATGGTTTCGGATGAAGATAATGAAACGCCGTTTGCTATTGTGGAGCAGCCTATATACAGCCTGCCGAAAGGCAAACCCAGCTTATCAAAGCATCTTTTGAGTTGAGTTAACAGCGTGGCAATGTCGGCATATGCGCTGTTATCTTCATTCCTGAATTTGATGCGTTCCATAACATTAAAATCGGCCGCCGAAAACTCGACCGGATAAGGCGGGTAATCGGACAGCGTTTCGCAGTACAGCTCGCTATCCAGCCATCCCGACCAATAGAGGTTGCCGGCGCGGTAAAACTTGACCATGCACCCCTGCATGTCATCTGTATGTAGATCGGTAAACTGAAATACGGATTGACTTTTTATGCGTATTGACGCGCCCGATCCTTGTATAGTAGTAAGTTTTTTTTGTTCGGGATAATCGAGTATAAACGGTGCTTCATCCGGCGTTATAGAAACGGGCGAAACGGCGGCATTTGTCAAGATTTCAACCCTATTGAGGACTTCATCCAATCCCCTAAATTCATAGAAGTACTTTACATTCATCCTATTCTGTTTTGCCTTGTGTTATAATTATTCAGGACGCCTACCAATTCACGCCCCTCTATCCTGAATACAACATTACCGGAAAACCCGCCGTCATCCTTAGGCCGTATCAGCTCACGTAATTTATTGAGCGGAGCAACAACCTCTGGGTTACTTGCCGCGCCCGGATACTCTCCAACCCTTGCAAACGTTTCACCGTAAACTATGCCTCCGGACGCCATAGAAGTTGCCTTTTGTAACTTTGATTTAGCAATAGATGTCGCCGCGATAAGTGCGGCTCCGGCGGCTATTGCGAGAGGTGGATTTGAGAGTAGTTTATCAAATGCAATCTTCGCCATTCCAGCCGCAATAATCGACGCGCCGAACTGTCTCAGCAAATCCATCAATCCGATAAGCATGTTTTTAAACGCGTCTCCGGCATCGCTTGAGGCCGCCATTTCTCCGATTGATTCAAACGCTTCCGACATGGCGGATTGCAATAATCCGCTTGCCATTTGTGAAATATCTAATAGCGCTTCGTTCGTATTCGTCATTTCATTCAAATGCGCCTCAAGATCAGCCTTTTGTTTCGCGTATATCGCCCGCATTTCGTCCGTTGTGGCGTAGTTATATTTCATCGTTACATCGTGTATCTTCTCCTGCGTTGCCGCGATACTGCCGGAAATATCCCACGCTTCGCCATCCTCCTCTGTTGTTCCGCTTAAAACGTAAGGCGATACCTCTATCGGAGCAGATACTTGTATGGGATCGTCTTTGATTTTTTCTTCTATCGCTCTCTTTACATCGTTCGATAACCCTTGATTGTCAAGTTTAATCTTTTGATCTTCGGTCAAGACTATTTCTTTGTCATTATCAAAGGCTCCGTTAATTCTTGCATCCGCCGCGTTAAGCTCGTATTGTTGTGTGCTTGCCCTCTGTATGAATTGATTTTTTTCTACAAAAAGCTTGGCGGCTTCTGAAAGTTGGCTCTTTACGTCGTCAGGCATTTGCGTAAAATAAAACGCCATTTCGGCAAAAGCTCCTTCTGCGGATTCTTTAAATTTATTAAATGCGATCTCCGCATCTTTATCGTACAAAACAGTTTCGCCGCCCCTGCGTAATTTTTCCCTGCGATAAATAGCGTTTTCCTTAGATGAATAATCTTTGGCTGCGGCTGTGTAATCAGGACGGTTAATCTCGCTCATAAAATAGTCAATCTCTTCCCTCGTCAAATCACGGCCAAATCCCTGTTCCTTCATCGCCTCATTGACCGTTCCATAGGCGGCATTTGCCGTTGTTTCTACTTGTTTATTTATAATTTTTAATATATCCTCCTCTGCTTTTCGCGCGTTTGCTAAATGCTTGTTTCGCTCCTCTGCGCTCAATTTCCTGTTTTTCGCTATATTTAGCTCGGTAAGCCTTATGGTTTCAAGATCGGACAATGTTTTATTTGAAAACAATCTTGAGGTTCCAAGCTCGTCCATTATGTTGTAATATTCCCCAGCTTTATCTATTATCCTTTGCAGGTTTGATAGGAAATTACTAACATCCCCCATAGCAAGCGATTTAAAAAACGCATTTACCGAAGATTTTGCCTGTGTCATAACTCTATCAAACTCATCACCAGAGGTTTGTGAGCTATGTATCATCTTGTCGAACGCTTTCACTCCGCCAGCGGCAACCCCAAGGCCTCCGGCAAGCAGTAGCACCCCAGAGCGAAGAGCTTTCATCCCTGCCTCAAAGGCCTTTATCTGTGATTGACTTTGCTTTAAAGTCTTATCAAACTGATCATTTTGCAAAAGCAATCTTGTAATTAAATCTGCCGGCATACTATTTACTGTTTTCTTTTACATACTGTTTTAACTTTTCGCGCAACCGCTTAGCGTCCTCATCCGAAACTGTTGTATCGACTTTTTCTTTTTTCTCCCAATGAAATGTCATTATATCGGTCGCTTTTAGCCTCTTTGTGCTGTTTGATTGTGCGATAACGTAACAGATCATTCGTGCTTGTTCCCATCTTTCTTTGTTTTTGAGGTATGAATATTCAAGTGCGATATTGATTTCGTAAAATGGCATACGGTCAAGAACATAATCGGGAGGTAGGCCGCTTTCAAATACCAGCCTCCCGTACATTTCTTTTGCGCTTATTCTTTTTTTTTTCACCCTGTTCGCCATTCTCTTCGCCGGAATCCAATTTTTTAGTTTCCGCAACGAGCCATTTACGAAGATCGGGAAGCAGTTTTTCCTCGTCGATCGCCTCAAAGAACTGATCAAACGATAAATCCGACTGCGGATTGTTTGCTACGATAATCGCATAATAAAGAATGATCTCGTTCTTCAAAAGTCCGGGAGCAAATGCCGCGCCGGTGAGTTCTTCGTAAACAATGAGCGAACGAAGGGTGTATTTTAAAATATATTCCTTTCCTGCTATTTTCATATTTGTTGTATATAAAAGGGCGCATAAGACATAACGATTAATACGCCCTTAGTTTATAATTTCACGTCAACACTATTCGCTCGCTGAACGTTTTGTGAGTGCACCCACCCCTGTGAATGTCGCCGAATACGTTGCTGAATCGGCAAAAGGCGCATTGGCGTCTATTTGCGAGATGTAAACATCGCCTTCCCATCCGCCACTATCCGGCGTCCATCCGCCATCCGGCTTCCCTGTGTCACTGTTTGCGTTTGATGCAATAGTAAACACAACATGAAGCAGCGTACCTGCTATCATAGCCTCAAGCAGGGAATCATAATCGGCTTCGATCATCATGTTTTCCGTGCTCATTGTCCACGTATAGCGTCCGGGCTGTGACGACCCCCACTTCCCGGTGTCTTTGTTTGATATCTCCTGCATTTCAGTTGAAATACTCAAGGTGTGGTTTGTTGCCGCACCTAATGATGTTAACACTTGCCCAACCTTGCGGAACAGCATTAAATCCCTTCCTTTTACTACATTTGCCATACTATTTTTGTTTTAAGAATTGTCTATATTGATTTCGTACATGATTGATTGCCCGTAGGCGTCTTCAATAAATGATTCCCCTTCGTTAACCCTTCGGATGCCTGATATATCAAACCCCTCTATCGTTCCGCGTTTCCCCTGTAACGCCTTGTGACAGGCGTTGGCGACCTCTATTTTTTGAGCGTATGAATCACTCCATATCATTAATTCAACAGTGATCGTGTCCTCATAGCTCGCCCTGTCTTTCGTGTAATGCGGCGTGAGGCTTTCCATCATGTAGGTTACAAATGGGAAAACCGTACCCTCAATGGCCGGAAAGGGAAACAGGTTATTCCCGATCAGCCTCTTTACTTCGTCGCTTTGAAAAAGCAAGGATTTCACAGCTTTTCCTATTTCACGCACGTCCATTTTTTTTCGCTATTCTTTGAATTTGCTTACTCATTTCCTTTTCCATATTGTCGAATATCAGGCGTTCGGTTAGTTGTTGTGCTTTCTGAAAGAGGTGCCAAGCTTTAATTCTTCCCCTATTTCCACCCTTTCCGGTACGTGATTTATATCTTCTTGCTCCTCCGCCCGGTCGTAGTGTGTAATAGCCTGTAACCTTATGCCCCTTTGTTACTCGCTTTCTTGTTCCAAGTTCAAACCATTTCGCCCTGTAATCGGACATGATATGCACCTTTGCAGACAACTCTTTGTTGTTTATTTTTACGGTTGCGACACGCTTCCATTTCTTCTTTTCTTTTCCGCTTTTTGATTTATACGCAACCCTGACGCCGTCGATATTTACCTTTGACTTGAATTGCCTTTCTGTTTCATCCTGTAAGATTTTCGCCGATTTGCGTAGTGTTCCGATAGCCGCCTGCTTCGTTTCCTTCCCGCCTAATGCTGAAAGAAGCCTTTTAACTTGTGCCGTATCGACTGCTACTTCCGTCTTACTCATTGATTATCTCCCCTGTTATGATTATGCGTTGTTGCGCTTTTTGTGGATTAACGTCGAGTATCCGGTACTTTATCCCATCATGGATAATGACCATGTCCGGCGTTATCTTGTGATGTATGTAGATAGAAAACCTCACCGTATAGGATGTGAATATTTCCCCCGCCTCTATCCGTTTCGTTCCGCTATTGTGGACAACCTCTGCGCGTGTCGTAATACAGTCCTGATACTCCGTTTTCTTTCCGGCGTATTCCGTTTCAATTTCAACCTTGCGCTGAATCGTTATCGTGTCTTTAAGTAGTCCAGCTCTCATCCTGCGTAATCTCTATATAGGTCAACCAAATACTGATATGATACAGGCATTTCCGCCGGCGTCGCACCTACCACAACAGGTTCTCGATTGGAATAGAAATTACCGACCATCAAAAGTATTGCATGAAAGAGCGGGGAGGGGATGTTTCCATCCTCTCCCTCTAAATCAGATAGCTTATGGCATATAGCCTTCTCGACAACAGCCCTCGCCACCTCTATAAGTTGGGCAATATAGCCGTCATCTTCACAAAAACACTCATCTAAATTCAAGTGCTTGCGGGCGTGTTCAAGGGTGATATATGCCATAGCGGTACTATTTCATCATGGCTTTTGCAAATGAAGCAGCGCGGCGCGGGATCGCATCCCAATAGGAATTAATCACAATGCGAACAAACGCTTGGTCTGCCTTTGTGTACGGATCGACCATAAGGTCAAGAGCACCCCATTGACCGATAATCAAATCAGCCCAATTGCCAAATGCAATACCATAGCTTGCCGGAGTTGGATTTTCTCCGGTAGTGGCGGCGACATTAGCAATTGCGTTTGTCCGCAATGCGTTGTAGCCGTTCATGGTCCCGTCCGGATCGAGAACAAACCCGATTGCCCCGTTCGTTTTCTTTACCGTTTTCTTTGCTTTCCCGCGTAATGCCGTATGCATAATGTAGCCGGAATTGTCCGCTAAGGCGTTAGCCAGGTCGACACTCGTTTCAAGGTCTACGATTGAATCCCACGAAAGATCAATTGCGCTACCCGCAAATCCGGTAAACAACCCGTCTGGCTTCGTTTCGGAATGTTCTGCATTTCCAAGTATGGTTGCCTCCAATTTGTGGGCAATTGCATAGATCATATCGGAACGTAAAAACTGCTCAACTCCAAGCGTATCCTGGATCAGCAGCTGACGGGATACCATGATTACCGATGTCAATCTTTTTGGCTTCATTGACTTGTGGGAGAACGTCCCGCCGCCATCTTGAGCCGCCGCGTTTTCATTTTCCCAATTTGCCGTATTCCCTGAAAAATCGGGAATGTCGATATTCCCGCGCAATCCGGTTAAAACGGTTGCTCCGGCCTGCGCCAATACCAGCCGGTCACGAAGCGGGGCAAGGATGTCAAGAAATTCCGTATCAATTAGATCACTCCCCGTACCAGATTCGCCGGTAGCCGTAAACGAGCTACGCGCTTCGACCGGAATAACAAGTCCGTTACTTGACCGCACATTAACGCCGGCGGCGGCTATCGCCCGTCTTCCAACATCATTCATCCTTTGCGTTTCTTCCGAGAATTTTCCCCCGTCAACCAATTGCAGGAGCGCGCTCCTTAATGAAAATGTACCGCCATTTTCTGTGTGCTTTGTGCCCTGTTGGCTGTTTTCGGATTCACGCGCCGCGATTTCAATATTGATGTCAGCCATACGGGTTTGAATGGTAGACAACTCTTCGTTCTCCCCGTCGTTAAACATCCGCTTTTCTGTCTTGGCGGCGGTCGTGATTTCCTTTGAACGAGCAACCAGCTGGTTTTTTTCGTCCCTTAATTCTGTAATTGATTTCTCTTTAGCCATAAAACTAATTTTTAAAGTTTATTAAATGATTTCTCTATACTGTCATAAAATGCCGTAATATCAGCCTCTTTTTTTCTCGCTTCGCTTTCCTGCAACATCCTTTCCTGTTCGTCGACCAACGATTGAGCGTCTATTTGATCATCGTTTGCGCTACGCATATAGACAGATGTTTTGGAATATGCAGCATTGTAAACCGGCGAAACGTCGTACAGCCGTTCAATCTTATTGATTGTCCGCTTCCATGTTCCGTTTGATTTCTTTTCCCACATGTCCTTTTCTACCGTGAAAGCAAAGGATGACGAATCGACCTCACCGCGCCGGATGTTTTCAAGTAGTTCGTCTCCTAATGAAGTTTTTGGCGCGTCAAATTCGTATTTCAACCCTTTAGTATCGACAGAGAGATTTAATGATCCTGCCTGCTTTTTCCATCTCGCCAGAACACCACGATATGGATCATGATTCATTAGTGTAAGCACGTCGGACTTTTCAAGAACGCCGTCGAGTGCCCCGCGTTCTATCACCTCTTCAAATGACAACCCGTCCGATTTCGTATCAAACAGTAGTGCGTACCCCTCAACCTTACGGCTCTCTTCGCCATCGCTGACCGTTACCTGATATCCCGTATTTCTAACCTCTTTTTTATTCATAAGAATCGCCTTTATATATAACCAAAAAAGTGTATTACATTTTTCAATCTTTTTCTTTTACGGGCGGAACATAAACTCCGGTCGCCGCTCTTTCAAGGGGCTGAACGTTTACCTGAACAAAAGCATTATCTCCCCCCTCTAATCGCGTGTGATTGTTTTCCCGCCGTATCTCGTTCGGCGTAATAGCGCCTATATTAAACATCTCCCTCAAATAGGTTGCCTGTGCGGATTTATCCGCCCTAAGAATTGCAGACGTGTTAAACTCCGCCTTAACCCTTCCGCGCTCTGATGGCAGGAAAACCTTTCGGTTGATCTCTAATTCAATCTTTGTTATGATGGCGGACGCCGTGTCTGTAAGATAGGCCAATTGCGAGGCTTCGACAGTTGAATAACTTGACTTTGAAAGGTCGAAAGCTTTCACGGGCGAAACAGAAAAGAATCGGCAAATATCCACCACATTGAACTGTCGTGATTCGAGAAGCTGTGAATCCTTTGGACTGATGGTGATTGGTTGGTATTTAAACCCGCCCTGTAATACCGTTATCCCGTTTGGGCGACCGGTTACGGGATTTGTCCTGTCTTCCCATTCGGAATAGATTTGTCCTTTTTGCTCTTTGTTTAATTGCCTTTCTACCGTGAGGATACCACCGGCGCTTGCTCCGCCTTTAAAGAATCCGGATGCGTGCGCCTCGCTGTCTGTCGCGATACCTAACGTCTGTCGGGCGTGGGTTAAGGTAGAGACACCTATAATCCCGTCATAGCTGAAATTCAAAATATGGATCATATCGCGCGGCTCAACGAGTTGGGTAAACTTGTAATCCATGCTGCTGACCATATAACGCTTTCTCCTTATGTTGTCTCGGTCTATTATCCACACTACCGACACCTGTTCGGATGGAATATAGATAAGCTGAACGGGCTTCTGTTGTGCGTCCCGCTCAATATATGCATATCCGTTACCCCTCAACAGGACAGACGTCATTATTGTTTTGAAGAACGTGAACCGCGTCATGTTTTCGTTCGGCTCAAGATCGAGAAGATCATACGCCGGATGCGATTTGTAGGGGGTTTTAAACCCGTCCTTGTCCAGCTCGTATGTTTCCATCGGAAGAACGGCAACGCTGTCTGAAATTAAATCGACGCAACGATAGACGGTAGAAAGTAGCATTGGTTTAGACCTGCTTTGCGCCATAAGAACGGGGTCGGACATTACCCATCCTATGTTCTGATAAGTCGTCGCCACGTCCTGATCCCTGACAAATATTTCTTTTTTTGTAAACGGTATCTTCATAAGAATTGCCTTTTTATATATAACCAAAAAAGTGTATTACATTTTTCAAAGCTCTGAACTGTAACGTGGGGAAACTAAGTATATGCCTAAAGCGGTAAGCATGGATATTACGCCATCTATCTTTTTTTCCTCGTGTTGCTTTGTCGGTTTGGCGTTTCCCATATAGTCAGTCTTTAGTGTTACGTTACGAAAGCAGTGCCGGTTAATAATGTTGTTGTCGATGACAGCCTTTCCTGAAAGCATTAGGCGTTCAAACTCTTTTGTAGGACGGTTGAAATTGCCGATTGTTTGTGAGAACGGTTCGGCGGTAAACCCTTCGTCCTGCACATCGACAATAAACTGTGTCGCGTTCCATTGATCATACCCGACAATCATAACAACTACCTTTTTACCCAACGCTTTTAAGTCTTTCAATATGTAGTCGTAGTCCGTTACGTTTCCGGGAGTTATGGTAATTAATCCCTGCCTCCGCCATTCGCCGTACAACTCTTTAAACCGCTTTTCATGTAGCGCCGCCTGCGGAAGATAGTACCATGTCTTAAAGTACATCGTTTCCGTTTTCGCGTCAGGGAATAAAGCGGAAACGGCTGTTAGGTCGCTCGTGCTCGACAGGTCGATACCTATATAACAATCCCTTCCTTTAAAGTCATCCTCGTTCACGCTTTTGGATGATTCAAGTATGTAGTGCTCCGGGATCCAAACCGTTTCGGAATCACACCAAATATTTAGGTTTTTTGTTTTTATCCCAACCTCTTCGCTGGGGGAATTGACCGCCTTTTGAACATATTTTCTTATATATGATGGCCTTACCGTAACATTTAAGTTCGGATTACTCTTTATCCAAACACTCTCATCTTTCCAATCGTCTCCCTCGTCAAGGGAATAGATTGCAGCAAACAGCGTATTGTCCTCTTTTAACCCGCTTAAAACCTCCGTGCACATCGTCCGGTATTGGTAGCAAGGCGAAAGCTTATCAAACCCGGCTGTTGTGATGATAATTCCGAGCGGATTATCCCGCATACCCTGCGACGATTGAAGCACGTCTTTTATTTTTGTTGTTTTAGCGGCGTGGTATTCGTCAAGCAAATAGGTAGAGGCATTTAACCCGTCAAGCTTGCTATCGTCGGCTGCCAACACCCTCAAAAAACTCAATGTCTTATCAAAATTAATACGATCGCGAAAAGGCTCAAGATATTTCCGTTTAGCGTCCAAACCCCTGACGAACTTGGAACACATATCAAAGCTGATTTTAGCCTGATCTTTTGCGTTGGCCGCCATATAAACCTCTGCGTTTGCCTCATTATCATTAATCAATTGGTTAAGGCATAGGACAGATGCGAGCGCCGACTTGCCCTGCTTCCTTGCCATCTCAAGGTATACGGATTGGATCAACCTCTCTCCGGTCCCCTTTATATAAAATCCGTATATGTTTGCAATGATAAACGCCTGCCAAGCCTCTAATAAAAATTGCTTACCTACATGCCTGCCGGTATAATGCTTAAATAGTGAGATAAATTCTATCACCTTATCAACCTTGCTTTCATCAAACAAGTACGCTTCGTTTTCGATCAAAGAAAAAAATCTATCGGCTGCAAGTTTGATGTATTTCCCTGCAACGATTTTACCGGAAAGAACATTTTGCGCGTATAGATAATAGTCTTTCACCTCGCCTCGATGGATCTATTTTTGAAATAATTATCAAGTGGCGTATCCGATTTTTCAACGTTCATGGAGCTAATGTGCGCCCTGCTTTTAATGGTTAGTCCGTACTCTGTCATTATCTTTATTACCTGTGCGTAGTTCTTCGTTGCGGACGCTTGTGCAGGATTGACAACGCGAGCGAAGTTGACCACCACAACCGGACCGTCTCTTAATAAAAGTTCAGTAGCCCGCTTATACATTTCGTATGAAGTAGCAAGCATGCGCATAGCCCCCAAATCTATATCCTCTATTACGCCACGTTCGTTCAATTCGCTGATAACGTCGTTCATAAACTTTTCCGTTTCGTCGGACAACCCTTTCGGTATAATAAATTTTACCATAGTGCTTTGTATTATAAGTTCACATCATCAATCACCGATCCAAATCCCAACATTTTTGAAAGCTGTTGAGCTGCTTTTATCCGCTCCGATTCGGTGGGAATCACCACATCGCCCGTTTCATGAATCAGCCTTGCACGCCCCCTAACTATCCCTGATAGTATTTCAAGAACCTCTTCCCTGTTGAGTATATTTTTTTTCGTTTCCTCTTTAGCTATATCCACCAAAACCTTATCCTTCGCCCTTTCCCGTTTTTTTATGCGAGAGACGTTGTGTTCCTTTGCATACTTAATGTATCGCCAAACCGTTCTTGTCGTCCTGTTATATTTTTTTGAAAAGTCGGAAGCGATGGACGACAAAGCCACGTTGGGGTGCGAAAACATATAATCCGCTATCTCCATTACCTGTGATGAGTATATTGTAGAATCTTTTGCCATAAACCATTTACTTTTACCTATAACCAAAAATGTGTACGACGAAATTTGTCAGTAGTGGAAATTTCTGGGATTTGAAAAATTGCCGTGCGTGTGAAGGAGAGTTTGTTGAGGTTTTGGAACACCAATCAAATAAAATTTATACCCATATCCCCCTTTAGCTTTTGACATATCCACCATACTGTTTCAATATACATTTAATACGACGAAAGGCGTCTCTATTTTTTTTGAGCGGCATGCATTAAGCTGTGGCAAACCTTGCACAAGCTCAATAGGTTGCCAAAGTCGTAGGCAAGGTGGTATCTCGCTTCTGGGTTGTCTGTACTCATAAAGCTTGTGATATGGTGTATATCCTCTGCCGGAACGGTCAATCCTTTTTTCTCGCACAACTCACATAGCGGGTTCTCTGCAAACTTTATCCGCCTGATCGTTCTCCATCTTTCGGAGTTGTATATCTTTCTACGCTCTTTGTCGTATTGATTCCCCTTATTCCTCTGTTGTCTCCTTATCTTGTTTATTGTCGGCATATCTATTTTCTTTTAGTTGTTGTATATCTTTGATCGTTTGAAAGGCTATCATCCTGAAACGATAGTTGAAATGTTTTATCAATAACGCATCAGTCGTTTTATTAACTGATGCGTTATTGTGTATTACGAATAGAATAGTGTCATGGAATATGTCATCGAACAGCGACATGTAATGTGCGGGGATATGATCTCTACACTGTTCCCGCAGTTTGTCATACAGTCTACCTATTGACGCCAATACCGTCTTATTCGGCTTACCCCTCGTCTTTCTTTTTCTCATCCATTTTCCAATTACCGGATTCATCCAACAGGGATTCGATTTCCTTATACAGTATGCCGCGAATAATAACAGACACGCCAAATCCTGTTTTTTGGGATAGTTCCGTTAATAACATTTTCATTCGTCCGTTTATGCGTATAGTAATGCACGTTTGTTTCATCTATTCAATTCTTATTTATGTTTTACGATTGTTTGTCTTTTTATTTATCATCATCAAAACGGATTAGAATCCCCGTATTTATCCGCAATCCTTGTCAGGTTGTAATTGTATCTAAATACAATATCTCCCGTCTCACCCTCTCTGTTCTTTGCCACCCTCAAAATACCCTCGCCTTTTACGGCGTTCGTTTCGTTGTAATATTCCGGACGGTGAATGAAGATCACCATGTCGGCATCTTGTTCGATAGCGCCTGATTCCCTAAGATCGGACAATAGCGGAATCTTTGACCCTCGCTTTTCGACCTCGCGGGATAGCTGGGATAGCAGGATAACCGGTATTTCCAACTCCTTTGCTATGATCTTGGCCGACCGGCTTACCTGCGACACTTCCTGTTCACGGTTGTACGACCTGTTTTGATTACGCATATCTATCAGCTGGAGATAATCAATCACAATCATGCCATATTTGCCCATTCTTTTTCCGTTTCTGGCGATATCTCTTATTTTGTGGATAGAGATACCAGCGCAATCAGATATGGTCACAGGAAGGCTGTATAAGGCATTAGACGCGTTGTATAGTTTTTTCTCCTCTTCGTCCGTCAGTTTCCCGACTGAAAAACGGTGTGAATCTATATCGCATTCCGAGAAAATAAACTTATTCGTTATACTTTGTGCGCTCATCTCAAGTGAAAATACGAGGACAGGAATACCGGATAGGGCAGCACTACGGGCAAAGTGCATGGCAATGGACGTCTTTCCCATTGCAGGGCGCGCAGCGACTATAATCAGCTGCCCCGCTCTCCATCCACCGTTCGTGATGCTATTCAGATCATACAGCCCCGTATCTATTCCGGTTTTTATTCCTGACGCCGCCAGCTTCTTCCGGTTATCGTATAGCTCAATAGCCTTCCGGCTTGCCTCGCCAACATGTATGGTCGGCGTATTGTAGTCCATGCTTCCGCTAATAGCCTCGATCTGCTTTAGAGCCTCTCCGATAGTTTCCGACACATCCTGCGTTTCGTCATACGCTTTTGATTCGATTTTTAAACACGTCTCGATTAAACGCCTCGCCACCCACGACTGATGGATATACATGGCGTGCACGGCTATATTGGCCGATGACGATACACGCCTGCTCAATTCAGATAGCGCAAAAGCGCCGCCAACCTCTTCAAGCTGCCCGATAGATTGTAGCCCCTGCATGACGGAAACAAGGTCGATTTTCCTGTTTTGCTCATACAAACCGCGAATCACCCCGTAGATCTTTCCTAAGGCTTCATCGTAGAAGGCGTCTTGGGATAATATTCCCGATACGTCCGCCATGCCGGAGCTGTCTGTTAGCAACGCACCCACAACGGCGCATTCAGCCGTTTTACTGCTTGGTGGGATTCTCCCTGTCAGATCGGTAGAAATTATATCCTGACTTTTTTTCTTCATTTGCTGCATTGATTACGGATGCTATTGTTAATTGACTGCACGTGTCTATGACGTGATCCACAGCCCTTTCGAGCTGTTCTTTCGTGAATTTGCCGGCGTCTATGCGCTCTGCAAGCAGGGTATAGAAACTCTGCCTGTTGTACGGGAAAGCCTCGCTTAACCTCATCACGGCGTTTGTTATCTCTCCCTTTTTCGCCTCTGTGTTAACGGCTTTACTCATTTGCTGAATTTTGATTGTTCGACAATTTTTCTTCTAAAAGCTTTCTTAGATCAGTATTTCCAGATTTACGGCTGTTTCCCGATTCTCCGGACGGAAGCTCCTCTTCCCAGCATCTCTGGTTTATCCAGGTTTGCAGATTTTTGTATTCTGGAGCGAACTGCCTTGCCGCAATTCTCCCATTACGCCATTCGATAAGATTGTTTATCGCCGGCAAAAGAAGTGATACGGCCGTTTTGTAGTCGGCGTGCTTTTTCTTGAAATTACCAAATTCAGTGGCGTGCCCGCGCTTCGTGCCCGGATACGCCTTTCTAAATTTTTCAAATTCGTCTTCTACGGGAGAAAAAAAACTTTGTTCTTTTGCTTTAGTTTTCTTTTTTTCTTGTATTATATATATATTATTATTTATATTATTATTTATATTACTAACATACTCGGAAATTTCTTCAATTTCTTCAATTTCTTCACCAACCGTATCAACAACCGTATCAAAATTTGATACAGTTGAGCTAATTTCTTCTTCAACTGCATCAAAAAGTGATGCAGTTGAGCCTATCTCCTCCGAAGAAATAGGTATCTCCTCCGAAGAAATAATATTATTATCATGTTGATTTACAGCTGTTTGAATACCCCCAGAAATACCCCCAGAAATACCCCCAGAAATACCCCCAGAAATACCCCCAGAAATACCCCCAGAAATACCCCCAGAAATACCGCAAATTTTGAGGTATTTAATTTTATAAACCGTATTTCTTCGCCTGCCTACTTCCGACTTAAAATCTATCAGCCCTTTTTGTGTTAAGACATTCCTTGCTCGTGAAAATGTATTTTCAGAGAAATTGCATTTTGAACATAAATGTCTATTTGATTGATTAAACGGATTCTTCCATCCCAACGAGTTGCAGGTATCCAGCAACGCAAAATACAGAATCGTTTCGTTAGGGGTGAATGAATACTCCTTATTCAATGCCCAAAATTGATTAATTAGATCTATATATGTCATACCCTATACCGTTCAAATTTTAATACATTCATCTCATCCTATCGGCCTCTACACTCAAGAATTGTATAAGGCGGGAAACGCTATCCTTCCCTATTTGGATAGCCTTTATGTTGTCAGGATCACAGTCCTCACCAAACGATATGAGTATCGTCCGGTCGTCTTCCCGTAGAAACTCAATAAGGTAACCCTCGCTAATTAATTTCAATATCACATGTTCTGTTGTTTCCATTGTTTGTTTGTTTTTATTTTAATATATTTCTTATCTCATCCGACAAAAATCCGGCGCAATACATTTCCTCTTCAATTAAGCCATCTACCCTGTTTTTCCTTTCATATGCCGCACAATCTTCGCACAGGCATATGAAACTGTCACTATCGTCTTTAGGCAGCCCCTTGCCCTTTAAACAAGGGGTTATGCCTAATTTGTCAGAGACAGTCCTATTGCACCGCGCACATTGAAAGTCATTGAGCTGCAATACGCACATGAAAAAGTCGGAAAAGTCCGAATAGAATCCTTTTATTTGCTTCGTTTTTGCCATGCGTCCGGATGTTTACTTATCCGCATTGGTGATTTTCAGCAACTCTTCTGCAAGCCCCCTTGCCTCTTCCAGGCTTACTTGTATGATCAAATCCCCATCTTTTGTTAAGTCCTTTTTTGGGTCAATGTCCTCAACAAGGAATACTACCTCGTCCGGAACATCCTTTTTTGATCTTCCTACATACACGCTTGGTGAAACAAGCTGCACGCTAAACCTCGATCCATTTTCGACTTCAATAGTGTACGGTAACTTCTTTTTCATGTTCTTTAAATTTTTATGATTGTAACTTCTTTTGTAATATCTCGATGATAAACCGACGTCCCTTTTCAGTCCACACTGTTGAATAGTGCGTTTTTGTTTCGCCATTGATCGTTGTTGAATACGTATTCACTCTCGTGTAGTCCTTATTCTGATATTTTTCATACAGGATCCATTGCCGGCTCTGTTTGTATTGTACGCCCAATTCGTGGAGCTTCTTATTTAGCGTTTTGGCGGCCATTCCGTACTGTTTCGCTATTTGTGTTGTCGTGAGCGTGCTTTTACTCGATAACACCTGTTTCGCGTATTCAGCGTCAGGCGTGAGTTCTGTTATCTGTTTATCTTTGATCTCAATGATCTCTTCTTTCCGACCAAGCTCGGATTCAAGCTCGATACACTTTTGCTGCTCCTCTTTTACCCTTTTATCCAATATCTTCATACCGCGCAATAGGATATACGAATCAGAGTTGAGTAACGTTTCCATCTCGTTGAACGCATTGATAAAATCCATCTTGAATTTCAGGGCGTCCTTTCCGGTGAATCCCATCGCCAGAAGGGTAAACCCATCACGGTTCATGATATACATGGGCTGCATCCTTCCGTAAGCATCCTGATATTCAGATAAAACAAAAAGATCGGCGCAATTTTGCGCGGATGTCAGCAAGTCTCTAATAGAACGCATTACGTCCTTATGTTCTTTCCCAAACTTTTCTGCTACAAGCAGGCTATTTGTTACCGGCTTGTCGTTCTCGTTAAATTGAACTAATTTTTCCATATACTATTTATTAAAACTTTTTTCAATATCACCATTTTCATATACCGTCTGCCGTCCATCGGTGTTTACAGCATCGCTCTTAACGGTATCATCGTCGTAATTTCCGGGAATAGCTTCTTGTATATGAATCATTATCCTACTTCCAATCATGTCTGTCAGTATCTCATTACATTTCCATATACACTCTTCAAATTCTTTAATCTCTTCCGAGTAATCGGAACCTGTATCATCTATAAGTATGTCGATCTCTTCGTTGAATATAACCTCCGCTTGGCGCATATTGAATAACGCCTGGATTATCCGTGTTATGTTTGTCGTATCAAATGTTTTCATGATGCTTGTTTACTTTTTTTGTTCGTTCTCTTGAAGTTTTTCAAACATCCGTATAACCAACCCAAGTTTATAGGAGTGATCTAATGCGTTTTCGTGGCACAATACATCATCTCTTCCAGAATCCCTTAACGCGGCCGACAAACATTGCTCAAGATACGAGACGTGTAATTCTCGGAGATCGTTCAATAGCTCTTTACCGCCGGTTTGAAATAATAAATCCTCAATGATCGCGTCTGTATCGTGTTTTAAATTTGTTGTTTCCATTGTGATTAAAATTTTAATTTATTGATAAAATCCCTAAGCTCCATTAGATAAATTAAACCCCATTTTATATCATCCCCGTTTTCACCATCCAAACATAAGGCAAGACGATGCGCAGTTTCGTTTAAATCATCAATCCGTTCATCTTTTTCCGTAATGGGGAAATTATTCAGAAAGTTGCTCAACTCTTTTAAGTTGTGCTGATCTATTTCATTTATTGCAGTATTATTTGTTCCCATTTTTGCACTTATTTAGATGGAGATTTAACTTTAAAAGAGGAATGTAATTAAAATTTTTCAGGCTGTTTTGTATGACATTTAACAGCGTTCCGATTTGATATAATTCATCATCCACTAATCCTGCACCAAGTTCAATAATATTTAGGCTTTTAGTATTATTTAACTCTTTATTTATATATTCCACGTTTCGTTTAGCGGCGTCAAGAATTGTTTCGGCGCAATACAGTAGGCTCACCACTGTTTCTCTGTTATCCGACAATTCTTTTATCGCATCCGATAGTGTCCCTGATTCCGTTACGTCTTTTAACGCTTCAATTACTTTGTCGTCTATTTGTATACTCATGGTTTATTAGATTAAAATACGTTTGTTTGTTTTTTCAATATTCCCTTTGAGGTTTCTAATGTTTCCGTTATGCCTATTCAGGCTAATCAAATGTTTTGCCAAAAGACACCTACTCCACACAGCTCCTGTTATTTCATTCCACAAGTCTTAATCAAAGTCATCTCCATCAAAATCTTTTCGTATCACACTCATGTTTACCAAATAGTCGTAGATGCTGTCTATTACGAATGGCGCATATTCCGCCTCGTAGGAAATATTCTCTACCTCTTCCAGAATATCGCCGGATACCCTGTAAATACTTTCTTTGATGGATTTCGCCTGTTGGTACAGGCTGTGATGGATGCTGCCTATCATTTCTTGTGCCGGCTCAACATCCCGGAATGTTTCCGGGTTAAATTCTTTGTTTTTTAAATCTTTGTTCATACCTTTGTCTTACTGTTTTATCGGGGGCATTAAACCGGACTTGTTGTGAGCGTTGCCGGCTTATTTGCCCCCTTTGTTATTTACTCTGTTAAATCACTCTGATTTTTAATCTCAAACTGTTTGCTTATCGCCGTTATAGCGATGACCGCGTTTGCTATCCAGAACACGTACCACAGCGAAAATGTGATAATGTTGGTCAATAAGCATACAGGCTCAAAGAAGAGAGCCAGAAAGCACGCTATGACGTATATAGCTAATATGAGATGCTTCGTTTTCATGCCAATTTCTTTAACTTTAGTTGTTTTTTGAGTTCCTCAAAGTCAAGCGTAAGCACGTAGCTTAACCTTAATTTATATTTCCCGTTTTTGACGGTTCTTGCCTCTGGATATATCAATCCATCATCAATGTAGTTCCTGACGGTAGCCCTACTCACATTGTGTATGACCGCTACTTCATTAACCCCAATAAGCGTATTTTCATACCTTTTGAGGAGTTCCCTTTTTGAAGCCTCAAGATCATTCTTTGCGATCTCGTCAAGGATGAATGACCTTAAATCTTCGGGGGTGATTTGATATAGGATGGTGCGTTCCATAATGTTTATTTATTTGGTCACATTCTTGAGCAAAAAATCAATTTCTGCACTCGTAATAGTAAGCCCTAAGTCGCGTTTTCTGATAATGACGTTTTTCATACCAAGCTTTTCAACGGCACGTTCATACAACCGTTCGTTGCCGGTTTCTTCGTGTACGCAAAGGAATGTATCAACCAAGTCAATAATTTCATCGGTTCTTTGCCTTACCAAATCACCAATAGCTTCTTGTAGAACGGCTTTCCCTTCATTGAACGTCGTTCCAACTTCAATAGGAAAATCATGCTTAATATTCTCAACCATTTTTTTAATGTCGCCTTTGAAGTAATCGGCAAAGTAGCCATCCATTTCGCACAACGCATTCAGTGCTTTAATTTCTTGTTCTTTCGTTGCTTTCATGTCCTTTTACTTGTTGCGTTTTACCTCTGTGTAATCCGGCCTTTTGGCCTCTGTCACCTTAAAATCATACCCCCTTAGGTTTAGCTTACGAGCCATGCCACGAACGGTTGTGGGTTTGATCACGCTAAATTTGATCATCACCGTCTCCCCTATGGGGATAGCCAAAAGTGTTTCAATTGCAGAAACTCTCATTTTCACTGTTGCTTTTTTTACTTTTTCCATATATTTGCTGTATTAAAATAATTTGTTACTCGGTTGTTTGTTATTTATACGTTACTGAGTGCAAAGATATATCGGAAAACCGACATGTATGCCGAATACGGAACACAAAATATCGGAAAACCGACAATTTGGAATAATTACAAATAAAATTATCATGGAAACATCTGTAAGTGAAAGGGTTAAATGTATTGCTGACAATTTATTTGATGGGAATGTGTCAGCTATGGCAAGGGGAATGGGTATAAATCAGTCGTCCCTAAGGGATGTTGTTGGCGTAAAAAAGAGTGCTCCGAGCTTTGACATGATTCAAAAAATTGTCGATAATCCGACATTTCAAATAAACGCTGATTGGCTCATTACGGGCGATGGGGCAATGCTTAAAAGCGATCCGCCACAACCTAATGCTGTATTACCCTTTCAATTGAAAGACGCCATCCCATATTACGCCGATCTTCCCGTGTCGGCAGGAGAACAGGCTTTGGCGGAGGTGGTAAGCACCGAAACCCCAACAGGCTACATGCTGATTCCAGGCGTGTCCGCTAAAGGAATTTTTCCGGTCGTCGGATGCTCAATGCTTCCTCTCATTAAGGCTGGAGACTATATAGGCATAAATGAGATAAACAGGTGGGACTTGGTCGATCCTGCAAAGATATATATGATAATCACACATGAAGAACGTATGATAAAGCGGCTACGCACAGACAGTGAAGACGATGAAATATTATGGTGCGTGTCTGAAAACTATAAGGATTTTAAGATTTTGAAAGTCGATATAAAGGCGATCTACCACGTGGTGTATCATGGGGAGCTATTGTAGAATTACTAACTAAATATGTTAAAGATATGAAAACGAAATTAACAATTAAGCGATGTGAAGAAATTATTTTTATTTTATTATCCATATTTCTGTTTTCGTGTACAAAAGTCACACAGTGGCAAAATCTTGTTTACGACGACAAACGAGCACACGAATTTTCGGGGATAGAGGAGTTGAAAATAAATAAGAGCACCGTCAAATCTTTGAAGAAATATGAGCTGCGTGGTAGTTTTCATTTTGGGTATTTTGGGCTATCTTCTGACGAAAGTGATTGGATAGATGGGGAAAATAGCAAAATAAAATATTGTGAAATAAAAAAATTCACGATTGGGGATGTAGAAATAGACGACATAGACGGCTTGTTTTACAATGACACATTGATAGGCATCTATTCTGAATATCCATCAAAATTAATCGAGTTGTTTATTGAAAAATACGGAAACGGCATTGGGTATAAAAAGTGTTATAACATTGAATTGAAACATGACGGAGAGAAGGTCGATATCATTAAAACATTTGAAAAAAGAAAGTGGCATAATGTTGATTCTTTGATAATAACCCAATATGTTGACAATTTCGACAGTAACGGCGTGATTAGGAAAAAAGTGCCAAGCAAAAATATACCATCGGTTTCATGCAATAACTCTTATTTGTTGGATGATTATCATTATCACATTAAAGATGGATTTATAATGGTTGACATAAACAAATTTAAGTTATATATTGACGAATACAATAGTATGAGAGAAATGTATAAAGATAGAGAATCTGAGGGAAAAAAAGAAGTACTAAAAGAGCTATAACGAAATTACTAACTAAATAATCATAAACACCGATGGAAACAATTATTTTTATTATTCTTATTATTGCTGTACCAACAGCGATTTGGCTTTCAAATAGAGGCAAGGGCGGAATGGATGGTAATCAAACTTGTGTGCCAACATCTCCAACCCACCATAACTCTTCCCGCGCTTCGTCAGAGAATCGCCCAACGGACGGATACAAGAGATTTTCAATAAAAGGAATTAGCCATTACGGAATCAAAGACAGGGATTTGGGTTATTTTTCAGGATATGCTAAGGCGGAAACAAATAATGAATACGATCGGTATGCAGTTGCCATATATCGCAATGATGGGAAACAATTGGGTTACGCACCTGCAAATTATATGACATTGCACGAATCTATAATAGACAAAGGCGGAAGAGTCCGCGCGTGGGGAACGATAGGGGGAACGTTCGGGAGCTACTATGGTGATGTATATATAGAATTTGATCCAAATTATTTTTACAATAAAACACCAAGAAATGAACGTGTTTATAAATCACCAAACTTGCAGCGTAGCGGCATTGAGTTGTGTCAAGTATCACAAGACGATTCGTTTATAGGCAAATTTTACGGATTGGGTAAATTACTCGAAAGCGACGGCGAAATATACCCGCTCCAAATATCAAACGACAATGGCGTTGTATTGGGAACAGCTTGCGTTAATGAATATGGATACAACACAATACATGATTTTGCCATGAACAAAGAGGTTGAGGTGTGGGGATACATAGGAACAAAAACATTTGTAGCAAATGGAGCAGTAGAGTATTTTGGATATGTGTATATACCAATAAGGTTTTCGGGAACTAAGCTCGAAAAGACAAAGAGTGAATTTAAAGATAAAAAAATACGATATAGAATAAAAGAATAATCTATCTTCGCTACAACCGCACTAAGCGGGATTAGCATCGGAATGGTTTTTAATATATAACCTATAAACAAATGAAGAAGCTAATTTTTATACTATTCGCTATACAAACCAATCATTAATCAGGCTCGAAAAACACTGCAAAACACACTGCAAACAAAAGAAAATCCCGCTGCAAACATTTAATTAACAGCGGGATACAAAATGATGTGTACGCAGGATGAGATTTGAACTCACACACCGTAACCGGCACTACCCCCTCAAAGTAGCGTGTCTACCAATTCCACCACCTGCGCATTGATTTAATATAAGGGTGCCCAGAACAGGACTCGAACCTGCACGTCCGCAAAGACACTCGCACCTGAAACGAGCGCGTCTACCAATTCCGCCACCTGGGCTTTCATTACGTTTGAATAAAGTGACCACCATCACTTTTTAGAAACCAAGACGATGTTTTTTATACGCCTTTTCTTTTCGGGTTCAAAAGTAATTATCTTTTTTGAATCACACAAATGTTTCGACATCCAAATTTGAATTATTATTCAATCGCTATATCCCAAATGCCGCAGGCACGTTCTAATTCTACCAGGGCATTACTACCTATTCGCTCAAATACAACTTATAAGTTGTATTTCTGAAATAATACCTCTATATTTGCAAATAAAAACGAATACATGACATTTGATGATATAACCGGTGATGGCCGCCTCTGGGCAGTGAGGAATAAAAGTGAGGAAGACAACGAACTTTACAAACTTTTTGACAGATGGAATGACGTCGTATGGCTAAGATCTTTTTTCAAAGCAAATATGGATGACTTGACTTCCTATTTCAAGATTACAGATGTTAAAGACGCCATTATGGATACCATTGAGGATAGTGAGAGCTTGGAAAGAATGATCTTGGATTTGTCGCCGTACGCCAACCTGGATACAATTTTTCGCCCGTTAAGCAATTACAACATAGGGGTATATCTTGAAAAAGATAAAGCGAAAATCAATGAACGCCGGCATCATGCATCGTGGCTTCGTATTTATGCCATTAAGCTTAATCAGGGTGTTTATATTGTTACCGGAGGAAGCATTAAACTGACGGCTACCATGCAGGAGCGTGAACATACGGCGAACGAGCTGCTTAAAATGGAACAAGCCCGTCGCTTCCTTATTGAAAATGGCATTGTAGATGACGATGGTTTTGTGGATTATATGAAGGAAATATAAAAGGAGATAATTATGGAACAGGTAATAAACAAATTAAGACAGCATGAATCAGCTAACAAATCCCGTTGGCGTGATGAAGCTAATTCCCGGCATGAAAATAAATTATGGCTGCGTCATTCCCAATACATTGCCATGCAGATGCTGGATAAAATGGAAGAATTGGGATTGACACAGAAAGCCCTTGCCTCTCAAATGAATGTATCTCAACAGTATATCAGCAAGATTTTGAAAGGGCATGAAAATCTTTCTTTGGAAACTTTGGCAAAAATAGAAGATATTCTCCATCTCAAGCTGTTAGTGCCCGCAGAAGATGAAAGCCTCACACTTTGATAAACCCGAGTAGCAACCCTCTTCACCCTTTTTGGGCACAGATTACGGTGTTGTTATTCAGGGATTAAGGTGGGTGTGAGGTCGCATAGTGGTGAAAGCGTGAAAGCAGTGTGAAAGCAAAAAAGTGGGGTGCTTTCACACTTTATTGTTTATAAACCAATTGTTTATACGGGGTGTGAAAGCGTGAAAGCAGAAAATGAAAACTCTGGGAGGGAGTTGAGTTTAGTGTTTAGAGTTTAGAGTTTAGAGTTTAGAGTTGGCATCGCATCTCATCTCATCTCATCTCATCGCATCGCATTTTGTTGTTCTTTAATTGTTCTTAAAAATGTGGGGGATGGTGAACAAAAGGGGGGGGATAATTGTTATTATAGTAGTGTGGGGCGGTTATAATTGAGAATTGAGAGTTGAGAGTTGAGAGTTGAGAATTTATAATTCACCATTTATAATTCACCATTAATATTTTACTATTAATAATTTACCATTAAATTGCTTGATTCTATGTTTGTTATCTCTTTGTATAAGAAGAATTATGTGTCGCCGAAGGCGGGGGTGCTGTCGGTGGTTATGGATCAGATAAGGTCGGGAGCGCAAAGGCGTAGGGTGCTTGCTTGTAGGGAAGATTTGCTTTCTTACCATGAAGGGATGGAGTATCCTGAAGTGAAGAAAACGCAGGTGGTCTTGTTCAGCGCTTTGTTTCGTAAGGAGCAGGGGCAGATCGTGATGAAAGGGTATACGGGGATCGTGTTGTTGGAAGTGAACAAGCTGGCGGGGACAGCGGAGGTGGCGACTATTCGCCGGAGGGCTGCGGATGCGCCACAGACGTTGGCTGCTTTTGCAGGGCTGAGTGGGCTGAGCGTAAAGATATTGGTTGGCTTTGCTCTCCCGGGCAATCGTTTGCCGCAGACGAGGGAGGAGGCGGAATGTTTTCATGCGCATGCTTACCGGCAGGCGGTGTATTTTTACCAGATGCAATTGGGACGGGCGATTACGCTTAAAACACCGGTGCTGGAAAGGGGGTGTCGCTTGTCGTATGATCCTGATTTGTATTATAATCCGCAGGCAGCGGTCATCACGATGGAACAGCCGGCACGGATGCCTTCGGAGCTAAACTGGGAGGAGGCTCAGCAGGAACGGCCCAATCCTTTCGACCGCCTCCTGCCCGGCATCGATCAGAGCTATCGTTTGTTATTTCTTTTTTCTACTGCGCTGAAAGAGGCCCGTACGTTTTTTGGGGGTATCGAGCCGGACGATCCGGCGCCTTTTCTTATACGTCTGGCGGAGAACTGTTATCGCTCGGGGATACCCGAAGCGGATATGGTGGAGTGGGCCATGACGCATTCACCCCTTGGCAGGCATGAAGCGGTGCTTAGGGAAATTGTGCGCAATGTGTATGCTTTAGAGAAACCTTTTGGCACGAAGCCTTGTGTACACCCGTCACAAGTGATGGCCTTGCAGTTGGAGGATTTCATGAGCCGCCGCTATGAGTTTCGCCGTAACGAGCTGAAGAAAGAGGTGGAGTATCATGAGCGGGGCGTGTGCATGTTTGGCTTTTCGCCTGTGACGGATGAGGTGTTGAACAGTATCAGTATGCAGGCCCATGCCGAAGGCCTGAATTTCTGGGATCGCGATGTGAAACGCTATGTTTTCTCCAAGCGTGTGCCGGTGCATAACCCCATTGATTATTACTTAGCCCATCTGCCCGCATGGGACGGCATCGATCATATCCGTGCCTTGGCCTTGACTCTCCCAACGAAAAACAAGCATTGGCCGGATCTGTTCGCTCGTTGGTTTATCGGGATGGTTGCCCAGTGGCAGCAAATCAACGGTCAGCGCGCCCATAGCGTCGTTCCTCTGCTGACGGGCGATCAGGGATGTGGGAAATCCACCTGGTGCCGGCAGTTGATGCCAAGAGCGCTTCGCGAATATTATACCGACAGCCTCGATTTGGGTAATAAGCGCGAGACAGAGCTGGCGCTTCACCGTTTTGCACTGATCAATCTGGATGAGTTCGATTCGATCAGCCTCACGCATCAGCCTTACTTGAAACACCTGTTGCAGAAACCTGAGATCAATGCCCGCCGTCCATATAAAAGCAGTATCCAAAGCTTGAAGCGCTACGGCGTTTTTATTGCTACCTGCAACAATACGGATTTGCTGACCGACCCTACCGGTAGCCGCCGTTTCCTTTGTATCGCTATTGAGGGGAAGATAGACAAACGGCTGCGTATCAACCACGATCAATTGTATGCCCAGGCCCTTGCTGCCATTAGGAACGGCGAGCGCTATTGGTTCGACCAGGAGGAGGAACAGTTGATTGTCAGCAACAACAGCGCTTTCGAGCAAATGCCTGTGGAGGAGCAGTTGCTGCTTCAATATTTTGCTCCTGCCGATCCGGACGACAAGGCGGGTCAGTGGTTATCGCCCATCCTGATCATCCAGCGCCTGCAAGAGTTAGGGAAGGTGAAATTCAGCAACGTACACATACAACAGTTCGGCCGTATCCTGCGTAAACACCAGATCCCCCTCCTCCATACGAGGCATGGGAACGTGTACCACGTGAGGGAGTTGGGTTTACTTTAGGATTTTCTTTTGGAGGAGGCGGAACCAGAGGAAGGCGCTTAGGCCTTTGGCCATGCTGGTGAGGGTGATGGCCCACCAGACGCCTGTTAGTCCGAGGCTTGTGGAGGAGAGGAGGATCGCTAATGGGATGCGAAGGAGGTTGAGGCTTATGCTGATAATGGCTGGAGGGAGGGTGCGTCCCGTGCCGTAGAACAGGCCTTGCATCGTGATTTCGAGCATCATAAACAGCATCGAATAGGCTTCGATACGGAAGAAGACGCCGCCTGAGAGGTAGGCCTCGCGCTCGGGGACGATGAGCGAAAAGATCTCGCCTCCATAGAAGAGAAAGAGCAGGGTGCAAAAGGTGCCGAACAGGGCAGTCATCGCCAGCGTGGCATGGTAGGCGCCTCGGATGCGTTCTTTGCGGCCTGCTGCGTAGTTTTGTGCGGTGAAGGCGCTGAGGGCTGTGCTGAATCCTTGCGAGGTGTTCCATGCCAGGCCTTCGATCTGTCCGCCGGTGGTAAGTGTCATCAGCCCGATATGCCCGCCGTGTAGCGAAGCAGTGCGACCCATACACAGATTGATAAAGGCAAACAAGACGTTCAGCAGGGCGACGGGCAGTCCCAGCCGGAAGATACGCTTCGTATAACGCGCTTTCAGCCTGACAAAGAAGGGAAAGCCTCCCAGCAAACGGCTTTTGTAGCGGAGGTGATAGACAAAGAGCGCGACAACGAGTCCCTGCGAGAGGCAGGTGGCACAAGCCGCACCGGCCACTCCCCAATCGAAGACAAAGATAAACAGCGGATCGAGCAGTATATTAACGATCAGGCCTATGCCATGGATCAAAAAGGTGATACGGCTTCGCCCTGCCGCATTGTGTATGCCCGTGAAGGAAGAAGCAAGGAAGACGAGTGGGCAGCCGAAGGTCAGAATCCGCAGAAACGTGACGGCCTTAGCCGTGATGGAGGCTTCTAAGCGGTAGAAACCCAGGATAGGCCAGGCAAAAAGAAAAAGCGCCATCCCCCAGCAAAGGGAGAGCAGCAGCCCGATCGTCAGGTTGTGAGAGGCAAAAAGACGGGCGTCGCCGGCATTTTGCGCCCCTATACTTTGACCGACACTGACTTCGGCTCCTACCTTATTGAGCAGGGAGAGTGAGGAGGTCATCCATGTCAGGATGCCGACAGCTCCGATGGCGGCTACCGACTCGCTCCCCAGGCGGCCGATCCAGGCCATGTCGATCAGGTTGTATGCCATTTGTACAAAGGATGTGCCCATGATGGGCAAAGCCAGGTTGAAAAGCTGGCGTTTGATGGGGCCGACGGTAAGGTTTTTTATTCCGTGCATTGCGTTCAGAAACTTATGGAAAACATGAGTTCGGTTTGAATATCAGCAGGTGAGAGCGGGCGGATCACGCGCAGGCCTGTTGTCAGCGGGAAGGTGAAGCGTAGGGCGTTCCAGTCGAAAAGAAACTCGCCTCCCAAAGAGCTTCGGGCTGCCCATCCGCTTTGGGCAACGGGTTGGTTGTAAGTCAGATCGTAGAACAGGTTGGCACGCAGACGCTGGACGTAGGCCAGCGAGCCAAGGCTGAAGTCGGGACTCAGGAGCGGGAAAGCATAATCGGCCTTGAAGCCCGCCTGCCGGTAGGTATGATAGGAGTAATCGTAGCCCCGTGGCGCTTCGATGAGTTGTTTGGTGATGTATAAAGGTTTCCCTATGCCCGGCTGGTATTGAAAGGCTGCCCGTAGCATCAGGGAGTGATTCGGCCCTACGCCCGGCCAGTAGGTGGTCAGCCGTGCGGCGTATAAACTACCGAAATTAGCTGAGTTAAACGGCATATTCAGGTATTGCAAGTTAAGCTGGAATCCCCAACGCGGCAAGATGTCGCGCTGTGCCATCCGCCGGTAATGATACAGCCTTATTTCAGAGAGCATATATTGATAGTGAGCCATCGACTCCCCGCCGTATTGCTGGTAGCGGTGATTGGTGAAATAATAGCTTATGGAGGGTTGGATGCCGCTGTAATAGTGGTTTCTCGTCAGGTTGAGGGGCGCATAGGCCCGCAGGCTTGCTTCCACTAACTTCCTTCCGCCGCGAAGGCTATACAGCATGAGCTGGTTGTCATCGTTCTTTCCCCATCGCATATCATAGGCCTTGCCGCCATAGTCTACATTCAGGTGAATAACAGGAAACCATCCCATATAAAGGAAATCGAGCTTAGCGTGGTGATCGCCCCGGTTGTAATACCAGCCGGCTTGTGTGATCGCCGTATTGAGTGCGTTTTGCGAAATCAGGGTAGCGCCCGGTTTCAGGGCTGAAGTGAAATTAGACGAACCGCCCCTCACCAACTCGTCTACATTGTAATAAAAGGGCGCCCAACTGTGTATATGAAACAGATGGGAGGCTTTCGCGTAGGGGCGGGCTTGCAGGTCTATGGCAGGCAAAGCGGCGGTCTTCTCCAAGGTGAAACCCTCCTGCTGCGAAATCGTTTCGGCCAGGCTAAAGCGGGCGGGAGACTCGAAAGGGGTTTCTTCCCTCAACAGGCTGTCGGCCGGCAAGGAGGCCATCCGGTATCCGTTTGCCTGGTAATCGGCATAGAGCAGTTGCTTCCCGCCGGCAGACCAGGCGGGTTGAAAAGCGCCGAAGCGGGCTGCCGTCAGGCGGTAAATCTTCCGGCTTGTCGGTTCTAAGGCATAGATGTTGTTGATGCCGTCGAAGCCCGACTCGAAG
>JAISSD010000170.1 GCA_031273295.1 Prevotella sp.
CTCTATGAAAAGCAGCAGATCTCGTTTATCGTCCCGGCTCCAGCCTCGCTCGCCGAGAAGTTCCAGCGACTTGCGAAGGTAATTATATTTCTGGAGTTCCTTTTTGCTCAGCGCCGCGCACTTCGCCGCGTAAAGAACAAGGTCTATCGGATTTTCGCTCGCTATAAGCTCGTCGTCGTCCAATTCCGACAGGACAAGGTTATTATAACGATAAATAACCTCCGTACCATAGAAGCTGTGCGAATAGCACGAAGATTCACCAGCAGGACGCCTGTCAGTAACAATAGCGATGGCGGCTGGTTCTCTCCTGTAGTGTCCATAGATGAGACAGCGATAATGGTTCATTCTTTCCGCGAGGTCGCCGCCTTGAGCCCCTTGCGCTTCAAGGTGGATCAAAACAGGCTTCGCCGCTCCGTTTTTCAGCGGAACTTCCATAAGAAGATCCACAAAATAATGTACTCCACCTCGCAACGAGACGATTATACCTCTTCTCAACTGCTATTGGGTAGGTTCAGAAGACTCGTTGCGCCCTATGTGTGAATGCGCTTCTATGAACAGGTCCGAAATATCTGCTGCCAAAGCCCCTGAGCGCCACAGTTGTCGCCTGATCTCGCGTCCGGGTATTTGCCTTGGGTCAGGATTATGCTAAAATTACAAAACAAGCGGAAATAAAATTCCACCGCACATATGTGCGTAACCGCGAAACGGGAAACAATTAACTAAAATCTTTAGAAGAAGAGATGTGAAATTTATGGAAGGAAATCCGCTTTATTGGATTCTTAAAGTTTTCGCCTTAGTCATAGTGGCGGCTATATTTACTGTAATGGTATTGAAAAAGACAAAAAAACACGTTGAAAACACGGAAACGAGGA
This sequence comes from Prevotella sp., assembly GCA_031273295.1. Lineage (GTDB taxonomy): Bacteria > Bacteroidota > Bacteroidia > Bacteroidales > Dysgonomonadaceae > Dysgonomonas. Next base: position 873 of record JAISSD010000170.1, read on the forward strand.
ATGCATTTGACTTGATTCACGAAGGCTTCCTCTTAGCTATAGGGTCGGCTATATTGACTGGAATATTAAAATTATTAGATGCGGCAAAACCCGATGTTGAAAACACGGAAATACTGCACAAAATAGAGATAGCAATAAAGTCAGCAATAGAAAAAATAACTGGTCCGATTCCCGTAATTCCCGACCAAGTTTTAACTGTAATAATACTACTATTATTGGTGATGTTCTTTGTAATAGCTATTCTTTGTGTGAAATCATTTATAACTTCTTATTATAATAATCCTTCCGCAAAGGACCGCATGAAAAGTTTTTTCGTAATGTGTCTTGTTTATCTGGTTCTCCTTGTGGTAGCGGTTCCGCTGCTCTCCGGGACTCGAATGATCGTGCAAAACTTTATTGACGTTGTGAAGTCCTTTAAAGAGAATAAAGTATATTTTTGGGCAACTGCCTTGCTGTTATTGGGTACGGTCGCTCTCTTGCGTTTTTTAATAAATACAGCGGAGAAAGAAATTTGCAAGATATTCGTGTCATTTTTTGTTTTGCCTCTTTATTTTGTGTTATTTTTTATTCTGAATCCCCAAAAAGGTGATAATTTCTATATGTTATTGACTGCGTCCTTAGGCGTCGCGATGCCCGCCGTGTTGATCTCGATGGAGATTTTTGCCGCTGTATTTATGAAATATCTGAACGACAGAAAATGGCAGGATTTTCTTTTATGGTCTTTTGTAAATCTCTGTTTCTGCCGTGTTTTTGTCTTACCATGCGCTTCCATCATAAAACACTACATTGATGTCGGCGAAGATCAAGGATTTTACCCCTATAGAGTGTTCTTGGTAATATTCATCTCTCTTCTTATCTTAAGTCTTGTCAAATATCTTCTTCAACAGTACAAAAACAGCAAGGAAGAAGAACATCCTTTCGCGTGGGTTTACTATTTGGGAGCAATAATTTTGCTGGTAGAGGGTTTTTGTATCAATATAGATCCCTGGACTCCCTCACTTTAGGATCCGTAAGCGGCCATGCGCGTTATATGCTGGCGCCGGCGGGCGGCGATTTACCGTCGCCAGCCGTTTTCTCGTTATATCAGCTTAATCCCCCCTGTTTCCCGCACCGGAGGCAGGGGCATGGCTAATTCACGCGCACTTAGCAGCGTAAAGAACGAGGTCTATCGGATTTTCGCTCGATATAAGCTCGTCGTCGTCCAACTCCGGCAGGACAAGATTATTATAACGATAAATTACCTCCGTGCCATAGTGGCTGTGCGAGTAATACAAAGATTCACCAACAGGGCGCCTGTCGGTAACAATAGCGATGGCGGCGCCCGGATTCAAAGAAACGCCATAATCTCATGATATACCTGAACATGAATTTAAGGAATGATATATGTGTCCGGTTTTGTGTCCGGTTTAAACAACACTTGAGAGGCGGAATCGAACCGGTTCCAACTCTGATTCGATTTACCTGCCAAATTATTCCGGAATATCTCGAAATCGGTCGCATTCCTTTTAGCTATGCTCTATTTTCCCCCTATCTTTTCCAGGATCGGGATAGATTCTTTCCCTTTCTTTGGCGATATTTTCAGTAAGCCTCTCAAATTCTTTATATAAATTAGGGTTACTCAAGGTTTTGCGCCGTTCTTCTACGATAGGAAATAACCTTTTAAAAGTGTCTGCGTTTGCTTTGCCGGCTATTCTGGTGAATGCATTTAGATCATAAACCTCCATGTTAATTCCAGTTGCAAAACGCTCCATTAAGCTTAGATAAGATGTTATAGACTTTTTAAGTCCTTCATTGTCTTTGTACCTTGCATCTGTCACATTTATATGGTCATCTCCAAATACATCCTTGATTTCCCCACGCAATTTCATCGGTGATTCAAAAATTTTATGGTAAAATTCAATAGTAGATTGTTTTTTTCTCCTTTCATGATCTGCTTTTAGGCTTTTTCTTGCGAGCCAAAGTTGCCCAAGTGCGATAATGACACCTATTATTAAGGCGCAATTTGTTAAGATACTCGTCATTATGAGAAGTTTGTCTAACATAATTCCTTTCCCCCCTTAAGTCTCAATAATATGATGCGTCACCTTTATTCCCAATGATGAACCAAATATCCGTTAATTCTTGATGAGGTGAATGTAAATTTAACTGTCCTTTTATGCAGTTGCGGCAACAATGGTTGTCATTAGATATACCTGAAAACCTTCATCAATAGTTTGCGCTCCGCCTATTCTGGCGGGTTACATCGCGAGCATGGCTCATAACCTCACGATCTGGCATCTGACAGATTGATCGGTATCTGGCTTCGCCTTAAACTACTGCAACCATCTCTATGGTATTTTTCTCCTGTTTTTGTGATATAAACGACTGTTTCAACTTGTTGCGTTGTCCGCCCTCGCTTTTGCCATATTCCTTTATTCGCAGACTGTGCCTCTTTTTGGAGATCGGGCAATAGCCCTATATTCCAATCTGCCAAAAGCGAGAGATGTCCGGCTGTTTTCGCGCAACCTTCTTTAATGAGAATAGCATTTACCATGTTCTCGGATATTTCGTTGTCCGTCGGGTTGTCTTCGTTTTCTGGGGGATTAATCCACGCTCTTGTGAGCAGTCTGTTAAATTTGTCCCTTTCATAATCCGTGTCAATGTATATCGCTCTTCCTTCGATTTTGTCCTTTAAAAACTCGAAAGCCTCTCTACTGTAAAATTCCGGTTTTTCGATGCGATATTCCGGTATGACGATGTGATCCAAGCGGACTTTTTCCCTCTTCCCGTCGAGGACCACATCAAAGGTCCCCGCATCGAAAACTTTTTCCACGGAAACTGAGGTAAATCTAGCGCTCGCCTCAATGTCAATCGATGTAAAAACCTCGGTGACTACCGTTTCGGCGATTCTCTCAAGTTGGGTATCTAGCGGGGTATTTTTTACATCGCTAACGGTTCCTTCAATTTCAAGAGGTTCATCGATATTTAAGGTTATAGAACTCTCGTCTACCGATGAAACAAACTCATCTCTATCATTCTCAGTCACTAATGTTTCTGTTCGTCGGGTTGTTAATTGCTCTTTGTCTGATTGAATCGGAGGCGGGATAGAATGAGATGCCCCAAATGAAAAAAATGCCACAATTAAAACCAGTAGAGAAGCAAAAATATCCCTACCCCATGATCGCGCTGTCGGGCCTCTTTTTGCTAAAGCTCGAAATAAAACACCAAATGTCGAGACTATAAAACCCGCAATACTCACTAACATACAAACTGCCGCCAATACGGCACTCTTTGTCAATAACATTGCCAATATCAAAATAAAGATCAAGATCAATAAGGGCTTATTTCTCATTCGCAAGATGACAAACGGATTCCCTCCGCAGTCATTCTCACTTCCTCTCATTATATTCTCTTTCGCACCATCGTCACCGGCAACGCACAAGGCCTCTGTTTCATAGTTTCAGATTTTTGAAGATTCTCACCCTGCAACCCCAAGCCCTTGACGCTGCACAGGTAAATTTTGGGACCCCTTGGCCCTTTGTATCGCCCCCAACGCCAGCTCCAAATATTTTTCCGCAATCTCCAATTCTGCAATGCTGCCAGAACGGGCATTATCCCTTATGTATTCGTATAATAACGCAACCCTGCTTGAGTTAAATTCTGCCGAGTCGCTATCCACCTCAACCCGACCAGCACTCTGGGAATCAATTCTTTTGAGCAGGTCTTCACCGTACACAAGCTCCGCCTCTGAATATCCCAAAACATTGGCAAGTAACGCAATATTCTTGGGCGACGGCCTCTTTTTGCCGCGTTCTATATCGCTTAGATGACTTGGCGATAAGTTTGTGCGCTTGGCAAGTTCGGATTGCTTCATGTGTATTGCCTCTCGAGTTGCCCTCACGTTCTCGGCAAGACCCATATTTCATATCACCCCTCGTATTTTATTTTCGCTCATAGCTAGATTATTTCAATACACAAATAGCGAAAAACTGATCGTCTTTTGGCGATCGTCTACTTGACAATGTTGCCAATAGCAGATATGCTCTTGGCAGGCCGCAAAGATAGAATATTGATTACACAAGTGTACAAGCGAAAGGAGGAGATTGAAATCATAAATAGGGAGAGGTTGCGGCGTATACGCTTAGAGCGTAATTTAACACAGGCAGAATTGGCGCCCCGCGTCGGCATAGGAGTCGCCTATTACTCCGAAATCGAAACGGGAAGGAAAAAATCCACTATCGAGACCCTTGTGGCAATAGCAAAAACCCTTGATTGAATATTTTCATCCGTCGGAGCCACGAGTGTCCAATTTGAGAGCCGCTTGTGTCCGAAAATAGAGCCGCCTTCGCCAT
>JAISSD010000299.1 GCA_031273295.1 Prevotella sp.
GAAAGTCAAAGTCCCTGTCTGACCTGCTGTCTCCGGTCTGGAGACGCTCTCTTCACTGCTGCAACCGGACAACAACCCGGAAGCAAGCAGGATTACTGATAGAATCGCTTTTTTCATAAATTTGAATTTGTTTATAGTAAATATTATCCAACAAATATATTGTATTCGGTCGGATACTTTGTTGCAGATTTCCGCCTTTTTATATTCAATTAGCGGAATTCGGGATTGAGATCAAATGAGGTGGGTGTTTTTATGCCTGTGACGCCATCCAAACCCGGCTGATCTTCTCTTCAAGGCAATTTAAGGAATTTAAAGAATTTGAGGAGTTTAAGGAAAATGAGGAAGCTGAAATATCTGCCCAAACCGGCGCGTGTCATTCCGACTGAAAGAAGGAATCTTCCAGTCAGCCGCACAATTCCAACTTGTATGCTCCCATCCTTTTGGATCTGACTGTGCGGCGTTCTGTTGACTGCCGGTTGTTTATCTTACTCTCTGTTCAACCATCTGTCGGGGCATAGCCGTCAGGCTGAAAGCCTTCTATGTCCCAGCCCGGCACAATATGCCGGGTGAAATGAACATGCCCGGCAATTACGTCTTTTCAGGACAGTATAATTCATACACTTGAATAGTTTTCATCAAAATCAACATCATATTTTCGTCAAAACCGGAAAAACCGGGATTCGGATTTGTGCCGTTTCCGATTCTTCTGTTTTCATTCTCAATTTTTCATTCTTCATTCTTCATTTCACAGTCTCCCTGCCGAAAAACTCCCCCTGAAATCGTGGGAAAAGATGTGTAGATATATTGATTGGGATAGGGGAGCAGAGGCGCTTATTCTCTTCTGCCGGGCGACACATCCCGTCCCCGGAATGTGAACGCTACAAAATTCAATCATCCCGATATATCCTGTTATAAATTGTTTATTTCTCATGCCAAACACTCACTTTGGATGGATGTTTGGCCTCTGTCCATTTCCGACCTGCGTTTTTGAAGTCGCAGGTCAATTCATCCTTTTTACAATCTACCGGAAAAAGCGGCTCTCCCTGACCGCCGAACTTTTGTATCTCGCTTTAACCCGTAGATGCTTACTCTTTTAGCCGCTTATTATTCAATTATGAAGGAAAGACAAGAAAGCAAATAGGGCTTTTATCATGTGCGTATTTTTGACGCATTTTATGTTTAAAAACATATATGCGTATTTTTGACGCATATTTGTGCTTTAATCTGAAAAACTCTATTTACATTTGCGCTGTTACAAATTACAGTTCTAAACCCCTTTTTAACTATGAAGAAAATATTTTTAATACTGGTATTAACCGTTTTATCGATCAATGGTTATACTCGTCAGCAACCAGATCAGTATGTTATTGTAGAAAACAATAAAGGTCCTTCACTGGGATATTCTTCCGGCTCCGGTGTGAAAATTATTAGTGTCGGCGGCTTAAAATTCAAAGATCTTGATAAAAACGGCAAACTCGACAAATACGAAGATTGGAGATTGCCTGTAGATGAACGCGCTAAAGACCTGGCAAAACGCATGACTGTAGAACAGATTGCGGGATTAATGCTTTATAGCGGGCATCAAGCTATACCGGCAAACGAATCTGGCTTTGCCGCAGGTACATATAACGGCAAGCCTTTTTCTCAAAGCGGAGCAAATCCATGGGATCTGTCGGATGCTCAAAAGAAATTTTTAAAAGAAGACAATCTTCGCCATGTCTTGCTTGTCGGGGTCAAGAGTCCGGAGGTCGCCGCAAAGTGGAGCAATACAATGCAGGCCTATGTAGAAGGTATCGGATTGGGTATTCCCGCAAATAACAGTAGCGATCCCCGCCATTCAGGACAGGTTACGGGAAGTACTAAAGCAGAGTTTAATGCCGGGGCGGGAGGTGAAATATCTATCTGGCCTGACGGTTTGGGTATGGCCGCTACATTCGATCCGGAATTAGTCAGAAGATTCGGACGAATAGCGGCGCAAGAATACAGGGCTTTAGGTATTGGCACAGCGCTCTCGCCTCAAATCGACCTGGCTTCCGAACCCCGCTGGTACAGGGCTAGCATGACTTTTGGCGAAAGCCCGGCATTGGCGACAGATATGGCCAGGGCTTATGTTGACGGATTCCAGACTTCAACCGGAAAAGACGAAATTGCAAACGGATGGGGATACAAAAGTGTGAATGCAATGGCTAAACACTGGCCAAGCGGAGGGCCTGAAGAAGGAGGACGCGACGGCCACTGGGCTTTTGGAAAATTTGCAGTTTATCCCGGAAATAATTTTGAAACACATCTGAAACCTTTTGTGGAAGGAGCTTTTAAACTGGATGGACAAACTCGAATGGCGTCGGCGGTTATGCCCTACTATACCATCTCCTGTAATCAGGCTAAAGACGGTACGAACCTGGCTAATGGTTTCAGCAAATACATTATAACCGATTTGTTAAGAACCAAATATAAATATGACGGCGTGGTATGTACCGACTGGATGATCACTGCCGACGAAGGAAAAACTCCCGGAGATTTTGCCGGAAAACCCTGGGGCGTCGAAGACAAGACCGTAGCGGAAAGGCATTATATAGCCCTGATGGCCGGAATGGATCAATTCGGGGGAAACAATGAGATGGGCCCCGTGATTGAAGCGTATAACACGGGAGTGAAAGAACATGGAAAAAAATTCATGAGAGAAAGATTCGAACAGTCTGCCGTACGTCTTTTGAGAAATATTTTTCATTTGGGCTTATTTGAAAATCCATATCTTGACCCTCGGGAAAGCGCTAAAATAACAGGTAATCCGGAATTTATGCAAGAAGGGTATAACGCCCAGCTAAAATCCATTGTGTTACTTAAGAATAAAAAGAATGTTTTACCGGTAAAAGAAAAAAAGACTGTTTATATTCCGGAAATATACAGTCCCTCTGTCAAAGACTGGTGGGGTAACTGGTCTAAGCAATCTTTGCAGACGCCTGTAAATCTTGACCTGGTAAAAAAATATTATAATGTGACAAGCGATCCGTCAAAAGCCGATTTTGCCATTGTATTCATATCCGGCCCGTACAGTAATAACGATGGAGGCGGATACGATAAAAACGACAGAAAGGCAGGCGGAAACGGATATGTACCCATTACTCTTCAATATGGAACATATACCGCCAAAGATGCAAGAGAACACAGTATTGCAGCCGGAGACCCCGTGGTTGATCCTGCAATCGCAAACCGTTCATATAACGGCAAAACAGTCACTGCTTCCAATACAATGGATTTGAGAACTGTTTTGAATACTTGCGAAATGATGGGCGATAAACCTGTGATTGTTGTGGTTAATGTATCAAGGGGCATGGTATTCAATGAATTCGAAAGCAAAGTAGACGGTATCCTGGTTCGTTTCTCGGTAGGAGAACAAGCTGTTTTGGATATTATTTCGGGAAAATACGAACCATCGGGATTATTACCGATGCAAATACCGGCAAATATGTCAACTGTTGAAAAGCAGCGGGAAGACGTTCCTTTCGATATGGAATGCCACAAAGATACGGAATACCACGTCTATGATTTTGCGTATGGTTTGAACTGGAAAGGAGTAATAAATGATGCGCGTACAGCTAAATACGGTATACGGAAATAAGATAGAACCAACATAAATACAGATATGAATATGAGACAAACTTTAAAAAACATAGGATTGGGCATGATTTTCACAGCATTAAGTACAGGTGTAAATGCCCAGGAGCAAACCAAAACAGACTCGGTAAAAGTTAGTGTCGCCGAAAAAGGGAGTGACCGAAACGTAATGTTGAACGCGGCTTCAGCGAATGCCGGCCCCCGTAATGTAAATATTGGACTTCCTGCCAGTGTGGGAGGAACAACAGTTTTGGAAAACGATCTGCCTGTAGTATATTTTTTCTGGCCCGAAATGCCATTTAAATCATGGCGCATGGACGCTATGACAAATGGGGTTAAGCTACTGGACCTGGGACAAACCGCTACCAATGTCGGTGATGTAGGTTTCTCTGTGGGCACATATAATAATTTGGGAACCAACAATTTTCAGGGAAATGTAGCTTTTAACTCAAACCATTTCGGGCTTTTAAACGGAACAGGAAATATTAGCGGGGCCTGTAAAAACGGATTCAAGTACTCGATAGGAGCATTTGTCAACTATGACCCCGGTACCTACAAGGTTAACAAGAACAATATTGACCGCTATTACAATGACCAGACTCAATTATATAAAATGGCGCTGACCAGGGATTACCGGTTTGACGGAGGTACGGGTTCTTTTTCCGTCTTCTACAAATTTGCAAACTCCAAATCAATGACAATGCAACAATATGCTCCATACAAATATCACCTGGATGGATCCGTATCGGAATTGGATGGATTCAAAATAGGAAATGACAACTATATTGCAAGTCAGAAATTTACTGTCAAGGATGCAAATACGGGTGAAATTGTAGAAAGGGATGCATTGAAAGATTATGGCTCGCGTTCTCATACCATGGATCTGATAGGCAAAAACAAACTTGACAATGGGTTGGTTCTCAATTATAATGTGAGATTGCACAGTGCAAAATCAGGCTTGTACCTGCCTATCATGACAGGTATTGGCGAGGGTAAATATACCGATCGGAATGGCAATGAAAAAAATGGCTATTTGCAGGGTGTTATGGCTCTCGCATCAAGGGAGACCCCGATCAAGTCAGTAACCGGTTTATTCGAGATCGGGAAAAAAACAGGAGCTCACGAATGGAAAGTTGGTTTTAACCAATGGTTATATGATATAGATAAATTTACAACGGAGGGCGTTATCTACAGACAAACAGTAGAAGCTAATCCTCAACGTATTACAGGCAGTGAAATGTATGGCATCGCCGAATATCATAACGGAACCGAAAATAAAACAGCCTTGTTTGTCACTGATAAATGGGATGTTTCCGATGTGATCACCTTGAATGCAGGAGCGCGTTTTGAATATCAGAGTTTGAGAGGCGATTACATTGATAATAACGACAAAGTCGATAACATTCCTTATTTAAGCTCCAAGAAAACGGATGTAAAAAAAGATTGGTTCAATAAGGCTTTCATGATAAGTGGAATATACAAGATGACAAAAAGTTTCGGTTTGTTGGGCGACGCTATTTACAACGAACAGGCGGGTCATCTCGAAAGCTATTCGGCAGGCAATGATCCTCGCATTAAGAAGTCTAAAATTCCGGGCTACGGATTCGGGGTGTTTTTCAACCATCCATTGGTTAGTCTGGTCTCCAAGGCTACTTATATCCAACGGGACGAATACCGTTCAACCGTAAATTTCACCAGCTCGAAAGGGACTGTTGCCCGTCCAACGGTTTCGTATGATATTCAGACAATTGGATGGACTACAGACATTATGTCCACGCCATTTAAAAACTTTAATTTGCATTTCTTGCTGACTGTGCAGGCTCCGAAATATAAAAAATACTCCGGAACTGTTGACTTTGGAGGTTCCGAAACGTCTGTACAATATGATTTCAATGACAATACGGTAACCGGAGTTTCGAAAATGTTGATTGAGATCGACCCCAGCTATCAATGGGATAAAGTCAGGTTATGGGCCAGCGCCCGTTATTTTAGCAAGCAATATGCCAACTTAACGAATTCCCTGTATTTCAATGGACGCTGGGAAACTTTTGCAGGCGCTAATTACAATGTGAATAAAAATCTGGAAATAACAGCTAGTGCCGTAAACCTGTTAAACCAACGCGGAGCGCAAGGTACAATTTCCGGCGCTGATCTGTTTACGGAAGACGAGGCGAAAAATATGGAAGGAACAATTCTTTCAGGAACATATATACGCCCGTTTACTGTAGAATTCGGCGTAAAATATAAATTTTAAAGCTTTTATGTTTGAATGATCTCCTCTAAATTACCGATTGATTTGGAGGAGATTTGCACAACTGCGTAAAAAAGATTTTTTCAGGAGCGATTATCTAGCCGGTCGTTCCTGAAAATATTTATAATTATTGTAACTACTCAGGTCAAAAATTAAGGGATAGATTCACACTTTTTCCTGCCCCGTCTCCCTGCCGAAAAAAAATCAACAAATATCTTTGCTGTTTGGAACCAAGCATCCTGCAATAACCAAGCATTTGGGCTATATTTTCAGGTCGGGCGAATTGGACGAAAATTCAGTTAGTTCCATTTTGGAACATACCACTATTCATGGGGCTATTGCAGGGAGAACGGCGTTAAGGCAAGCATTTATACAGCCCGTATTTCTGCCCGACTGTGGCTTGACGTGACAAAGCACAATGCCCGGTATCCGCCCGTTGCGATTGAAGAAAAGCCAAATATACACGACCGTTTTCTTTTGATAGACAACAGTTTGTATCATATCGGCGCTTCGTTGAAGGATTTGGGTAAAAAACTGTTTGCGTTTTCAAAAATGGAA
>JAISSD010000003.1 GCA_031273295.1 Prevotella sp.
GAAGGAAGACTGGTGAGAGTGTCTTCCGCCAGTCTTTGAATAGGACTGCTGCCGCCTTTTGGAATATAACTGCCGTCCTTCATTTTCAAACGGACAGACGCGTACTGTAGTAAATCCCACATCTGTTTATAACCGAGACCAAGTTTACTGCGCAAAAGAACGCCGTAACCCTGCCAGTCAATACCCACAGGCCTGACGTCTACCGGACAGTTTTCAGCTATGTTGCCGTGATGCAACAAGAGGTAAGCGTACATGGACTGTGCACGTTTGAGAGCCAGCTCCTGATTGTATCCCTCGCTACCGGCAGGCGAACAACCGGCAAGTATCTGGACAGTATCGATAGCTGAAACAATCTCTTCTGTACGCAATAGAGAATCCAAAGCCTCGAACATCCTGCGGTTATCAGCGTAATCCCTGAGCAAATCCGAACTTCCGAAAGGAAAGTAAAAGACTTTGGGAGAATAGGGATCGATGCGACCAAGCCCCGTAGTTTTTATTCCAGCACCCTTTATTCCCACCTTTGTCACCGAAACCGGAAAACCCTGTGCCGGCGATAAAACCGGCAACAGGGAGAACAAGGAGAACAGGGTGACAGGCATTGCCGGAAAAAAACGCAAAAAGGCGCCTGCCACCGATTGTCCTGTGTCGTCGGCATTACAGTTCCGGAACAGCGAAGAAACGCCCTGTCCGAAGAAACGGGCAAACGCTTTTCGAAGTACTGATCCTGTTGCCGATATTGTTTTATTCATGAGTATATGATATGTTTTTTTGCGCATTAATTGTTATTGTTTGGACGCCCTGCGCCATAGATCTCTATGCCCAGCAAATGTATTGAATCCGGCTGAATGAGTTGTTGCGTATTTCCGCCTTTTTATATTCAATTGTCGGAATTCGATACGGAAACCGAACAAAGAGGATGGTTTATATATCACGACGGTTTTGTAAAAGGCGCATGCAGGGGTGTAAAAAAGACTTTCAAAACTTCGTTCAAAAAATATCACCGCAGGCAGTTTTTAACGCAAAGGACACAAAGCATTTACTTTGCACCCTTTGGATACACTTTGTGTTCTTTGTGTTATGAATTTAGCCGTTCTTTTTTCTTGCAGTACGACAAATTCAGAACTCCTGACGCGGTAAAGTTTTAATTGCTTTTAATGAATGATTTATAAAAACAATACCCGAGCTGGTATTGTCGTGATTTTGACAGGTTTAATATCGCAATATGCTTTGTATAAATATATTGGATATTCAAGCGCTGTAAAAATGCGACAGTTTATTCTGTGCCAAGTCAGGAGTTCTGAAATTGAATTGAATTGAAAATCGACGGAGTCAAAATCGGCGGAGCCAAATGCACTCAGTGCGCAGGGAGGAAGCAAATCTGCTATCTTGGCTAAAACCCTATAAACTATATGTTTACTCCCTTAGCCTGGCGGCTATGTCCGAGTATATTCTATCAGGCATGACCATACATGCCGTTTAAATTTTCCGGTGACAAAGCTGTTTTCAGGAAAGCGATTTGCTACAGTCAGCGCTTTCCTTATGAACAAACAGATAATCGCCGGATAATTTCTTCAGGGTTTCTTCGTCAGAAACCAAGCGCCCGTTAAATAACCTATGGGGAATGTAACCAAGCCTGTTAAACAAGTCTGTAATCTCCTTTTCGTTTGAATTCCAGACTTCTACCTGAACAACAGGTTTATATTTGTTTATAATACTCTCCATATCGGACAAGACAATATTTTCAAAGCCTTCAATATCACATTTTATATAATCCAGCTTGTGAATAGACGAAAACAAAACAGAGGGGATTTTCATCTTCGCATCGAACGAAAACTCCTGAACTTCAATATCCCCGTCTCTATGCGAATCGTAAATATGCGGAAGACCTGTTTTTAAATATCCTGCTTTGGGGGAACAAACCAATGTCACGTCTTTTTCTTCTTTTCCCAAAGCATAGGGATACAAAACTATATTCTTTCGTTTCCGGGCTTTTTCGTTGAAAATTTTATTGTACAGGGCAACCGGTTCTACCGAATAAACTTTTCCGGTTTCTCCGACCCACGAAGACATCAATATGGAATAATAACCCAGGTTGGCGCCTATATCTATTATAACATCTCCTTCGTGAATCAGATTTCTTATAAAATAATGATATTCGTATTCTTTATTATTCTTCAGTAATCCCAAACCATACAGCAAGAAAAAAGTTCTTTGCAACAGTCGCAAATAATTTTCAATACTTAAAAAACGGAAGATAATTTTTCGTATGCTATTTTTCATTGGAAACTGTCTAAAAACGGCTATATATTATTATACTGTATACGGCATTATATTACACAATTATATTTATGCAATTAGTTTATCTATAATAAATTACAATTACTTATACGCTTGGTTTACAACCGGATCCTGTATATAAATAATTTGTGAAGCAATTTGTGAAGCAATTTGTTAATACGGTTATTATTCTGTATACTTGTGATTGTCAATCAAATAATTATAAAAGATGAACGGGATAACCTGTACAGCCGGCCCGACCACTCTTAACATGCTGCAATATTAGCCATAATAAATGACGTTTGCAAACGAAAAATGATGTACGTCCCATTCTACCGGGCGACACATCATAAAGAAAGCGGGATAGAAGGCCGCAAAATTCAATCATCCCGACATATGCTGTTATAAATTATTTATTTCTCACGCCTTTAACAGGAAATTTATCATCCCATATATCCCCTGACGATTCCACGAGGAGAGTTTTTCACAAAATCAACAATCAGCCTCACCTCCCGGGTTTCTTCAAACTCTTTTTCTATCTTGTTTACCGCATCGGTAAAATTAAAGCCCGACTGATAAATGATACGGTATATTTCCTGTATCTCGTTTATTTTTTCATTGGAAAAGCCGTATCTCCTCAATCCCACCAAATTTACGCCCGAATAGCAAACAGGCTCGCGTCCGGCAATAATATACGGGGGGATGTCTTTTCCCAGGCGCGTTCCACCCTGTATCATCACATGAGCGCCGATACGCGTGAACTGGTGAACCAATGTGCCTCCACTCAGTATAGCATGATGATCCACTTCGACCTCTCCGGCTAATTGTGTTGCATTGCCCACTATCGCGTAATCGCTGATAACACAGTCGTGGGCGATATGGCTATATGCCATCAGCAGGCAGTTGCTACCGACTTTCGTATATCCCTTCGACGCTGTTCCCCTGTTTATCGTAACACATTCTCTCACCGTAGTATTATCACCCACAATGGCAAGACTGTCCTCGCCTTTGAATTTGAGATCCTGGGGAAGGCCGCCAATAACAGCTCCCGGAAATATCCGGCACTTTTTGCCAACACGGGTTCCATAACGCACATTGGCGCCTGACATGACAAGCGTACCATCTCCTATTTCAACATTTTTATCAACAAAAGCAAACGGTTCTACTACTACATTTTCCCCTAATATTGCTTCAGGATGTACATATGCCTGGCGAGATATATTTGACATGATATACTTGTATTTATTTATTTTTCACAATTTGTGCAGTAAATTCAGCCTCGGACACCAGTTTGTCGCCTATGAAAGCATATCCTTTCATATTGGCAATGCCTCTGCGGATCTCGGACATCATATTAAGCCTGAAAACAAGCGTATCTCCCGGTACGGCTTTGTTTCTGAATTTAACGTTATCTATTTTCAGAAAATAAGTGGAATATCTCTCCGGCTCCTCAACCTGGGAAAGCACAAGCAATCCTCCTATCTGCGCCATGGCTTCTATTTGAAGTACCCCCGGCATAACGGGTTCCTGCGGAAAGTGCCCTTGAAAAAACTGTTCGTTTACGCTCAGATTCTTGATCCCGACGATATATTTCTGCCCTATTTCAATCACTTTATCCACCATCAGGAACGGATATCTGTGAGGTAAAAGTTCTTTTATCCTGTTTATATCAAATACAGGTTCCCTGTTTGGATCGTATACAGGGGGCTGCACTTCGGTCAACTTAATTTGTTTACGCACTAAACGCGCCAATTTATTATTTATCTTGTGACCCGGGCGCGTCGCTATGATCCGTCCTTTTATCGGCTTGCCTGTCAATGCCATATCTCCAATTATGTCGAGGAGTTTATGTCTGGCCGGTTCGTTCGGATACTGGATCTGCTTGTTGTTCAGGTATCCGAGTTCTGTGGCATTCTTATGCGGTACGCCAAGCAAATCGGCCAGGCTATCCAGATCTTTCTGCGATATTTGACGCTCGTAGATAACTATTGCATTATCCAGATCGCCGCCTTTTATCAATCCGGCGTCGCGCAGTTTCTGTACTTCGCGGACAAACACAAAAGTACGGGAGCTTGCAATGTCTTTTGCAAAATCTTCCAGATTATCCAGGGACGCGGATTGGTTAGGTATGTATTTTGATTCGAATTCTATGAACGAGTTGATGCAAAAACGATCGTCAGGCAACAAAGTCAGCTTCGAACCTGTCTCTTCGTCAACGACTTCCATTTTCTGGCGAACAACAAAATAATCCCTTTCTCCGGATTGTTCCATTATTCCCGCACCGTATATTGCCTGCACATATTGAATAGAACTTCCGTCCAGGATGGGAAACTCCGGGGCATTCACTTCAATAAGACAGTTGTCTATTCTCAAAGCATACAGAGCAGCCATCGCGTGTTCTACCGTACTTATCTGTACGCCGTCTTTTACAAGTACCGTTCCGCGTTGAGTATTACCGACATTTTCGGCCAGGACGTCTATCACAGGCTGGTTTTCCAAGTCGATTCTCTTTATTTTATAGCCATGGTCTTCAGGCGCCGGATTAAATGTTATCGTAATTGGCAGTCCCGTATGTAAACCTTTTCCCTGCAAAGTGAAACTGCCTTTCAGCGTATGTTGCTTGCTCATTATCAATTAATAAATGGTTCTTATTGGTTTTGGTTAGATCTCAATTCTTCTATTTCTTTCTGCAACCGGGCTAATTGGCGGTACATTTCCGGCAATTTGGAAAATACGACGCTCGATTTAAAAAAATCCCTGAACGGTATAGCCGGAGATCCTAAAATTTTCGCATCGGATCCCACATTGGAGATTATTCCCGACTGAGCGCCAATATTGGCGTTGTCGCCAATCGTGATATGGCCTCCAAGCCCGACCTGGCCTCCAAACATGCAATGCCTTCCGATCTTTGTAGACCCGGAAACGCCAACTTGCGCAGCCATTACCGTATTGTCTCCTACTTCCACATTATGGGCGATCTGAATGAGATTATCCAGTTTAACGCCTTTATGTATAACGGTCGCATCCATTACAGCCCTGTCGACAGTCGTATTGGCGCCTATTTCCACATCATCCTCAATGATTACGATACCCATCTGCGGAATCTTTTTGTAAGCTCCGTTTTCGGAAGCAAATCCAAAGCCGTCGCTACCGATCACGGCCCCGGCATGGATTATACAATTATCGCCGATAACGCATTCCCTGTATATTTTAGCTCCGGGATATATAACGGTATTGTCTCCGATAGTTACATTTTCCCCGATGTATACCTGAGGATATATTTTTGTATTATTTCCGATCTTTACATTTTCTGCGATATAAGCAAACGCCCCCACATATATATTTTCTCCGTATTTGACGTCCGGGGAAATATGAGACATGGCTTCTATCCCTGTTTTCTGCGGTTTGTTTTTTTCTACCATATCCATCAGGACAGCCAATGCCGCATAAGCATTAAAACACCGGATAAGAGTAGCGTGAACAGGCTGTTCGGCTACAAAATCATTATTTACCAAAACGACGCTGGCCTTTGTGCTATATATGTAGCGAGTATATTTGGGGTTCGCCAAAAAAGTCAGCGTGCCGGGTTTACCCTCTTCTATTCTGGAAAAGTTATCCACTGCAATCGAAGGGTCGCCTTCAATTGTGCCATGTAATATCGTAGCAATTTGCTCTGCCGTGAAGGATATTTGCATAAATAAAATTCAAAAATATTTGGCGTCCCTTTAAAAGATGCGAAATAAATAATAATTTTTCAAATATATGACTTTTATACCTAAAAAAACAGTTGGGGAACGTGAAATATTATATATTTATTCTATCTTTCCATAAAAACTGATGGTTTGCCTGTTGATATCCTGCACTGTCAGAGTGGTATATCCGGTATCGCCTATTTGCAATACAAGCGTATACCTTTTCCAGTTATCCCCGGGTCTGATCATTGCTTCCCACATATCTTTCTTCCCTTTGGTGATCGTATAATCAAAATCCGTACTTGTAAATTTGATTCCTCCTTCGTCTGTCGGAGCCGGAGCCACATATGCCCGTCCGAAATAAGGCAAGAATGAATTTACAGTGTCTTTTGACACACTCAACGAGTACGGGTAGCCAAGGCTTACGAATTTGCCGCTTGCAAGCATGGCTGTAGCAGGTACAAATGTATAGTTCTGATTTTCGATTTTATCTGCAATTTGAGAAATAATTTCCTGTTTCGACAGATTTTCTCTTGATTTGCAACCGGCCAGAAATAATGCGATCAGCGCAGTTGTTACGAATGTTTTCATATTGACGCTCCTCCTTATATTTGTTTATATTCTTGTTCAAGCATATATGCCGGGTATTAACTGAAAACGTATAAAAGACTACAAATGTTTTATTTACAGTGGTAAAAAAGGTGAAAGACACACGAGAATATAAAAAAACATCGAAAAACAAAACAGAAAAACGCCCTCTTTCCTTTCTACCAGGGAAAAAAAATGAGACAGCAAGAATGCTCCGGTACCCAATGCAATAAATACATATACGGTAGAATCGATATTCAAAAAAAGACAGGCCAGCATGGAATACATTGTTGTAAAAGTCAACAAACCCAGATAAGCCCGTATCTTTATTTTATCCTTATGCCGGTTGATGTAGTTATTACTTATGATTATAGCAAGCAGTACGACGGAAAAGATTAAAACCGCCCAGTTCCCGATATTGAACCTGAAAAACGGAAAATCCTCTAATAAACCTGTATTCACGGAGGCAAACGGCTTCAAGAATACATCCAGACTGTCGGTAAATAAATAAAAGGAAAATGCGGGGAAATACAGCACGAATATTCCAAGAAAAGACGCCAATAACGATTTGAAGTTGAAACATCTCATCATCCCCAATGCAATCCAAAGAACAGGCAGATAAATCAATAGTACCGGGGTAAATAAACTTCCCAAGGCAAGAATAAAACTTACTTTAAACGCAAAGATCTGTTTACCCGTATTACTGTTATATGCGCCGAACAATACGGATATTATAACAAGCATGAACAAAACGCCTATATATTCGTCCGACATCAGGATTAACTGCGGATGGCCGCTGAACAATAATATAATAACGGCAGGCGCCAGTATCGTCTTTCTACGGATAAATACATATGCCGTATTTATATGCGCCGACAAAATGGCTAATCCAACTGTAAACACACTGCCGCTTATCAAAGAAACCAACTGATCGCCAAACAGAAATGATACGGGTTTCCATAAATAACCGTTTGCCGGGCCGTTATTTACGGGATCGAGGTAAAAAAAATAAACAAGCCGTACAGTAACAGCGAACAAAATGGAAAAAACAAACATTCCATTCCCTTCCGCCACATTTTTTTTATATAATCCGAGTATCGCCATTTACTTTTTACTTCAAGTCAAAACCTATATCTTTTCTATAATACTTCTTGTCGAAATTTACTTTCTCCGCATTTTTGTATGACTTGGCCAGCGCTTCGTCTTTCGTATCCCCATACGAACTGATGGCGATAACCCGGCCTCCGACGGTCAGGACTTTATTATCCGATAATTTTGTTCCGGCATGGAAAAGAATGCTGTCCGTGACGGAATCCAGTCCTGTAATTTCCTTGTTTTTCTCATAGCCGCCCGGATAGCCGCCCGACACAAGCATGACTGTTACAGCATATCTGTCGTCTGTTTCCAAAGCCGCTTTAGACAATGTCTGATTAGCCACGCCTTCCAACAAAGCCACCAAATCGGATTTGATGCGCAGCATTACAACCTCGGTTTCGGGGTCGCCCATCCTGACGTTGTATTCTATCACCAACGGCTCGCCTTTCACTTCGATCAATCCGAGAAAAATGAAGCCTTTATAGATTATGTTTTCTTCTTTCAAGCCCCTGATTGTAGGGATAACAATGCGCTCCTCCACTTTTTTCATGAAAGCGTCACCGGCAAACGAAACGGGCGAAACAGCCCCCATTCCTCCGGTGTTCAAGCCTGTGTCGCCTTCGCCTATACGCTTGTAATCCTTGGCTACAGGAAGTATTTTATAAGAATTGCCATCTGTGAGCACAAATACGGAACATTCCATACCCGATAAAAACTCTTCTATGACAACCGTTTTGCCCGCATCGCCAAACATGCCGCCAAGCATTTTTTTCAATTCTTTCTTTGCCTCGCTTAGACTGTTGAGGATAAGCACTCCTTTCCCGGCGGCCAGTCCGTCCGCTTTCAAAACATACGGCGCTTCCAGTTCCTCCAGAAAACAATACGCATCTTCCAAGCGGTCTAAAGTAAAGCTTTTATAGCGGGCAGTCGGGATATTATGGCGCATCATAAACTGTTTTGCAAAGTCCTTGCTGCCTTCCAGCCGCGCCCCTTCTTTCGACGGGCCTATCACGGGTATGTTTTTTGTGTCGGAACCGTTCGCCAGATAATCATATATGCCTTTCACCAACGGTTCCTCAGGCCCTACTACTACCATATTGACATTATTATCCAGGATAAACCGCTTTACTGCGGGGAAATCGGTTATCGGTAAATCCACATTTTTGGCGATCGAGCATGCGCCTGCATTTCCGGGCGCAATATACAGGTTTTTCACTTTTGCGCTCTGCGCTATTTTCCAGGCAAGTGCATTTTCGCGGCCTCCGCTTCCCAGTAATAAAATGTTCATAATTGTTATGATAATATGTATTGCAAATGTTTTTATTGTAACGTTTCTACCCGGGAAACCTTTTGCCCGGCAACTTGTTTTAAGCAACAACAAGGTTATGAACCATAAATCTTGAAACACAAAGATACATGATTATTTTCTGAACATAAGAATCAGAAATATTTATTGTAAGTTTACATCCCGAAAAACAAGGAAAAATATGATGCAAGACGAAAAAGGAATATTTAAACGGGCGGAATTGCTGCTTGGCGACACATTGATGAACCGGATTGCCGATATGCGGATCATATTGTTTGGAGTGGGGGGCGTAGGCGGCTGGTGCGCGGAAAGCCTTGTCCGCACAGGAGTGAGGCGTCTGACCATAGTGGATTCGGATTTTGTATGCGAAACGAATATCAACAGGCAACTTATGGCCACAACCAAAACCATAGGACAAAGAAAAGTAGAGGCGCTAAAAGCCCGTTTACTCGATATAAATCCTGACGCCGAAATTATAACATCTGCGGATGTATACAGTGAAGAAACATCCGCTTCCTTCAACCTGGACGACTATGATTATATCATTGACGCAATAGACAGCCTGAAACATAAAGTTCATCTGATACTGGCGGCTACCCGCACAAGGGCCAAACTCTTTTCGTCGATGGGGGCCGCGCTGAAAATGAACCCTGCCCGTATAAAAACCGCCGAGTTTTGGAAAGTAAAAGGATGTCCGCTGGGCGCCGCGCTACGCCGAAAAATGAAACAGGGGGAAAAGCCCGCGAAGAAATTCATATGCGTATATAGCGATGAAGTACTTGAAAACAAGGGCTTGAAGTACGAAAACGACGAATCCGGGAGTTCTCGGTTGCTCAAACAGGATAATCCGAGTGTGAAAGCGCAAATAAACGGGACACTGGTACATGTAACGGCTATTTTCGGATTCACATTGGCGGGATTGATCATACAGGATATTTGTACGGACCGGAAAACCGTTTAAATTTTAGTCAACGAAGCGCTTTGGCTCTAAAAATCATATTTTTTTTTTTTTTGAAACGAGCATGCAAAATTTGCGCCAGAGAGCATGAAACAAGGTTCGGCGAAGCCAATATGTCGCGAATTCCTTATGGCTGTTAAAAACAAATTATATATACATGAAAAATTTAAACAGATTCTAAAAGTATCTTGATATTATTTCGCAAATTTGCACTAACAAACCAAAAACAAATCACAGATCATGGATGAATTAAATATCAATTACAAAAAAATATCCCGAAGCAAAAAAATAACAAATATAGTTGCCGGGGGCTATCTGACGATATTCACCTTGTATTTCGCGGTCACGGAAGGATTCGCCAACCGGTTCGGCATATTGTTTTTCTGCGCCATACTTGGTCTCCTGACGGCTACCATACTCATTTTCGGCAATACTATACGCTTGTCCGGTTCGATACTCAAAATCAATACCAATTCGATCATATCTTCTTTACCCAAACAAAATAAAGCCACAATAGACTGGACTACCGTAAGCCGTGTAAATATCGGTATGAGTCATGTCGTTTTCTTGCTAAACGGAGAAAAGAAACAAAAGAAAATTGACCTCTCGGCGCTTGTTTATGACGATGTGAGGACTGTAAAAGCCAAACTGGTGGAGATATGCGAGTATAAAAACATTCCGTATCAAAACGACTGATAGAAATAACTTTATCGTATATACCAAGGAACTATTATGAATTAAATTGACTGTCATAATTTTTTAATATATTATAGAACAGGTATTTACAATGTTATAATCGTCATATTATTCAGTAACAATTCCCAAGTTTCATGAAACGGGCATGCAAAAGTTGCGCCAAAGAACGCGAAACAAGGTTCGGCGGAGCCAACAGAGCGCATTTGACTACGTCGAACTGACGTTTCAAATTGTCGCAAGTATTCAGGATATGCAAAAGTCCTGCAAGATAGGGAGCGCAAAATTTATATTGAAATGAACTTTGCTTTCTACGACAAAACTGTCAGTTTTTAAGTGCAAAGCTTCCGCCTCTTTTTTTAAACGTTTCGCCTTGACCAAAACTGACGATCACATCGTTGATCTGTTTCAAGATTTCATCATCAAGTAAACTCACATTATCTACGATCGTTTGGTAAGGAAACGTTATCTCTTCAAAGCCGGATTCTTTTTCCACTCCCATCACCTGGCGAATCAGCTTGTTATAGTTGGCCTCGAAATGAAGTTCATCATAATTCAACTGTTTGGACAAACGAATCTGCGCCAAAACAAATATCGGCCACAAGTCCATCCCCGGACGTCCGGTGCGAGGTTTACCTTCAATCAACTTCGCTTCCAGAATATCAAATATCCGGTTGCGGTAAATCTCGTTTTTGTACAACTCGCGAAGAGCTATGACCAAACCGACCATCTTATCCCGACTTCTTGGCGTCGGAGTGTCTTCTATCAACAACCGGCCGATCTCTATTTGTGGCTCCAATCTTTTGTGCATGGTACGGATCTTTGAATGATTTGACTTCTTTTTTGCGGACTATTCCGCATTAACAACGTAAAGATAAGCATTTTATAGATAATTCACTAATTTATTTGCAAAAAGATTCGTATTTATTTTATACAAATATATATCTGTAAAACAGACTGTTATGAGTTTCCGGGCAGACACTAATATATTCGCTTAAATTCCAGACTCCGTCCGCCAAAATTGACAAGCAACCCAATCGGCAAATTATATGCCTGACCGTAATTCATGGATTGCGTCAAGTTCACATCCTCTAATTTGGTCAAGGCTTTCTGTTCGAGCAAATAGTATCTTCTACGAAAAGAACCACTCGCCGCGTACCTATTTCTATTTCTTCGTAACATTTGCAAAAGTACTGATAATAATTTGAATATCCCCAAAATAGAATTACCTTTGTATTCGAGTTATTTGAAACCATGGTAAAACGAAGCAGAGCAAAGAATTCCGCTCGTTTCCAAATCGTTACCCGTTGCAATATTCATTCGCGTAAAACTCTGTTAAAGAGCAGATTGTAGTTTATATTCCAGTATTTCAATCAAAACTGCCTGCATTCGTTTCGGGCAATGCCAAAATGAAAGACAGGCTTGAAAAATGTAGTTAAATTGAACAAAAAAACTATCAATTTCCGGCAACCCCTGTCAGGATAAATCACATAAATGCAAATATAAACATTTTTCGGCGGAGCTTCGAAGAATTAAACCTTTAAGAGATAAAAAAATAAAATCATGAGTTGCAGGGAAGCTTTGACAAAAGATTTGGAGATACGTCGTTCCCGTCTGCAAAAAGCGATGCAGGCAATCAATATGGATGCTTGCCTGTTGGGTACATCTGTAAATATATTTTACATGACAGGCATGGTTTATAACGGTTATTATTATTTACCCGCCGAAAGCAAACCTGTTCATTTTGTTAAGCGTCCCGAAGACATTACGCTTGAAAATACAATACATATCCGCAAACCCGAGCAGATCACAGAAGAACTTCAACGCGTAAACATCCCTTTACCCAAAAGCCTGTTGCTGGAAACCGATGTTATTTCTTTCGCCGAATGCACGCGTTTGATGAATACATTTAATGTTTTGGAAACAGGTAACGCTTCGGTTCTTATGCGCAAAATCCGCAGTGTGAAAACAGATTTCGAACTGGGACAGATAAAAAACTGTGCGCGAATACACGAAGCTGTTTACAAACTGATTCCATCTGTCTACCGGCATGGTATGACTGATATCGAATTGCAGATAGAAATAGAAAAACTGATGCGCCTGCATGGTTCCATGGGCATATTCCGCAGTTATGGAGAGAACATGGATATCTATATGGGCAGCTTATTGGCCGGAGAGAATGCTGAAACCCCCTCTCCTTACGATTATGCTTTAGGCGGAGCAGGCAGTAGCCCGACTTTGCCGCTTGGAGCATCAGGACAAAAGATACAGGCAGGGCAAACCATTATGGTGGATATGGCCGGGAATTACTCGCCGTGGATGACGGATATGACACGCGTGTTTTCGGTAGGAAAAACGACAGATATTGCATATCGCGCCCATCAGGTATCAATAGATATTCACAATCGTGTAATGGATATCGCCAGACCGGGAACAGCGTGCGCCGAATTATACAATATAGCGATGGAATCGGTTAAAAAGAACAATCTGGAAGCTTGTTTTATGGGAACAAAGCAAAAGGCCAAGTTTGTCGGACATGGACTGGGACTTGAAATAAACGAGCCTCCCGTGTTTACTCCCCGTTCTAAAGAGTTACTGGAACAGAATACCGTTTTTGCGTTGGAGCCTAAATTTGTGATTCCCGCAGTAGGCGCGGCGGGCATAGAAAACACTTATGTAGTGACAGCGGAAGGAATTGAAAAACTGACTGTACTGGAAGAAAGAATAATAAAATTATAAAAGATTGAGAATCCGTTTAAATTTTTCAAGAATATGATTTTGAGATATAAAACGGGCTGTTTTGCGGTCAAAATTTTGGAGTTTAGCGGGCTGAACTCCAAAATTTCCGGCAAATAAAGAGCCTTTTTAGAGCCAAAATACTCCATTGACTAAAATTTAAACGGTTCCCGGCAAAAAATGCAGAAAAATCCGATGAAAACAATCAATATTAAAGGTGAATTACTCAATCTGTCCTGTCCGGTTGTAATGGGGATACTGAATGTGACCCCCGACTCTTTCTATCCGCACAGCCGTAAAGAAACCGGGCAGCAGATAGTAGACAGGGTTTCGGAAATTCTCTCGCAGGGCGGAAAAATTATAGATATAGGCGCGCAATCTACCCGTCCGGGATCCACCCTTTTGTCTGCACAAGAAGAAATGGAACGGCTGAAATTTGCTTTACCGATCATCAATCGTGAATTTCCGGATGCTATCCTTTCGGTGGATACTTTCTATGGAGACGTCGCCCGCTTCTGTGTGGAAGAACACGGCGTGGCTATTATCAACGATATTTCGGGCGGAGAGATGGATAAAACCATGTTCGATACAGCCGCGAAACTCAATGTCCCTTATATATTGATGCATATGCGGGGTACGCCTCAGACAATGCACACCCTGACTGACTATGACAATCCGATCCAGGATATTTTCTATTATTTCTCCAAAAAGATTGCCGTGTTACATTCACTCGGGGTAAACGATATTATCATTGATCCCGGCTTTGGTTTTAGCAAAACAACGAACCAGAATTATGAATTAATGGCTTCATTGCAAGGTTTCTCCATTTTCGAGTTACCTCTTTTAGTAGGGATTTCGAGAAAAAGGATGATTGCGGATCTATTGGAAACAACTTCCGCCAACAGCCTGAACGGAACCGCCGTATTGAATACTTTTGCTTTGCAGAACGGTGCTGACATATTGCGGGTGCACGATGTAAAAGAGGCGGTGGAAGCGGTTAAAATAGTGAAGAAACTGGAGGAATACCGGTTCTGATTACCAGTTCAACACATGGATGGCATGGCAGGCAACCAATGCCGCCGTTTCTGTCCGCAAACGACTCTCGCCTAAAGATACCGGCACAAAACCGTTATTCAAGGCGTCTTTCACTTCCTTTTCCGAGAAATCCCCCTCCGGGCCGATAAGAATCAGCGCATTATTTCCTTTCCTGTATATGTCTTTCAGCAAGGCTTTTTCTTGCGGATAACAATGAGCGATAAACTTCTGTCCGTCAAATTCTTGTTTGACGAATTCAGAAAAAGGCCGTATTTCGTCCAGTTGCGGCAACAAGGCTTTTTGAGATTGTTTCATCGCCGCAACAAGTATTTTCTCTATCCGCCGCACCTTTATTTCCTTGCGTTCCGAGTGTTGGCAAAGAACAGGAATGAAACGGTCTATTCCTATTTCGGTAGCCTTTTCCGCAAACCATTCTATCCGGTCGATATTTTTAGTTGGAGCAAAGGCTATTTGCAAATTGAAATTCCGGTTTTTTGGCTGCTCTATTGTTTTAAGGATATTCACAATACAATGCTTGGGATCGGCCTGTATTATTTCGGCGTCATAGAAAAATCCCTTGCCGTCGGTTAACAGAATTTCGTCGCCTTCTTTCTTGCGCAATACCCTGATGCAATGCAGGGCTTCCTCAACAGGCAACTCAACACTGGAAAGAATGTCGGGAGTAAAGAAAATTGTTTTTTCCATATCTATTCTTCAAAAATGATCTTGTTGTCGCTCAATTCTTTGATTTTCGCAAGCGATTCTATCCGGATACCGGGTTCGCGTAAGCGGCTACCTCCGTTCCGAAAGCTTTTTTCGATTATAAAGCCCATGCCATAGAGTTCCGCTCCGGCTTTTTTTATCCGGTTATCAATTCCTATGGCGGCGTTGCCGTTCGCCAGATCATTTGTCTTGCAATGTATTAGCCTGGCGTATCTTTCATTTCCATATTGAAATCGTACACTTCCTGAACAGGAACAACCTTTCTGGAAACCGTATTTATATCTTTTCCTTCTTTTGTCCAGAGAAAAGGCGCAAAACTGTATGCGTAATCGGGGTTTAACTCTGCAATATCTTCTTCCCAGCCTTTCCACCGCAAGCCTTTATAGAAATCGTTCATATCCGTTTCGAAACAAAAAAGAAGAAACCGGCTGTATTCGATTTCCATTGGCAGCCATTTCATTGATTCGGGTGCAAAATAATATATATTACCTGTGTCTTTTCCTAAAAAACCTCCATTGATCGCGTAAAATCCCCCGATGGCGTCATCCGCCACTAGAAGGTAAGGGGCCGGCTCTCCGAATTCTTCAAATGTTTTTCCTTGATTCCAGTCAGGAAGAGACCTTTTCATGCGGTCGCTACCTGAACCGAGAATGCGAATCCAACCGTTGTCTATCAGTAAACCTCCGGTTTCGTAGATGATTGCTCCCATCAGGGAACGTGTGGTGACTTGTGTATTTATCAGGGCGTTTTCGGCCCGTCGACGCTCACAAGGCAGAATTTCCACCTTGTTTTTGGCCGGATCTATCCATTCCTTGATAACAGGCCAACCCGGATTTTCCGTATTTACAAGCTCTTGCAGTGTACGCATGGGTACAGATATTTAGAATAAGATGCAAAATTAGTATAATTATAGAAATATTCTAAATAATGGAGCAGGAATAGTATCCTGATGCGCAACAACCCTTATGACGGTACACAGGGTGATTCCACGCTCTGGAAACTGATGTAGGCTATAACGGTTCACGCCCGCGAACTGGACGACTGCAGAAGCCGCAAACTGCACGAACTTTCCGGAATGTTGATGAACCGCGTCAAAATTCCGGCATAAATTTTATAACAGTATTCACTTCTAAATTAAAAAAATATGTTTGCAGAAATTTCAAATTTATTGAAAGACGAGGAAATGCTCCGCATCAATATCATGAAAACCGGAGATACCCTCGTAGTAACGGTACTTCCCAAATCAGGGGAAGTCAAAGCCCCCGAGTGGAACAGTTGATTCCGCTGAATCTGAAAGGCAGCCCGGAAGAGTTGGACGCCGATTTTATCGAAGCGATTCAATCTCCCGTACAAAAATCAACCGGTTTGATGGCCAATATGGCGGAATATGAAAAGTCGGCAGAAAAAGCGGCGCAGGAATCGAAAGCGGTAAAAGATCGTCAGGATACAATCAACAGGCACGTCAAGGATGCGGAAATTGCTGAAAAAGCGGACAAGAATAGTTCACGTTACACGACAAGGCCGTCAATCCGCGCCATTTTCCTGAACCGTCATTATGAAAGAACATGATTTTAATCCCACGAATAATCTCCTTCTCGTTTATAAAATGTTTCCCTGAGAAGTGGTGTTTGTCTTAACGCTTCTACTATACCAACACTCAATATCGGCTCTGAATATTTAAGACATCTTTCTACATTATTGAAAAACCTACCATCAGGACTAATCATTAAATAGCTACCGGTCATATCCTCATTATCTTCTGTAACAACTTTTATCTCTTTGTGTTTCGCCATTTCTTTATTATTGTCAATGAAAATATTATATTCTTCGTCCGTTGGAATGTATTCTTCCGCTTCATCATTTTGAGACTTTACGGGAAGCATTCTAAGTATTTTCCAACGTATCGGTTTGAATGCTGCAATTTTATCTGCTAAAATTTGATTATAATTCAATTTTGTAACAACTGTATTGACTTTGATTTTTATATTATATTCTTCGCATCTTTTGGAAAATCCCAAAAATTCTTCATACGAAATAGTTGTTTTTGTTTGTTTATCTACATATCTGCCTATTTTCAAATTCAATTTCGCATCGAAACTATCAATACTAAGCGCCAACAAATCAAGATTGCCTTTCAATGTATCAAGTAATTTTGGCGATTTTATTAACTCGTAACCATTTGTAACCATTGATGTTTCCAATCCTTGTTCTTTGGCAAATTTAACTAATTTTTCTATCTCCTTGAACATTGTTGGTTCACCTCCCGAAAAATTTAATTTCTTGAATGATTTGACTTTGGATATTTCTTGGATTATCTGTTTTGCTTTATCAAATTCTAATTTTGGAATTTTGATTTCACCGTAATCGGAAAAACAATGTTTGCAGTGCATATTACATAGTTTTATCAAATGATAATTTACCGTTGGAATGTATTTGAGCAGCATTTCCGAATCATTGATAATGTTTCGCAGTTCAGGAATGAAAAAACCGTATTTTCTCAATTCTTTTTCAACATCAGAATTGAAGAGATATTTGATTTCATAGTCATTGAAGCCGCTAAACTTCAATGTTTTTTCGGTAGAATCATTTATCGGTTCTGAATGGTGAATGCTTTTTCCAGACTTAGTTCCAGATTTTTGCACTGAATATTCATTGGAATGATCTGGTGTCGGATAGACTACGTTTTTCATTTCTAGAGTTTGCCAATCGGTAATCGCCTGTATATTATTATTTTTAACAGATACGTCAATCAATGGTTCTGAATGTGATTTATTTGCAAACAAGGCATACCTTACTCGCATTATTTTTTGGTTGCTTGATATTTCGTATGAAACAATAGGTAAGGATAAATCTTTGATTAGTAGCTCCTTATTTTTGAAAATATCTTGATAATAGTATTCTACAAATGTTTCCAAATTAGGTTCAAAAGGAACAGGGGAAAAATAGTACTCTCTACTCAGAAATTCAAAATGCCAATAATCTAAATTTTCAGTTGTTACCTTAGAAGCATGACATTGTTCCTTTTTATCTTGCGAAAGCAATCTATATTCAACAAGTTCTTTAGTTTGTTTATCAATATAAATTTCTGCATAAGATACATCCCATCCAAATTTATTGTCTCGCGGTCGATAGTTTTTGAATTTTTCTTCATCTCCATTGAACATTCCAATGGGATAATTCGGATAATTTTCATAAAAATTCGGAGACGATAAATCAATAATACGCTGTTCGGTTGTCATGTGGAAAATTATAATATCAGCAACATCTTCAGGAGATAAAGCATCGGTATCAATGACTAAATCATAATTGTCCTCATTTGTGAAATCAATACCATATTTATCTAAAAATCGTTGTTTCATTTCTTGATTTCGTTTTTTTATACTATCTATACTGATATCCTCTTTTTCTCTGTTTGCTTTCTGTATTCGTGAAACAGCAACTTCATCCGAAACTTTTAACAGAACATGAAAAGCATTTTTTATGAAATGAAAGCCTAATCTATAATCAGCAACAATGATATCTTTTTCATTGCAGAATTGTTTGAATTTTTCATCAATTAAGTCATCAAGTTCAGGCTCTTTTTTGCATTTTTCCTGAAATTCATTAATTGATAGTCCAAAATGTTCTTGGGCGTACTTTCTTGAGAAATCGCCTACAGAAACAAAATCACAGGATAGCCTTTTTGCTAAAATTTTTACTACTGTTGATTTTCCTGTTCCTGCAAAACCACTTAATGTTATTTTGTTTTTTATCATCATTATTTACAATCTATCAATTCATTATCAGTCACATTTTTTGTCATTATTTAATAATGAAACAATTTACAAATATACGCATTATCTGGTACGTGAAAAAAGATATATCGGCAAGTTAGAGCCGGATCTATTCATTAAACTCCACCTTAGCCAATATCGGCTCAAAATTGCGGTGAAAACTGTTCCGAGAGGGGGACGACCAATCATGCGGACGTTTTCTTGAATATGGATACCATGAAAATAAATCCGGTGATGTTATAATTCATGCTTATAGCTGTGCGCCGCGCTTTCCAGTTTCATTCTCATAAAATCAGCCAGATGTTGTGGCTCCAAAACCTGTATTCCTTCCGCAAAACCAAAAAATTCCCGCTGCAATTCCTGATTAATCACCACGTTGATTTCAAAAATAGCGCTTCCGCTCTCCAAACGTTCAATCAATTGCTGGCTTTTGTGAATGGGTTTGGTTTGAATATACGGCGTTTCTTCCCGGCTTGCAAGGAAACGGACTTTCTCCGTTTTAGAGTTAATATCTTTGGTTACGCCAACCAAATCATCGAAAAAAGTAGCCGGATCAAAAAAAGTATTTTCCAAAAATTGTTCATTTGTGGCAACAACAAGGCTGTGAATCCGGTCGAGCGCTAAATTTCGCAACATTTTATCTTTCTTTATTACGCCAAAAACAAACCAGCGGTTGCGATATTCTTTCAATAAATACGGATTAAAGATCAGGGAATTTGCCGAATGCGCTTTGAATGAACGGTATTCCAATAATAATACCTGTTTTTCAACAATAGCATGGTAAATGGCGTCCAGATATTCCAAGCCTTTCAGATTTTCGTTTTTCTCAAAATCAATCACCGGAATCGTTTTTAGTTTGACGGAAGTAACATGGTCTTCCAATCGGCTGACAATAGCCGTCATGTTGGAAAAACAGGAAAAACTTTTGAATTGCCGCAATACTTCCACCGCTTCCGACATCACCCGTAAATCCTGCTCGGACAAAGGAGTGTTGGTAATGCTGTAATCCGGGACGTCGTATTTGTAATATTTGTTGTCATAAACGACAATCGGCGCATTGTATCCCAATTTTTCACTCCGCATCATCTGAATATCCATCTGGATGGTGCGCTTGCTGATGCCTTTATCAATCCCTTCATACTCGTAAAGAGCATCCGAACAGGCGTCAATCAAATCTTCCAACGTCCATGTGCGATAATGGTTTTGCAAACAATTATCAATGGTTTTGTAACGAATAAGGGCGTTTCTGTTTACCGGCATAAAAAATATTTATCTGCTTTCAATTAATTATCAGAAAAAACGCCACAAAGGTAGAAAATATTTTTTGTTACGCAAAAAGATTGCACACCTGTATAATTACCTTTGTGGCATAATAACTGCTCCTGTTCTGAATCGGGACTTGCAACAAAAACAGGGTATTGCAGAGGCAATGTCCCAAGAGGTTCGAATCTTCGGTGCAATTGGTCGAGCGCTCGCTATGGCCAAGCATCAGATTGTAACTCTGAACATCTGAACAAAAGAAAAGTAAAGAAAAACGGAACTTTGAGTTCAAATCAAATGGAAGCTGCAAATCAAAGGATACCGTAAAAAGCAAATGATTTTTACTGAATTGGGTTTCCCTTTCATTTGATGTTTTTCTTTTTGAAATTGAAACTATTAACAATAAAAAACATGAAAATTTTCAGAAAAACGTTTCAGGTAAAACCGAATACAACGGGTTATTTATACAGAAATAATGTACTTGAACAAAAATTGAATCCGGGAGTCTATAGATATTGGGATTTCAAAAATCAGTTGGAATTGTTTTGTCTTCCGCTGACAAGTAAACTATTGAACATTACCAATCAAGAGGTTTTGACCAAAGATAACATTGCTTTCCGTTTTTCGTTTTATCTGACTTACAAAATTGTGGACGGAGAAAAGTTCTTGAATCAGTTTTCTTTGGATAAGCCGGTAAACTATGTCATTAACGAAGCCGAGCGGCGTATTTGGAATTTAGCGCAACTTCACGTTAAGAACATCGTTGTCAATTATGAAAGTGAAGAGTTGAACGACAAACGTTCGGAGTTGAACGGGTTGAAAAAAGAGGATTTGAACAAGCAAATGTCTGGATATGGTATTGAAATAGACGAGATTGAAATCAAGGATTTTACTTTTCCAAGATCCATACAGTATTTGTTTTCCAAACACCTGGAAGCAAAAATCAGGGCAAAGTCCGACTTGGAAAATGCCAAAACGGCTGTGGCAACCGCTCGTGCACTAAAAAATGCGGCGGACATGATGAAAGGCGATGAAAATATCAAGTTTTTCCAAATGTTGGAAACCATTTCCAAGATCGCAGAGAAAGGAAAACATACATTCATGATTGGCGATATTCAAACGTGGATTAAAAAATAACAGGAATAAATCATGCAAAAAGTAATTTTAACAGAAAAAATTCCAATCAAAATGTGGTTGGACGAACCGGAAGAAAGTTCTATCATACAAGCCAGGAATTTGGCAAATTTGCCTTTCGCTTTCAAACAGGTTTGTTTGATGCCCGATACGCATCAAGGCTACGGAATGCCGATTGGCGGGATTTTGGCTACGCATGACGTGATTATTCCCAATGCTGTTGGCGTGGATATTGGTTGCGGTATGTGCGCCGTGAAAACGAATATCAAAACGGAATTTGTTACCAAAGAACAAATCAAACAAATCATGAACGGCATCCGCGAGTTGATTCCACTGGGATTTGACCGTCACAAAGAGAGACAGGATGAAAGTTTGATGCCTCAAAATTTCAATTTGGATGAATTGTATGTGGTCAAAAATCAATATCTGGCAGCCCTGAAACAAATCGGAACGTTGGGCGGCGGAAATCATTTCATTGAATTACAACGTTGTAATGAAGGCTATCTGTGGATCATGATTCATTCGGGGAGCCGTAATCTGGGGAAACAAGTTGCCGATTATTACAATCGTATTGCCAAAAGGCTGAATGAACTTTGGTTTTCTGCTGTCAATCCGAAAGCTGATTTGGCGTTTCTTCCATTCAAAACAGACGAAGCTTATGCTTATTACAAGGAAATGCGTTATTGTACCGGATTTGCACTTGCCAATCGAAAACTGATGATGGAACGTATCCGACAAGTGGTTTCAACTGTGCTTCAATCTGTTGAATATGAACCGGTCATCAATATCGCCCATAATTATGCCGCATGGGAAGAACATTTCGGAGAAAAAGTGGTCGTGCACCGCAAAGGAGCGACTTCTGCCAAACTGGAAGAAACCGGTATTATTCCGGGGTCTCAGGGTACAAAATCCTATATTGTGGAAGGGTTGGGAAATCCCGAAAGCTTTATGAGTTGTTCGCATGGCGCGGGACGGGCTCTGAGCCGGAGCGCAGCCATCAAAACATTGGATTTGGAGACAGAAAAACGTAAATTGGACGAATTGGGAATTATCCATTCCGTGAGAAGCGAATCCGATTTGGATGAAGCTTCGTCCGCTTACAAAGATATTTCGCAAGTAATGGCTTTTCAAACGGATTTGGTAAAAATAAAGGTGGAATTGAGTCCGTTGGCAGTGATTAAGGGATAAACGATTGATTTTGCGACTATATCTCAAGAAATACAAAATAGCGCAGGCGCACAGTATCCGCATATTGTGCGCCTGCGAATCAGGCAGTCGCGCTTGGGGTTTTCCGTCAACAGACAGCGATTACGATGTTCGTTTTATTTATGCGAAACCGTTGAATTAGTATTTGAATATCAACGATTACAAGGTTTATTTCCTCACAGCCAAACTCAAATTTGATTACCCGCTCTATCCCTTACAGAGTCGATGAACCATATCAAGTTGATTTAATCTGTAACATATCTTCACCTGATCCGGATAAACAGTCAATTTTTGAACAGAACTCAGGTTAATAATTGTATTTTTGCAAGCGTTATGAACAAGAGTATACTGCGTTTAGCGATTCCCAATATCATATCCAATATCACTGTGCCGCTATTAGGCATGGCGGATCTGTACATAGTCGGCCATCTGGAATCGGAAGACTATATCGGGGCTATTGCGCTTGTTACAATGATTTTCAACTTCATCTATTGGAGTTTCTCTTTCCTGCGCATGGGCGCAAGCGGTTTTACGGCACAAGCTTATGGAGCCGGAAACCACAGGGAACTAACCAATATACTGCTCCGGTCATTGGCCGTTGCACTGACGGCAGGCGTCGTCATCATCCTGTTTCAATACCTTATTGCGTATGCAGGATTCTATTTACTTAATGGAGAACCTGCCGTGAAACAGTACGCTCAATCTTATTTTTACACATACATCTGGGCCGCTCCCGCTATATTGGGTATGTACGCGTTCAATGGCTGGTACGCAGGAATGCAAAACGCCAAGGCGCCAATGACAGTTGCGATAGGCGTCAACATCGTCAATATAGGATTAAGTTTTGCGTTTGTTTATGGCTTGGGAATGAAGATCGAAGGGGTGGCATTAGCTTCTGTATGTGCGCAATATACCGGGTTTCTCTCGTTTTTTATGATCTGGAATATGAAATATGACCGGCTGAAACAGTATCTTGATTTTGAGATTCTGAAGAATTTATCATCTTATATACCATTTTTCAAGGTTAACGGCGATATCTTTATCCGGACTATGGCATTGGTGGCCGTCACTACCTTTTTTATGTCTGCTTCGGCAAAGTCAGGGAAAGATGTATTGGCCGCAAATGCTTTATTGATGCAGCTATTCATCTTATTCTCATATATGATGGACGGTTTCGCCTATGCGGCTGAAGCGTTGACCGGAAAGTTTATCGGGGCGAAAGACAGGATACAACTGATATTTTTGGTGAAACGGTTATTCCTCTGGGGTATCGCTGTCGCATCATTCTTCACTCTTGCCTATATTCTGTTTCTGGAACAAATATTAGGAACGTTGACCGATAAACAAAATATCATCGAATTCAGTAAACAATTCCATATCTGGGTATATATGATCCCTATCGCAGGATTTTCGGCTTTTCTTTGGGATGGAGTGTTTGTCGGGGCCACAGCTTCCCGTCAAATGCGTAACTCCATGTTGATAGCTGTTGCCGTTTTTTTTGCGCTATACATCGCCTTTTCAGATATTTACGCAGACAACATCCTGTGGATTGCGTTCATTATATATCTGGTATCGAGAGGGATAGTCCAGAGCTTTATGGCTTCCTCTGTTCTGAATGATTCCAAATGACTTATCTGTCAGGATACTCTTAACGATTTACCCGGACGCAATACCGTTTTTGCCGTAATACTGTTTAATGAACATAGTTTACTGACCGATGTACGATATTTACGGGCTATCGCCCCCAATGTGTCGCCCGATTTTACGCGATGATAATTAACGCTGCCGGAAGCGTATTTATTTTTCACATTTGCATTTGAACGGGTAGCTGTCGAGGCCAGTGTATTTATATTTACACCTTTCGAACTCTTGCTATAACTATCGGCTGTCACTACATATGTGTCTTTATGACATACTTTATTTTCAAAATCAATAATATTTACCGGATTTATCGGATTTCCCAGGAAACGTATTTCGAAATGAAGATGCGAGCCTGTGGACCGGCCTGTATTTCCGCCTAAAGCAATAGGATCTCCGGATTTTACGACATCGTCTTCCTCTACCAAAAATTTGGATAAATGGCCATATACAGTTTCCAGTCCATTTGGATGGCGAAGAGCCAGATAGTAACCATATCCACGGCGTTCATATTGTTTTACACGCACTTTCCCGTCAAACGCGGCATAGATAGTATCTCCGGTCTGTACCTTCAAGTCTATGCCGTAATGCATCCTGCGGCGGCGAGGGCCAAAATTGGAGGTCACATACCCCATCGCGGGCATTGTGAAATCGACAAGATTTACTTTAAATGTATCGGGAATATTTTCTATGGAACGGTAGGCGTTTACATAACGGTTATTCCATATACCGCTGTAAAGATCTTCGGCAGGGATCTCGTCCGCGGCAAGAACCCGTTCTTCTTGAACCTCTTTCAATATGGAGAGGTCTCTTTTAATCTTTATACCGTCAGCATAAAGATCATTGGCGTTTGTTCTGCTGTGACGTTGTTTGTACTTTAATTCGGCTCTGTCTGTATTCGATTCCGGGATATTGCCGGTATGTTGAGCGAAACCACTCATCGGCAGTAAAAACATTGCCGATAAAGACAGTGATTTTAATTTTTTCAAGCTCTTTGCCAAACTGTTTTTCCTTTCTTGCATAATATCATTTAAATCTCTTCGCTTGCACACAAATGCGCAAGTGTGGATAGTTTATAATCAAAAATTTCATCTTTCGCGAAAAACCGCGTTAACTCAATCCCGGCCGATTCCGCAGAATCCGAAGCATGAACAATGTTTTCCTGGGCGCTCATCGAAAAATCGCCCCTTATTGTTCCTGCCGCCGCGCCGCGTCCGTCAGTTATGCCAATCAAAGAACGCACAACTTTCGCCGCATCAATACCCTCCCAACATTGCACAATAACAGGGCATACCCGCATCGAATTTTTGATACGCTGAAAAAAAGGCTTGTCTTTCAAATGCGCATAATGCTCATTCAGAACAGCATCTGTCAACTGTATCATTTTCATTCCGGCCAAACGTAAACCTTTCTTTTCAAACCGGGAAATAACCTCTCCTATCAACGCCCTCTGAACACATGAAGGTTTTAGAATAACAAGGGTTTTCTCCATATCTGCGCTTTGGAATAGATCCGGTTTAGTTTATATAACTTCCAAATATAGAATTAATTTCAAAAGTTCACAACTTTGTAACCCTCAAAAAAAGACTATTTAACAGCAATTTCAAGATATCATACAGCCTGTTTCAAGATAAATAGTTAAAAAACAGACATATAACAATTAAAGGCTTGACTATTCCCGTTAACGAATTATAACATGTCCAAAACAGGGATATATATAAGTCACAAGTTATGGCCCTTATACATCTCTATTCTTTAAACATCCCGTCAAGATCTACGACTTGCACCCGGCAATACCTGATTTAATGCAATGTTTGCGATAGAAGCAAGCGCCCTCCAAGCGAAAGTATTTTATCTGCATGGATGGCAGCGCCGCCAATCTGATAACAGGAATAACCGACGCCATTACAAGACTGCGGTTACAGCTGATATCCACTTTGTTTTCCACCGCCGGAAGCAATGATACCGAACAAGAGATATGGATACGCCACTTATTACAGAGCCGGGAATCACAATCGCTAAAGCGACGATTTTACCACAGAATCCAAACAATATCACGAAAGCAACGGCTACTGTAAATAAATGATATTATGTCAATTTAATCGCAGGCAAAAATACTATACAAGCATAGATAAATGTTACATGTTTCCTTTCCTCTTCAATTCATCCCTCAGCAAAGACGCTAATTCGTAATCTTCTCCTTCAACGGCCTCTTTCAGCAGAGTCTCCAATTCATCCTGATTAAGAAGAGAATAGTCCAGAGCCGAATTATCCCTCTCGTCCTCCGCGGCGACAGAGGCGTCCTGAATTGAACCTTCATCAAAAACTATTGCCTGCTCCCGCATAATAGCTTCGGTTGTAAATATAGGAGCCTTCATTCTCAGGGCAATTCCCACTGCATCGGAAGTCCTCGACTCTATCCGGATATCCCTGCTTCCCTGACTCAATATCATACGGGAATAGAAAACGCCATTCTCATATTTGTAAATCTCCACTTCGCGCAGTATGATGCCGAATTGATGCAATAGCGACCTGAATAAATCATGGGTTAAAGGCCTGGGCGGACAAGATCCTTGCAGCTGAAATGCTATGGACTGGGCTTCGGGAGTTCCTACCACAACCATTAACCGGCGCACGCCATCTTCCTCTGCCAATACCAATCCATACGCTCCCGATTGTATCTGGCTGAATGAAAAGCCTAAAACTGATAACCTTATTCTGTAATTCATATTGCAAACATAATACAAGGTCAAAAATAGTTAATTATTTTTTATAGTTGAGAAAATCTCCCTTGTTTTAAAACATTTTAAAGTATAGGCGCAGCGGGTGCATTTGGCTGCGTCGATTTTCAATTCAATTCAAATTGTCGCAAGAGATGATTTCATCCAACGGTTACGGCGCCGCTGTATTGTACAAATTCAGGAACTTCTTGCAACGTGTTTCGCATGCCGGCAGTAAAGATTTTCTGCGTATTCATGATTCTGACAGTCTCCTTCCATGAAGAAGCGAACTGGCTTTGTCCAGGCTGATAGCAAATGGTCGAGACCGGCCATATTTTGACAGAAAATTTTCAGTTTACTGTTCGGACAAGGGTGCGCCGGGGGCTTGCGCACGATGGCCGGTTGTAATCTGTTTTTTCGGATTGTAGATCCCGATAAAAGGCCGCAGGGGAGATTGCAATCCCCTGCGGCCTTATGGTTTACAGCCCTTGCGATGGTCAGCCGATTGTTGCTTGACGCACGGCAAGGCTTCATAACGGCTTGCCATTCGTGCGCCGGCTTCCCGCGCATTATTCAAATTGAAAATGAAACGAACATGCAATGCTTGCTCCAAAGGAGTATGATTGGGTTGCGAATTCCATGTCTCCTTAAAAAGAACAAATTATGTACACATGAAATAACGGCAACAAGTTACGGATCGCTTTGCGCATTCTTCATTCTTTATTCCTCATTCTTAATTCTTAATTCCTAATTCTCCATTCTTATACTTCACGCGGCATGGTTTTGTGCATGGATGGTATATGGTAAAAAACCTCGTTTCCACCTGATTTTTCCAACAAAACAACCTCTGTAGCAACAGAAGCATATAGTTCCCCAACCTCATTACTCATTAAAAATGAAGCATATATACCGTGTCCGGCATGGTTTTTCGCATGGATGGCATATGGTAAAAAACGCATGAGCATATGAATTCCATACATATAAAATATTCTGCACAAAAGTATGCCGCGTGAAGTATAATTCCTCATTCCTCATTCTTAATTCCTAATTCCTAATTTCCATTCTTAATTCCTCATTCTTAATTCTTAATTCCTCATTCTTAATTCTTAATTCCTCATTCTTAATTCTTAATTCCTCATTCTTAATTATTTTTTTGCTGCCTCCCTTATTTCTGGATACAGCGAACAGAGAAGCCGTTCGCATGACTGGTCGCAACCACTTCCGACAGACTCATAGTGAAGTGCATTCTCATTGGGTAACCATTGGTAACAGTTGACGCCCAATAGCTACTTTCCGATTCACGACCGGTCCACGCACCAGCACTACTGCGGTAGCCGGCGACTGGCAGATAAAGGTCTTGACCGGATGGGTCAGTAGCGGCGCGTGGAATTTTCAATCTGTTAGCGCTGATGTTAGAGGAGACATACGCATCGCTCAAAACGGTCAACTCGGCGACTGTAGGAACCCTCCAGCCATTGGGACATGGGCCCTGTGCATTGTCGCCCTGCCAACGGTCATCGACTCCTTCTCCCAGGCTTAACCAGTCGATACTGCCGATGATAAACTTGTCCTTGTTAATATCGGAAGCGGCATCTTCGGCGGATAAAGGTCCCGTTACAGTCGCCGAACTATTGAAATCAAACTTTGCGTAACTGCGTCCCCACTGGAAATAATATCCGCAACCGGCACGATCAGCGCTGTAGGTAGTCTTGGTAGCGCCAACATTAACAGGAGCCCAATACCTGTCCTCGTCGTCCTCGTCCGGGCCTGAATACTTGCCCCTGACAAGAACCGGCTTGGTTATGCCTTCGTAATTCGGAACGGAGGTGATGTTGAAGACCTTTGTCTTGTTCGTTTTCTCGTCCTTTATAGTGAGGGTTCCGGCAACCGGGTAAGTCGTCTTCTTCAAGGTGACTTTATAATGCTGCCTGACCTTGCCCAAAGAATAGGTGACGGCAGGTCCGCCAACGGTCTCGACAGATACACTGTCAGTGTATAACCGGCCCAAACTCAAGTCAAGGGTAGCGGTCAAAACCTCGGTCGCCTTGCTTTCGCCCTCAGTGTAAAATGTCAACTCGCTGATACCGGTATTGTTCGACAAGTCGATGTTGTCGGTAGACAGAGAACCGCCGCCGGTCAATGCAAAGCCGGAGTATTCAAAAGCGCCGGCAGGCGGAGTAGCCTGCACTTCCTCTCCCTCCTCCCAATCGGATACTTTCAAAGCGAAGGTCAGGGTCGTCTGGCTGATGCGCGATACTGTCAACGTGTAACGACGGTTGGCCTGAACGGGTTTCGGGGTATCCAGCTGGACGGTGAACAGTCTCGGCGTGTTGTTGCCAACATAAACGCCCTCAACCTGGATGAATGTTGAACCGGGAACCTCCGTGTCTGTTTTGGCGGCCAGTTCTCCGGGCCAAAGATAGAACGCGCTTTTAACAAGGCCGTTGTTTATGTTGTCCAAACCGGATACAACGATCGCATC
>JAISSD010000063.1 GCA_031273295.1 Prevotella sp.
ATCGATCCCCGTACTACACTCTGTAATGTTGTTATTTCAATTATTCAAAGATCTCTTGTTCTGTTTCGCTTTAAACTTTTACCGGAAATATTCGCTGCCGTAACAAGGCAGCTCTCCCGGCAAGTCCCGGATTCAACCTTCGTTCAATCCTAAAGCGGGTGCAAAGATATGTATTTTATCAAGTGATTTCCAAATTTTTAAAGAGTTATTTTGAAACTATTTTCAAAGTACTCATCAAACTACTAATAAACAAGTTATTACAAGCAATTAAAACTTCACTTTTTTTTTGAAAAGAATTTGCAGTATGGAGTTAATCCACATTCTTCGCATTTAGGCTTGCGCGCAATACAGATATACCGGCCATGTAAAATTAACCAG
This sequence comes from Prevotella sp., assembly GCA_031273295.1. GTDB lineage: Bacteria > Bacteroidota > Bacteroidia > Bacteroidales > Dysgonomonadaceae > Dysgonomonas. The sequence continues at coordinate 379 of JAISSD010000063.1, forward strand.
TGATGCGCCTTTGATAAATATTTTGCCGGGATATATTTCATCAATTCTTTCTCTGTTTGTTCCGGATTTTTTGAATCGTCAGTCAATCCTATGCGATTAGAAACTCTGAAAACATGTGTATCCACCGGCATTGCAGGCTTGTTAAAAGCAACAATAAGCATTACATTTGCCGTTTTACGCCCGACTCCGGGTATGGATTCCAGTTCTTCCAAGGCGCCGGGTACCTGTCCTCCAAAGTCGTTCACGAGTTTTTTGGCCATTCCCAACAAGTTTTTAGCCTTGTTGTTGGGATAAGATACGCTTTTTATATAATGATAAATAGCATCGGTTGAGGAAGCAGCCATAACCTCCGGCGTAGGATATGCTTCAAACAAGGGCGGCGTAACCAGATTAACCCGCTTATCGGTACACTGAGCCGATAAAATGACCGCAATCAACAAATGAAACGGGTTGTCGTAATGCAATTCCGTTTCCGCAACGGGCATATGTTTATCAAACCAATCAATAACCGCAGAATAACGTTCTTTCTTTGTCATATTTTCCGTTAATTAAAAAATCCCTTATAGTTTCGGGCTACAAGGGACTTTAAATATAATGATCAATTCTTTTCTTTAAAGAATTTTACCGGGCGCTTTTGACTACGTCGATTTTCAATTCAAACTGTCGCAGGCGTAAAAGCATCGTCTTGGGGACTTTCGCACTTCCTGCATACCCGGACAATTTGCAACGTCGGATCAACATTCAAAGCGCCTGTTTTTACCAGAATTTCACCCTGTTATCTTCTATTTTCATCTTGTTTTTAAGAACAGGTATAGCTTGTGACATCATCTGATAATAATTTGACTGCTTCAACGATTGTTTTGTCTGTTTTGCATCAAATTCTTTTGTATCTTCTGTTTTGTTTATGACGCTAAGCACATATACTCCGGATTTTCCTTTCATCGGGGCTTCCAGTTTGTTAATTCGCCCCAGTTTCGAATATATGTTCATTAAGGGTTCATAGCCAATCCCTGATAGATTGTTCGTTTGGAATGTCACAAAGTTCACCGTATCCACTCGTCCTCCTACAGCCTGCGCACAAGCATCCAAAGAAAGCGGGTTTTTAGCTTTCAAATCAGCGATAATTTTCTCTGCTTTTTTATCGTTTACCAGTTCGGCCTTTAATGCGGACGCCACTTCGGATACCGGCATATAGTCGCCGGTTATTTCATTTTTTACAATTGCAACAATACGTTTATCCGACATGTCGAACTTCTTCACAGTACCCGGTTTTTCATTGAAAGCCCAATGTATTACCTGACGGGATCCTGTAGCCTGCCCCAATGCTACTTCGGAAGGCGATATGACTGAATTTGATATTAAACCGTAACCTTTGGCTTGAGCGGCCTTGTCAAAATTCTCGATATTTCCGCTTTCACTCACAAACTGATTCAGTTCGTTATCTATCGCATTCTGAGTCTTGTCGCTTATGATAACCGGCATTTGTATCACAGCCAGTTTTACTTTTGGCACGGGATTGGTTTTGTCCGTTATACGAATCAACTGGTCTTGTCCCCCTACTTTCAATTTCAAGATATCGCCTTTTGCAGCAGTAAAGCATTCCTGTGCTATACCTGCACTTGCCAGCTTCATTTCGTCAGTCCAGCCTAAATCGCCTCCGTTGGAACCCGGGAAAAGTTCTTCCGCAACAACTGCGAAATCTTTACCTCCCTTGATCACACTTTGCAAACTATCGGCAATATGAGCCGATGTTTTTTCGTCAAGCCCCTGTGGCAACGGTATTATCTGCAACTTAATGGAATCGGCGGCAGTTGTCCTGTCCATCAATTTATACATCAGATAAGTCCGGTCGTCGCGGACAGGCCCGTATATATCCCCTTTAGAAGCTGACTGTACAAATGTTTTGGCATCGGCCGGCAATGCCGATACAGCCATAAAAACATCCGGATAAGAAGAAGAATATTCGCTCAGGACGGCGGCAGGATTGTCTGTCATCTTTAACTTTTCGTACGCGGTATTCATCTCCTGTTCTACCGCGGCATAATCTTCGTCGCCGGGAACAACATCCTTGATGAAATACGAAATCTTCCGAAGTTCGGTATCCAGTTTATAATTTTTTTTGCGCAAGTCGTAAAGCGCTTTTATTTCTTTGGAAGAAACTTGCACAGCGGAATCCGCCAAAGAGGAATACCTCTGGACAACGTATGCTATGCCGGCTACATTCCTGGAATCTTCATGGGCCGCTTTTGCTTCAGTGTCGCTAACCAAAAGCGCGCCTGCAACCAAAGAAGCGTACTTTTCTTCAAGACGCTGATATTTCATCATATTCTGGATAAAAGCCCAAATCTCTCTTCTGGCCATGATTTCCGATCTATTAGGCTCTTGCATGCCCGCAGGGTCCTGATTGATGTCGGAAAGGAATTGCATCAGATAGGTTTTATCGAACCGGCCTGTTTGAGGGTTTGCGAAAAAAGGTATTTGATACAGTATGGGAGCTACAACATTGCCATAAACCATATCGTTCAATTCTTCGGAAGTAACGGCCAGGCCCAGCTTGCGGGCTTCTTCATCCAACATCTTTTCTTTTACCATTTGCTGGTAAACCATCTCCCTGATTTGCGAAGTCGCGGACTCGTCCAACGAGGTTTGATTCGACATAATTTTCTGAAAGTTTTCCCATTCCGCTATTTTTTCGGAATATTCTTTTGTTGTAACCACTGTACCATTTACAACAAATGCCTTGTCTCTCATTTTATTAACAAAGGTAGAAACTTCATTCCACGGAAATACAAATGCCAATAAACCCACCGCGATAATACCGACGAGCAGACCTGATTTGCTCCTAATCTTCTGTAATGCAGCCATTTAGATAATAATTACTTTTTATATTGTTTATTTTAATTCTCAAAGATACAATGTTCAGCGTGCGAAGATAATAAATTGAGATTGAATTTCAGTCATATTTGAAAAACTATTCTTTTTTTTCTTCGTCTTCGTTTACATAGATGAGGGTTTTTTTACCCTCGCTTTCCCCTACTTCCATAAATTCGTACTCCGTCATTTGCTGGTTAGCAACCAATCCCCTGGCTACCAATACGCTCTTTCCCGGCCTGTTTATCTCCACTAATTTTTCAGAATATATTTTTTGTTCCTGCTGGTTCCAGAACAATTCGTCTCCCGAAAAAGTTTCGCCCAGAATATTCCTTACAAAAACATGCTCTTTGAGTCGCCAAAGCTTGCGCCTGGTATAATACCATGCCGTATCGGCCTTGACTGTGACCACGACTGCAAACGCAGTGTCAAATTGTTCGAGATAAAGGCCTTGCGGGAAAAACCAGCGAGGATCTTTTGCTTCATCAAACACATCCCAGGTTTTGGTTATCATTTTGTATTTGATAAGCCCCGAGTCGGAAATCAGCATCCTCACGCTATCGGTATGCATGGATGGCGTCACGTCCCTGTCATATTTAAAATCCACGCCTGAACCGGTCTCTTTTTTACAGGATGCAAAAAAGAAAAGCATGGCGGACAACGATATCGCCACAACAACCAATAGTCCCTGTTTTTGCATTAACTTCATTTATAGATATACTTGATAAACTGTTTAAATCCAGGTCAATGAAGCATGTTGGCTCTGAAACGAATCCCTGTTTGTCGAAAATTTTATCGTTTGCAGAGACGTGGCGCGCCACATCTCTACGCCTTTTCGACTGCAAGCCGGCTCGTTTTATTTCTCAAAATCATATTCCTGAAAAATTCAAACAGATTCTAAAAACAATGAACCCCAATCAGTAATTGAGGCCATTTATCTTGAATTATTATTTTTATTCGACCTTGCGGCGGAAGAACCAAAGTTCGTTGATATTGACATTCAACGATACGCCAAAGTATTCTTCACTTATCATATTGCCAAGCCCGGGCTTCAGTTTTTTGTATTCGAAATTAACATTGATATACGACACGCGCCGGCCTATATTATCACGGATAGGCAGACCGAAACCCAATGTCGCCCCGTATTCCTTATATCCGCCTGTTGCCCCGGTAGCATCCATCACATTCAGATACGAGTTGGCATAATTAACCCCTCCCCTGAATCTGATCTTCTTAAAGAAACTCCGGTCGTACGGGTCTATCATGTATTCGGCTCCGACGCTATATTTCCATCTGTCATTAAAGCGGTCTGCGTCACTCAGCCCGTCATTCATACATGATGTGTATTTGACTTTACTCCAACGCTGACAAGTAGCGTCAGCGCCAAATACCAGTTTATTGTTACTATTGACTGTAAATCCCAATCCGTATGTTTCAGGAATACCCGCATCAACGCCTTTATAGAATGTTGTATCCCCCTGTATCTTCGAAGAAGACGATATCACATAACGTCTGTTATCATAATTGGCCGAAGAATTTATTTTCGGAGAATAAACCGCGCCTATTGTCAACGTTTTATTTTTAGCTATGGACATTCCGTACTGAACGCCCATGTCAAATTTGGCGGACTTGACGGATAGTTCGGTCTCGTCCTGCGATGTATATGTATTGGTTCCTGTTATCGCAGGCAGGCTACGCGTGTAATCCAATGTCCCGAAAAGAAAAGAGGCATTGACGCCTATCGACAAACCTTTTACGGGAGTGGAATAACCAAGCCCCCCATATATCTGGCTCAGGCCGCCCGATCCGAAAAACGATTTGGTAAATGACACCGAGCCTTTTGTTTCCGTACTTCCAAACTTATAGCCTACCGAAGAAAAAGGAATAACGCCAAAACTGAGGCCCAGTCCCTTCTTCAGGGGAACCAGAACCGTTATATAATCGAGGCCTCCATTATATTTACTATCGGAATTTACTCCGTCGCTCAATTTTCCGCTATTAAAATTAAGACCTATATCAAACAGAAAGGTCAGCGAATCCACTCTGGAATATGACGCCGGATTCACCGGGTTTGCACTCTGGCTGTTGCGAAGCCCGTAACCTATACCTCCCATCGCCTTTGACGGGCCTACAGCCTGATCCTTCAGTACTCCGTAACCATACCTGCTGTAAGGAGAATCGGTTTGAGCCCCAAGCGAGCCCGCAATACAAGCCAAAAGGGCTATTAAAAGAAGATCTTTACTCTTTAGCATTATAATTCAATATACGGTTTTAATCCTGTAAATCTCAATCCGGCGCTAAAACACCTGTTTTGTCAGTTATTTCGCATTTCATCTATAAACAAAATTTTGCGCAAAATATTATTCGGAAGACGCAAAACTTTGAAAAAAACCGGATGATTTCGAAAACCTTTGCCAATGCCGGCTTTTTACGTTTAACTATCTGATTAATAAACAGCCTGTTTGACTATACATTTTTCTTGTTCACTAATAAATTCGTTTAAAAACAAATGAAATCCGTGCAAAGTAAATTAAAAAAAACCAGTTAACCGACTGTTTGGATAAAATGTCATATTTTTTTTTGCCTTAAAAAGGTTAATTATCCTTATTTTAGTACCTTTGCATGCGATCGTCAAACACAATGGATATAAAGGGCAATAACTACATCGGCATACTCGCATGCAAACTAAGACCGTTTAAGAATATTGTATGGTTTTTGTGTTTGTTCCTTATATTCGAGTTTATATGGAAACTTTGCGTGCATCAGGGAGATGACGAAAGGATACTTCTGGCGCTGGGCAGGGATTTGACTTCATATACCGAAGGAATGAACCGGTGGACGGCAGAAGCAGTATACCGGGTGGTGCATGACTTGTTCGGATACCGGGATTTTAAAATTATCAACGGGTGCACGCTCTATTTTGAAAATTCTATTCCGGTGGATATTATATGGGGATGTACAGGATTGAAGCAGCTTTTTATGTTCACGTTCATCCTTGCTTTTTATTTTGGCCCTGTCAAGAAGAAATTATGGTATATCCCTGCGTCGTTGGCGATATTGCTGTTAATTAACATCCTTAGACTGGCTATAATACTTGTCATTATCAGAGAACCTTTCCCTGAATGGTTTATTCCGGTAAACGAGTGGTACAATAACTGTAAATGGGCGAATACCAAAGAACGCTATCTCAAATTTTATGAAGACTGGTTTAACGTTTTTCATCGTGACGTATTTGTATGGATATATTACGATGGCGTCATTTTTGTCTTGTGGCTGATATGGGAAGAGAAGATCCACAAAACATACCTGAAACTTATCCGGAAAAGAAATTGAAAACCAGGATAACGCCTGACTTTCCAAAAGGCTGTAACTTCGCGAAGAAACAAATTACCGGTATCCTGTAACTTTGTTTTTATGACAGGTCCTGAATTTGAAATTATAAAAGGGTTGCAATATATCCATCAGTATCAGCGAAAAAAAGAATTTGCCGGACTGGAAATATTTAGCGGCTTTATTTATTATCATCAACTGCACAAGCAATCTGAACAGAAATAAAAGGACCGTAACGCCCAATAACGTCCAATGATAAAACATTACCGAATACGCCGACAGCACAATCAGCGTCAAATAAAACAGGTAACGGGTGATAACCTCCAAACCAAACAGATTGTTGGGAGTTTTACGCTTAAAGTATTTCTTTGCAATCGAATAAGATTTCTTTGTTTGTTCCCACAACGAGAAACGGTCGTTCAAGGATTCCACAAAGCTATCGGAAGACAAGGCCACCGAAGTGTTGCCATCTGTTATTATCCGGTTGATAAAAGCGTCTTCCCCGTTTTCCAGATTGAGGAAGGAGGCAAAACCCTTATTATCGAAAAACAGGCGTTTGCGAAAAGCCAGATTGCGGTATATCCCGATGAATGGCCTGCCTTTGAGAGCCATTGCCATATATTGCATACTGAACAAATGATTGTCGAAACGCGCTATACGGTTGAAAAACGGCTTTGCGCCAGCGTAGAAAGAATATCCCAATACAACTCCCTTTTCGTCGGAAAGTTCCTCCATCATGGAGGATATCCATTGATCGGACACAGGCCGGGAATATGCCTCGGTAAACAGCAGCACATCCCCTTTGGCCGCTTTTATACCTATGGTAAAAGCTAATTTACGGCGGACAAACGTTATATCGTTCGAATACGGTAAACAGGTAACGTACAGACGAGGATATTTGAGTTGTAACGACCGGAGCAGAGTCTCGCTTTCGTCCGTAGAACCGTTATTGACGACAACCACTTCGAAATCGGGATAATCCTGAGTCAAAACAGCCGGTAAATTTTCCGACAGTTCGGCTTCAGCATTTTCCGAAACTATGATGACAGATACTTTGGGCTTTGAACAGAATGGTTTATAATTATCTTTCTCCCTTTTACAGGCGACAGAATACGGTTTTCCATAATAATTGAGATAAAAAAACAACTGAACGAGGAACAGCAGGAGGTAAAACGACATTCCTGCAATTTCCATTTCATTAAACGTGAAATAAAGTAAAATTTGTTCAACCATTACCAATGTAAAAAATGTCTTCATAAACAAGAGGCTGTCTCAAAAGTCACCCATTCGCCCCCGAGAATTGAATATTTGAATTTAACCCCGGACAGGTATCCGAATAAATTAGCGTTAAAATTACTTTTGAGACAGCCTCTCTTATATTGCTGTACGGTTCATATTTTATCCGAGTAATACGGTTTAGGCAGTTCGCGGCAATTATATTGCGAAGCCATTATTTCACCATACGCGCCGGCCGAACGGAGTATCAGCATATCGCCTCTCCGGGTTTCGTTCAGCTCGCAGCCCTTCGCGAATACATCCGACGATTCGCATATCGGGCCTACCACATCATATTTTGCAAGCGGGAGACCGGACGAAACATTCTCGATTTTGTGATATGCCTGATACAATGCCGGACGAATAAGGTCTGTCATGCCTGCGTCCACTATCACAAATGTTTTGTTTTCGCCATGCTTCACATAAGTTGCACGAGTTACCAATACCCCGCTTTGCGCCACAATGGAACGGCCCAGTTCGAAATGCGCTATCTGACCGTCTCCGAGCTTCAGATTTTCGTTAAACAGGGCGAAATATGCCGCAAAATCAGGAACCGGACAAGCGTCGGGATTTTCATAATCTATCCCCAAACCTCCGCCAAGATTGATATGTTCCAGTTTTACTTCTTTTTCTTCGAAGTATGTTTGTAACTCATTCACCCGTTTGCACAAGGGGCCGAAAACCTGCACGTCTTCTATTTGAGAACCTATGTGGAAATGTATTCCTATCAATTTAACGGATTTCAGGCTTTTTAGTTTTTCCATCACTTCGTCGAGATGCGCCATGGCAAAACCGAACTTGTTTTCATTCAATCCTGTCGTTATATATTCGTGCGTATGAGCGTCCACATTCGGATTGATACGCAATGCGACCCGGGCAAGCTTTCCTTTTTTGTTCGCCAGTTCATTGATAATTTCCAGTTCCGGTAAAGACTCCACATTGAAGCAGAATATATTAAGGTCGAGTGCGAGGTTTATTTCTTTATCGGTCTTGCCTACTCCAGCAAAAACTATCTTTGAAGCCGGAAATCCCGCATTTACCGCTACCTTGACTTCATTTCCGCTTACGCAATCAGCCCCAAAGCCTTCCGAAGCGATAAGCTCAAGTATCCTGCGGTTTGCATTCGCTTTTATTGCATAATGTTGTATAAATCCGTATTTTTTTGTCTCTTCTTTTACGATTTTCAATGTTTTTTTCAACAAATCCATGTCGTAATAATAAAAAGGCGTTTCGATACCTTTTAATTTGTCAACAGGAAAATTTCCTTTTGTCATTGGGGATTCAAGAATTAATTAAACAATTTGTCATTCAATATCTGTAGAGTTCTCTCTTTATCTTTATTTTCTATCAGGAACGAAAAGTTGTATTTGCTGCCGCCATACGAAATCATGCGGATGGACACACCCTTCACCGCGTTCAATATGGCAGACGCAAAACCGGCGTCTTCCGATTCCAGATCACCAATTACCGAAATAATTACCATATCGGAGTCAACCGATACAGTTCCATATTTCTTCAATTCATTGAGTATCAACTGTATATTCTTGTCATCGTCGATAGTCAGGGAAACCCCTATTTCGGATGTGGCCAGCATATCAATGGAAGTCCGGTAATTTTCAAACACTTCGGCTACACGGCGCAAAAATCCATGCGCAAGCAGCATTCTGCCCGATTTTATTTTTATCGCCGTAATATTGTCTTTAGCGGCTACAGCTTTTATCGCACGGGCCTCTGTTTTGTTGGATATAAGCGTTCCGGCGGCGTCAGGATATTCCGTATTTTTAAGACACACGGGAATATCTGCCAGTTTTGCGGGAAGTATGCTTGAGGGATGAAGTATTTTCATGCCAAAATATGCCAACTCGGCAGCTTCATCGAAATTCAACTGACGGATTGCCGTAGTTCCTTTCACATAGCGGGGATCGTTATTCTGCATCGCATGCACATCGGCCCAAATCTGGATTTCGTCAGCGCCAACCGCCGCGCCAACCAGCGATGCCGTATAATCGCTGCCTCCTTTACGCAAATCATCAATCTCGCCATATGCATTCCGGCAAATATACCCTTGCGTGATAAACAGTTCCGCTCCTTTCGCCGCATCCAGCAAGGCAGTAAGCTTTTCCTTTATATATACCGGATCGGGAGCCGAGTTTTTATCCGTACGCAGGTATTCCAACGCAGGAATCAATGCCGCATTTATCTTTTGCCCTGCAAGATACAAATGGAACAACTCCGAACTAAGCAACTCGCTTTGCGCCATCACCACCCGTTCTTCAAAGAGTGTGAACAGATCTTTAGTAAAAGTGCGGATACAGTCAAATTTTGATGCGACCACTTCTTCCGCCTTCAATTTGAAGGATTCTTCCGTAATTTCCGCAAAAAGGTCCGAAACAAGATCCCTGTATTGTTTTTCGAGCCTGTTTATTATTTCAATGGCTCCTTCCCGGTTCTTTTTATACAAATAACCGGATACTTCGGTCAAAGCCTCGGCTGTTCCGCGCATTGATGACAAAACAATGATGTTGCCACTTCCCTGCGCAACAATATTTGCTACATTCTTCATCTTGTCTGCCGTAGCAATAGATGCACTACCAAATTTAAGAACCTTCATCTTTTACATTTTTATCTGTCTGCAAACCGTACTGTGATCATACAATCCAAAGTGCAAAAATATAAATTTTTTATGGCAAAAATTTCAGAACAAAGCATATATTTGAATTTCGTTCAACTTTTTATCTTATAAGAAACTGTCCGAAAACGGCTACATTCTATTGTAAATAATTTACAACCGGTTTATTAATACGGTTATCATTTTGTATCCTTATGATTGTCAAGCAAATAATTATAAGGAATAAACGAAATAACCTGCCCGGCCAGCCTGACCGCTCCTCAACATGCTGCAATATTAGCCATAATAAACGATACCTGCAAACGAAAACATGACATGCACCCCGTTTTTGACCTCCTTTTTTATTTGTTGAAAACGGGATGCCAATAGCGTATACTTCCCGGGGATCTATCTCCACGGAAATTAGTTCACCCGGTATGTTATGCCAGGTGAAATGAACATGCCCGGCAATTACGTCCTTTCAGACTTTATACCCCTCTTAACAAAAAAATAAAACGTTTTATTTTTTTCTTTCATTTATTATATATACTTTTGCAGGACTTTTACGATACTCTCTTCACTGGTACGGTTTGAATTTATTATTTATAAAAAAATTATATTCATGAAACCTGTACTTTTATACGGCTTGCTAGCCACTTTGTTTCTATGTTTGGGTTCGTGTAAAAACACGGACGAAGAGTTCCTGCCTGACGATGTTTTGCCTCCGGTTCCGGAGGGTTATGTGCGCATGCAGATCACTGTTCCGGGACTTACCCCGGTATCTACCTATGCTCTAAGTCCCGTTGACGAAACCCATGTATCAACTGTCGGCGTTCTGGTCTTCAAGGACGGGCCCAATGCCAACGACGATACATACCTGTGTTACGCAGCTGTAACCGAGCCGTCAAAAATCACCGGCACGGGTAGTACAAAGACCTTCGATGTGGACTTGCGGGCAGCAGGCAACATTACCGATGCTTATGTGATGGTCGTTGCCAACGCATCGGTTGATACTACCGGCTTTGCTGCCAGCCAGCCCACCAAGGAAGCTGTCATGCAGTCAATGACCTTTGCTTCTTCGGGAAAGTGGCATGTAGCTAAAACAAACGATACGGATTTCACTCCTTTTCCGATGTGGGGTCTGACAGCTTCTTCCGTCTCTCTGGCCGGTACAAGTAGCATTTCGTCCATTTCACTGTTGCGCAGTGTTGCAAGAATTGATGTTGGACTCAAGTTCCCCGACAATGTGACTGACGGTACGGAAGCAGCTGCGGGTCTGGGTTCTACTTTCACTCTGGAAGAAGTTTATCTGTACAACTCGCTAAACAAGGGATCGATAGCTCCACATAGCGGCAACTATTCGGGAACAACGGCTACCGCACCATCCATCCCGACTTCTCCTGATCCAGGCATCAATGATTCACCGGTTCCTTCCTATCTGTCATCCAATGGTGCGGCTGACGGGTTCACTTCCAACAAGTCGTGCATGAGAGCAATCTATATGGCCGAACATGCGGCAGGAACTAATGCCCTGACAAACAACCCTTATCTTGTCATCGGAGGCAAGTACAACGGATCAGGTACCGTTACCTACTACCGCCTAGACTTTGTCAACGGCAGCTATCCAAACCAGACATTCCTGTCTGTTCTGCGCAACCACCGCTATAGGTTCAATATCACCGGAGTTTCAGGTCCGGGATATACCTCCGCTGATCTTGCCGCAGCTGCAAGGCCTGTCAATCTGACCTACGATCTATCAGCTACCGACGAATCCCTTGCTTCTTATGTCTATGACGGACAATATGCACTGGGAGTCAGTCGGGATAGCTACACATTAGACAACGCGGCCAGAACAGACATTACTCTGCAGGTATCCACCACTTATGAGAAAGGTTATACAGCCGTGTCGAGCAACACAAGCTGGCTGGTAATCACCGGTGGAGCATCCACCAGTACCGCCAACGCACCCGGTTCACCCACCACTATGACATTCAGTGTAACCGGCGGCGTCACCAGTGCGCGTACAGATACCATTATCATTACAGCCGGACGTTTGAAGAAAAAAGTCCTTGTCAACCGGAAAAGTACCGCAGACGGGTTCAGCGTTACCAACCCGGCAAGCGAGTATGGCGCTACATCCGCTGCCACCC
>JAISSD010000103.1 GCA_031273295.1 Prevotella sp.
ATGGAAGAGACCGCCTGCGGCGCCTCTTCATCCCGTGTACACGAACCAAGTAAAGCCAGTCCTGCCAGGGCAAGAACAAGCGCTGCTGTTCTGAATTTGTGATGTATCATATACTGTCAGTTGTTGTTACGTATCTTAATTAATCCTACAAATATATTGAATCCGGCCAGACAAGCCGTTACAGATTTCCGCCTTTTTATATTCAATTAACGGAATCAGGGATTGAAATCAAACAGAGAGGGTGTTTTTTTGCCTGTAATGCAAGGAGATTAAAGAATTTAAGGAGTTTAAGGAAATTAAGGAAGCTGAAATATCTGCCCGAACCGGCGCAGGTTATTCCGACTGAAAGGAGGTACCTGCCAGCCTAACGCACAATACCGACCTGGCTGATCCCGTCCTTTGGGATTTGATTGCGCTGTAATGCAAGGAAATTAAAGAATTTAAGGAGTTTAAGGAAATTGAGGAGTTTAAGGAAATTGAGGAAGCTAAGGAAGCTAAACATCTGCCAAAACAGGGATCCGTAGAGGCAATGGCGTACCACGTCTCCGACGAGAACCACGGAAAACAGAGAGACGTGGCGCGTCACGTCTCTCTCAATAAAAGTTCTACGTTTTATAAATAATTTTTAATCAGATGATTATCAATTATTTCATCGTTGAAGCAAAGCCATTTTCTGTTTGCGGAAAATGCGGCATTTTATCGGAACCGTCCTGTAAATTACTTGTTTTCTCTGAAAATACTGCCGTAACGGTGGTACTCATAGGCAATACTTTGTTCTTTCAGATAATGAAGCAACTCTATCCGGCCTTCAACAAGCGGTTTTTCGGAAGCTATATGTTTGCCCAGCTTTGCGGCTTTCAAGTAAATGGCGTCGGATAGATCCGCCGAACATGCACGGATGCGTTCATATATATCCATCTCTTCTATGAATTTGTCCTCGCCCTGAACTTTCACCTGAATACCCGACAATGTTGCGGCGGCTTTTTCTATTGCCTGCAATTTCCTGTCTTCACCCGATATACTTACCGTGACGGGAGTTTTAGCTATACCGGACGCCGCGAGTATCAACAATATATCACAAAGACTGTCATTTTCCAGAACCCGTAGCCCTATGCTTCTCAAAGGCAAATAGCGGAATATGTTTTCCTCCCCGTAAATATGATTCGTATCCCTCTCCTGTGAAAATTCAGCGTCCCAAGCCTTTATATAACTTTCCCGGGCAAAATCGAGACGCGCTTTTTCTTTTTCACCGGAAAGAAGTTCGTTTAATTTTGATTTGTTCGCAGTTGCCGGAATTTCTTTTTCGGTAAATTCAACGAAGCAGGATACATAATTCGGCCCTCCGGCTTTGATACCGCCGCCGAATGCTGAACGCTTCATGCCGCCGAATGGCTGACGGTTTACGATAGCGCCTGTTATACCTCTGTTTATGTACAGGTTACCTGCTTCGATACTGTTTTTCCATAACAATTGTTCTTCTTCGTCCAGGCTCTGCAAGCCCGCCGTAAGTCCGTATTCCGATGAATTTGCATATTCAATGCCCTGTTTCAATCCGTCTATACAAACTACGGACAGGAGAGGGGCAAACAATTCGTTCTTGAAAGTAAAACCGGTTGGTTTCACGCCCCATTTTACGGACGGTTTCAGTATGTATTTCTTTTCATCCGCAAATTCGGGAGCGACCAGCCAGGATTCGCCTTCTTCCAGATTTTCAATGGCGTGCAATAATTTGTCGTTGTCATTGGTTATCATCGGGCCAACCATATTCATCGTATCCCATACGCTGCCGGTACGCATGCTTGTTACTGCATCTTTCAGTTTCAATTTGAAATTCCCGTCATTATAGATTTTCCTGTCAAGCAACAGGAGCGAGCAAGCCGAGCATTTCTGTCCCGCATTGCCGAATGCGGAAGATACGATATTCAGGATGGCATGATCCTGGTCGCCGTTTCCTGTAAGGATAATGGCGTTTTTACCTCCTGTTTCGGCTGACAAGGGGGTGCGCGGACTATTTTCCAACAGGCGGAACGCCGTGTCTGTCCCTCCTGTCAGTATCACATGTTTTACAGACGGATGGGTAGCGAGGTAGTTCAATGACGGGCGGTCTGCGCTGCAAACCACTTGCAATGCATCTTTAGGCACGCCTGCGTCCCAAAAGCATTTGACAAATTCCCATGCGACAGGCAGCGCCGCAGTTGCAGGTTTCAGTATCACAGTGTTGCCTCCCGCCAAAGCCGCGGCTACACCGCCGACAGGAATAGCCAGCGGGAAATTCCATGGCGGAATAACGAGGATGATCCCCTTGGGAGTATTGGTAACTGTGTCGAGATCCTCGAAATGCTTCATTGCAATGGGATAAAAGCGACAGAAGTCTATGGCTTCCGAAACTTCCACGTCGCCCTCCGTAAATGTTTTTCCTGTGATGGCAGACATACAGCCTATCAGGTCGCCTCGTTTTGCGCTCAAATTGTCAGCCGCCTGATGCAGTATTTCGTTTCGTTTTGCAAGAGCGGTTTTTCTCCAGTCCGGTTTATCTTCTTCGGCAATGGCGATTATCTCTTTTATTTGCTCTAATGAGGAAAGACTGGCTTCACAGAAGCAAACCTGATCGTTTCGGCTACGGTCGTAGTATTTTTTCTTGCTGTCTGTGATCACCTCCCTGTCGCCAATCTGCACAGGGACAATAAAGTTCTTTTCATTCACCCGATCGCTCCATTTTCGCAGCGCCTCCAGCGCCCATTCGCGGTTCTCATGCAGGTCGAGGTCTGTATCCGCTTCGTTGTGGAATACATTTATATCTTTCACCGGAACAGGTTTTTCCTTTCTGTTTTGTGTGCGGAAAGATCTTGGCGTCACACTGTCTTTCAATTTATATGCCTCAAGGAACTGACTGGCGAGAAAGTTCCATTGCGGGCTGTCCTGTTTCAGGTTGAAAGAATAGCTGAGGAAATTATCCTTCCCCGTATTTTCGTCCAGGCGGCGTACCAGATAGGATACGGCATTGAGAAAATGTTCTTTCTTTACAACCGGAGTATAAAGGATGATCTGTTTTCCGAAATTGCGCATTACGCGCGGCAGGTTATTCGCCATCCCTTCCAGCATTTCGAAAGTCATATATTGCGACGTCCCGTGCTTTTCACTCAAAAGGCAGGCATACGCGATGCTAAAGAAGTTGTGGGAGGCGACGCCTACATGCAGCGCTTTTGCATTCTCGGGCTTTAAAGCGATATCCAGTATATGCATGTAATTGGCGTCTACATCTACCTTGGTTGGCAATACCGGATTCGGCCAGCCCCTGAGCGACGAAACAATGCTTTCCATTTGCAGGTTGGCTCCTTTTACCAGACGCATTTTTAAAGGCGCGCCGCCTTCGTCGTAACGTTTTTTCGCAAACTTCAGCAGGCGTTCCTGAAACAGCCCGGCGTCGGGCAGGTAGGCCTGTACTACAATACCTGCACTGTAAGTCTTGAATCGGGGCATGCTTAATACTTCCTCAAACACATCCAGCGTCAGTTCGGTATCTTTATATTCTTCCATGTCCAGATTCACAAACTTGGGTTTTGTCACCCCGTCCTGGTCTGTATACGGATAATCGATAGCCTGCTGATATATTGTAGCCACAAGTTTGCAGAGTTCTTTTTTATTTTGCTCGTAGCTCAACGGATGTATCTGCGCATAGATACCCGAAAGTTTGATGGATATATAATTGATATCCGGTTCTTTCAGCGCTTCCAGATAATGCCTGTATCTGTTGTTGGCCTCCGCGTCGCCCAACACGACTTCGCCCAGCAGATTTACGTTTTGTCCTATTTTGCCTTTCCATCTGTCAGACAAATGGCCGGTCAAGGCAGGGCGTTCTTCCGATATGATTATCTTGTCGGTTTCCTTGCGCAGCCTGTTTTTGAATAAAGGAATGGATATGCCGTCGAACAAGTATCCGACGCCGGTAAACAACCGCAGCTGAAAACGGTCAAACGGGCTGAAAAAATCAGGAACGCCGTATTCTTCTATAAGCAGTTTCATACGTTTGGCCAGTTTCCTGTTATCCCTCACCTGTGACGATTCGTCCAGCATTTTCGACAGCAATGTCTTATTAGCCGGGGTTTGCACTAGCGAAGCATATTTTTTCTGCTCCTTTACTTCCTGTGGAGTCAGTTCCCTGTCCGCTTTGTCAAGAAATTGTTTTGCCCATTCGAGGACTTCTGTAGAGGTGATTTTTTCCATAAGATATGCATAAAGTTTAGTATGATTACAATTTTCGTTCCAAGTTATAGGAAAAGACTGACAATTTCGATATTTAAGGCATAAAAAATATCGGGATCGTGTTATTTTATTTGTTTATGGTTGAATCCGGAGTTTGGCGATTTATAAAAATTAAGGAATTTTCATGCGTTTGGCCCGAACTCTTGGCCCGTAACCTTTTTTTGTTTATACAAATTTGTGTACATTTGGTCTTCTCAATTATATTGTTGAATATTCATGCTGAAAGAAGACCCGACTTTACGAAACTTCAATGAACTTTTCTCAACGTACCGGAATCGTTTTATATTGTTTGCCTACAGCTATGTCGGCAACAGGGAGGCGGCCGAAGATATTGTGATGGACAGCTTCCTGTGTTATTGGGAAAAGCGTTCGGATCTGGCGCATACATCCAACATACCGGGGTATATCTTCACCATGATCGCGCATAGATGTTTAAATTACCTGAAACACAAACTTCACGCAGAAAAAGTACATTCGCAAATCAGCTCCCGCCAAAGCAGAGTGATGAAACTGAATATATCGTCGCTTGAGGCATGCGATCCTCAAGAACTTTTTGGCAGGGAACTGGAAACACTGGTGACGGAAACTCTCCAAAAACTGCCGGAACTTACCCGGACTGTTTTTATCAAAAGCAAATTTAGCGACAAAACTTACAAGGAAATCGGCAAGGATCTGAACCTCACGGAGAAAAGCGTTGAACATCACTTGGTCAAGGCTGTCAAGTATTTGAAAGAAAGCCTGAAAGATTACTTTCCTGCTCTTCTGTTGCTGTCATTCATTCATTAAACGCTGAAAAATAAACAACCTGTGACAGTTTGAATTTTCGTATATATATAATTATGTATATAATTTGTTTTCAAACGGCCGCGAGTAACTCGCAACATATTTCCGCCAGACGTTGTTTCATGCTCTTTGGCTCAACATTTTCCGCCAGACCTTTTTGCCAATACTGCCGTTTGAGCGGGAGGATAACAAGGTGTTGCAACCCCCCCACCAATATTAAAATTAGTTAAACAGATGGGCCTTGTCAGGGATTTTTAATTGTCGAATGTTTTGTATACATGAACCGGAAATTTGACAGGAACATATTGTATAAATTTTTTTCGCGGGATATTACTCCCGAAGAAGAACAGGAACTGCTTGATTGGGTCGACGAATCGGAACACAATAAAGTCATATTCTTATCCGAAAGAAAATTATACGACCGGTTGATATTGAATACCGACGAAAACAAACTGACGGATCTTGCCGCTTTGGCTGAACCCGGAAAAACCCGGAGAATACCGGTGTGGATAAAGGAAGTATTAAAAATATCGGCGGTTATTCTACTGGTTTTGGGAGTGGCGTATTTCTTCAATAAACAGAAATATGATGATCTGCTGGCTCTTTCCAACGAGATTGTCCTGCCTGCCGGAGAAAGGGTTAATCTGACTCTCTCCGACGGCACAAAAGTATGGGTAAACGCGAAATCGAAATTCACTTATCCCGCTTTGTTCGGAGAAAAGGAAAGGCGGGTATTTTTGGACGGGGAGGCTTTTTTTGACGTGACAGGCAATGAGAAGGCGCCTTTTATAGTGGAAACATCCAGAGGAGAGATCAAAGTGTTGGGCACCGAATTTCACGTCGAGGCTTATTCCAAGTCGTCGAAAATGGCTGTTTCACTGTTCAAGGGGAAAGTTGAAATTACAGGACCCATGCTGTTGAAGCCCGTTATACTGAAACCTGACAGCCACTTTGAAAGTCTGGATAACAAATACACTGTCAGTGAAATTAAAAACAATTCGGCTGCGATGTGGAAAGACGGGTTGATCTCATTTACAGACACTCCGTTTTTGGAACTGATGAAAACATTCGAAAAATATTATGATGTGAAAATAGAAATCTTGAATACAGAACTGTCAAATACCGAATTTACAGGAAAAATACGTATCAACGACGGAATAGATCATGCCTTGAGAGTAATTCGGAAAAATGCCAGTTTCAGTTTTCAAAGAGACAGCGACGAAAATAACATTATATATATAAGGTAGAGAAAACGACATTATTACAAACTTTAAAAAACGCTAGCCTATGACAAATTGAAAGACCTGAAAACATAAAAAAACCGTTTAAACTCCAGTCAATGAAGATTTAAACAGGTTATAAAGTCTGAAATCCAAAAAAATCTGTCGGCGCTGCAACACCGACAGACAAGAGAAAAAGATTTTGCAATATTACCATAAAACCTTTAACAATGTAAATATATGAAAATTATAACAAGAACAGATGTTTTTGTCTTAAAAAACTCCTGCCCTAAACAATTATTAAGAATGATGAAAGTTCTGTCTTTCTTTTTAATCGTTTTTGTTTTTTGTCTAAATGCCGGTAATCTTCGCTCACAGAATGTGAAAATAACCTTGAATCAAAAAAATATCACGTTGGAAGCAGTCTTGAACCAGATTGAATCTCAAACGGATTATTTGTTCGTTTATGACAAATCCATTAACAAAGACCGAATTGTATCTGTAACGGAAACCGAACAACCCTTGGCAAATGTCTTGAAAAACCTGTTCGGGAATACCAATATTTCTTATTTCCTGGAAGGCTCCAATATTGTACTCTGCACTAAAAAAGCGGAATCGCAAGACGTTACCCAACAGAAGCGTACCATAACCGGTACGGTTGCGGACGAAAACGGAGACCCGGTAATCGGAGCGTCGATTTCTGTTGCAGGCGCCTCTAAAGGGACATTCACGGATGTGGACGGACGCTTCGAGATACTGTTGCCGGACGGAATGTCGAAATTGACTGTTTCTTTCATTGGCATGGTAACGCACGAATTTACCGTAGGAGCGCAGGACAATTATAATATTGTATTGAAAAGTGCAACCGTGAGCATGACTGAGGTTGTCGTCACGGCTTTGGGTATCAGGAGGGAAGAAAAAACGTTGACTTACAATGTGCAGGAGATCAAGGCGAATGAATTGACGACTGTAAAGGACGCGAACTTTGTCAACTCTCTGGCCGGTAAAGTCGCCGGTATTACCATCAATCAGAGCGCTTCGGGTATCGGAGGTTCGTCCCGCGTGGTGATGCGCGGAACCAAATCCCTGCTGGGAGACAACAATGCGTTGTATGTGATAGATGGCGTGCCTGTTTACAATACAAGAAACGACCAGCCGGACGCCCCCTATGAAATGCCGGATGGAGGAGACGGCGACGCCATGTCGTTCATCAATCCGGAAGACGTCGAATCCATTTCGGTTTTGTCGGGAGCCGCCTCGGCCGCGCTGTACGGAAGCCAGGGCGCAAACGGCGTTATATTGGTGACTACAAGGAAAGGAAAAGAGGGAAGGCTCAGATTCAATTATTCAAACAGTACCATGTTCATGTCTCCGTTTGTAACCCCTAAATTCCAAAATACGTATGGAACAAGGGGATCCGAGTTCAATAGTTGGGGCGCCAAACTGGATAAACCGACGTCATACGACCCCATGGATTTTTTCCAGACAGGATACGCCGAAACAAACTCGGTAAGCGTTACGGCGGGCAACAACCGTAACCAGATATATGCATCGGCGGCTTCCCTTGTAGCCAGGGGTATCATACCCAACAACACTCTTAACCGCAAAAACTTGACAGTGAACAGTACGACAGGTCTTGTCGACGACAAACTGGTTTTGGATTTTAATTTTTCCTATGCCAATCAGAGCGACAAGAACATGCTGTCTCAAGGCCAGTACCACAACCCCTTACTGCCCGTATATTTATTTCCCGGAGGAGACGATATAAATAAATACAAAGTATACGAGAGGTATGACGCCGGACGAAATTTTGCGCTGCAATACTGGCCATACGGCAATCAGGGTCTAGGCATGCAAAATCCTTACTGGATCGTAAACAGGGAATCGTTCGCAAACAAAACGGATCGTTTTACGCTGTCCGGCGTGTTGAAATATACGCCTGTCAAATGGTTGACTGTAGCCGCAAGGGGTTTGGGCATTTATGAATACAAAAACTTCAACAGGGAAATATCGGCTTCGGCAGACTTGTTGTTTGCCTCCGCAAACGGGAATTATATGAATCGCGAAACAAACTCAAGACAGTTATACGGGGATGTTTTAGCTACCGTGAATAAACGGTTCAACGACGATATCAGCTTGTCGGGCGTGCTGGGAGCTTCGATACTGGATATGAAGTCCCGCCGGAATGGCGCGGAAGGGCATCTGAATACGGTTCCTAATTTCTTTTATCTGGGCAATATCGATTTAACCCACCCCGAATCAAGGCTTTTGCAAGATAGATTTCGGGAACAGACCCAGGCGGTTTTTTCTACGGCGCAGTTAGGCTACAAGAGTATGTTGTATATGGACCTGACCGCACGTAACGAATGGTCTTCGGCTTTAGCCTATACAAAGCACGGCACGGGCTTTTTCTATCCGTCGGTCGGTCTTTCGGGCATCATCAGCGAAATGACCGGCGTAAATCCTGTCGTATCGTTTTTGAAGCTGAGAGGTTCGTACAGCGAAGTCGGCAATGCCCCCATGAGGTACATCACATCCAACAGTTATGGCTTGAAGCAAAATGGCAGTTTGAATTCCCTGCCATTCTTTCCGGCAACAGGATTGAAACCGGAGAGGACGAAAGCGTATGAAATAGGATTGAATATGAAGTTTCTTCAAAATGCGATCCATTTGGATATGAGCTACTACAATACCAACACATACAACCAGTTGTTCAAGATAGGCACATCCCTGTCGTCGAAGTATGAATATTATTATCTGAACGCAGGCAAGGTAAACAATTACGGGGTTGAAATAGCTTTGGGGCTTGACAAGGATCTCGGGGCTTTGCACTGGTCTTCAAATCTGACATATACCCTGAACCGCAATACGGTAAAGGAACTGGTGGCTCCGGGAACAATAGACCCGACTACCGCTTTGCCTATGGAAAACGGAATGAACGAGGTCATTGTCAATGAAAACGATTCGTACCGTATGGTTGTGAAAAAGGGAGACGCCATGGGAGACATTTATGTGTATACATTGAAAAAAGACTTGACCGGAAATGTGTATGTAGACCCTGTAAACGGCACGGTAAGCGCCGACGCGAAGAATTGGGTCAGAGCCGGGAATCCTGCTCCAAAATACAATCTGGGCTTTCAAAATACTTTTGGTTACAAAGGCGTTTCATTGGGCTTTTTGTTCGACGCCCGTATCGGGGGAGTCGGAGTTTCGGCAACTCAGGCTTTAATGGACCGTTATGGCGTGTCTAAAGCCTCGGCGGAAGCCAGAGACGCCGGAGGCGTCGTGGTGAACGGAGGTTTGTTGAATCCTGAAAACTATTATGCCGTGGTTGGCGGCGGAACAACAGGCGTTCTGTCCGAATACGTTTACAGTATGACAAATGTCAGACTAAGAGAAGCAAGTTTGAGTTATATCCTTCCTGACAGTTTTTTCAAGGGATATGTGAAGAATGTGACACTGTCCGTGATTGGACGAAATCTGTGGATGATCTACAACAAGGCGCCGTTCGATCCCGAAATTACGGCTTCGACAGGCACATACTATCAGGGCTTCGATTACTTTATGCAGCCCAGCCTTCGCAGCTTTGGATTTAATGTAAAGATAGATTTCTAACCGCTTAAATGAATGCTCAAATGAGAAAAAATAAAATACATAATGCAGGATATGTTTGTTCCGTGTTTCTGGCCTGTTATTCTCTCCTGTTTTTCTGCGCATGCACCGATAATTTCGAGAATATAAATAAAAATCAGGACAGGGCGCATGGACAAACGGCCTATGATCTCCTGCTTGTAGGAGGGTTTATTCCTACAATGCAGACCGACGTGATCCCTACAAGCGACGTGGGCGCCAACGAATACCAGCGGGCGCAAAACCTCACGGGCGATATTTTTTCGGGATACATGGCCGCTATCGGCCAGTGGAACGGTTCCAGCAATAACAGCACATACAATATGAATTATGGCGACTGGAACGACGCCGGCTTCAATGTCGCGTATCGCTCCGTCATGTCGTCATGGAACCAGATAAAAGCGAAATCGGAAGAATACGGCGTGCCGCATATCTTTTATCTGGCGCAGATAATCAAGATCGCAAGCATGCATCGTATAACGGACAATCACGGGCCGATCCCTTATTCTCAATTCGGAAAAGGAGCCATGGGCGCCGCTTATGATTCGCAGGAAGCCGTTTACCAGTCTTTTTTTAAAGAATTGACCGAGGCTGTGACGGAGTTGGGCAAGTTTGTGTCGTCTAGCAGCAATTCCGGCCCGTTAGCCAAATATGATTTGGTGTACAACGGCAATATCCGCAACTGGATAAAGTTTGCGAATACGCTGAAACTTCGTTTGGCCATGCGCGTGGTTTATGCAGATCCCGCTTTGGCTAAAAAGAATGCGGAAGAGGCGGTGAACAATAGCTACGGAGTGATTACCGATAACATGGAAAACGCGGCGATAAAGTCAGGCAAAGGCTATACGATATCGCATCCGTTGATCGTTATCTGGGGTTCATATAAAGATACTAAAATGGGGGCGAGTATGGAATCTTTCCTGAAAGGTTATGGCGATCCGCGTTTAGGCAAATATTTCCAGCCAACTGCCTCCGGCGCTTATAATGGCGCCCGCAATGGACTTGTCATATCCGACAAGTCGAAATACGAAGCTCTTTCGAATCCGAATGTGGGAGCCGCGGATCCCATACAATGGATGTGCGCCGCGGAAGCTTATTTCCTGAGGGCGGAAGGGGTAGCGCGTGGATGGAACATGTCGGGCGTAGACAACCTGTCGTCTGCCAAAGACCTGTACAATAAAGGGATAGAAGTATCGTTCGCTCAATACGGAGTTTCGTCTTCGTATGCTTCATACGTCAATAACAGCGACTCTGTTCCTGCGCGCTTTAACGATATTGTGGATTCGAACAGCGCCAGTCCGGTTTCAACAATAACCGTTAAATGGGATGATGCGGCGACGTCCGAGAAAAATCTCGAACGCATCATCACCCAGAAATGGCTGGCGATGTACCCCGAAGGACAGGAAGCCTGGAGCGAGTTTCGCAGGACGGGCTATCCGAAAATATTTCCGGTAGTGACAAACTACAGTTCGGGAAAGATAAACACTGATATTCAGGTAAGAAGAGTTCCTTATCCGAAGGTCGAGTATGCATCGAACCGGGCTAATGTCACAGATGCTGTAAATACTCTTCTTGGAGGCCCGGATAACGGCGGAACCAAAGTTTGGTGGGATAAAAAATAATGTAAAATAAAAATACGGGAAGCATGAAACAGGCATGTAAAAGCGGAGCCAAAGAGCATGAAACAGGGTTCGGCGGAGCCAATATCTTGCAAGTTTCATCCGACCATTAAAAAACAAAATACATACGCATGAAAAAATATATATACATATCTGTCTTTTTATTTGCCGCGCTTGCGTTTGCCGCTTCGTGCAACAATGACTGGACGGAACCGGCCACAATAGACGTCGATCTTCCCGAAGCCGGCACAAGCGCTTATTACGCGAATCTGAGAGACTATAAAAAATCCGACCATCAGATTGCTTTCGGCTGGTTTGGAGGCTGGACCGCCGCGGGACCCTCGATGGTTACGCGCCTCTATTCGATACCGGATAGCGTGGATATGATTGGCTTGTGGGGTAATATGTGGCACAGAGACAAGATGAATCCGGAAAAATTCGAGGATCTGCGCCTTACCCGCGAAGTGAAAGGAACAAAGATACTTGTAACCACTCTTTTGGGCCGGACGGGAAAGGAACTGCCAAACATACCCAAGGAAAACTGGGGAGAAGATCGCCAGGAAGGGTTGCGCAAGTACGCGAAAGCCCTGGCCGAGGAAATTATAGCCCTTGGTTTCGATGGATTGGACATCGATTATGAACCCACTGTTGGAGGCCCGATAGATATCAAGGGGTGTCCGATGGGTAAGGATATGACTGTTTTTGTTCAGGAACTGGGAAAATATTTGGGGCCTAAATCCGGTTCGAATAAATTACTGGTTGTAGATGGAGAGTTGGACATGCTGCCTGAGGAAACAGCCCCTTATTTTGATTATGCTATAGCTCAGGCATATACGACAACCGGCGGCAGTAGTCTGCAAAGCAGATATAACCGGGTCAGTTCCATTTTCAAGCCGGCGCAATTTATCGTCACGGAAGACTTTGAAGCTTATTGGAGGACAGGCGGAGTAAATTACACTGAAAGTAACGGGAAAAATATCCCGTCCATCCTGGGTATGGCCAAATGGAATCCGACCCAGGGCGTAAAAGGCGGTTGTGGAACTTATCACATGGAATATGAATACAGAAACACCGAGATGGAATATAAATACCTTCGCCAGGCCATTCAGACAATGAATCCCAAAGTAAAATGAAACGGGCATGCAAAACTTGCGCCAAAGAGCCTGAAACAAGGTTCGGCGACGCCAATGTGTTGCGAGTTCCATGTAACCGTAAAAAACAAATTATGTACACATGAAAATTGTAATTTTCCCAAATAATACCCTTATATATGAAACGAAGCATGATTTTTGTCAAATCGCCAAAGTCCATGATAATAAAAATCATGCAAGTTCCATATGTCAATTAAAAACAAAATTATCATCATATGAAAATCTGTAAAATATACATATTCTTTTATCTGTCCGCGCTTTGCCTGCCTTTCGCGGGTTGCGGTTCGGATGACAATGTTGATGCGCCGGATACGATAATTTACTCGAATAACAAACAGGGCGACTCTCAAGTCGCTGTGGATATAAGCTATGACCGCATCCGCGAATCCGGTTTAAATTACATGTTGCTGCCTGTGAAAGCTACAGGAAAAGTAAGCCGGGAAACAAAAGTTTACCTGGAAGTTGATACCTCCTTAATCAAAGGCTACAATGCCGCAAAAGGGACGAATCGCGCATCCCTTCCGCCTGGCGCCTATTCGGTGGAAAAGACCAGTTTAAATATTGCTTCCGGAAACAGCGTTTCGGCTGACTCCATGCGAATCGTTTTCAATAAAAGTTTTATAGAAAAACATTTAACCGAACTTGTAAAAGCGACATACGTAATCCCTGTGAAAATATCTTCTGTTCAGACGGAAGACAAGACTGTCAGGCTGAGTGCGAATTTAAATGTTTTTTACGTTGTTGTCGACTTTTCGCTGACCGGCTTTGTGGCAAAAGCATCGGAAAAACCGGGAACTTCGATAGACCGGTCGGGCTGGGCCGCCGAATCCAGACATTTGGCTCCTTTTGGCTCGGCCGAGAGTTCGTTCGACAATGATCTCTCCACATCGTGGGGCATCATGTCCGGCGATGCGTCTCACGGCATTTACTATGACTTGAAAAAGACGCATAAATTGAAAGGGTTCAGCTTGATTTCTTCATTTATGTTATATGACAGCTACAATTGTGTAATGGCCGGATTTAACGTCGGAATAAGCGTTGACGGCGCTAACTGGACCTATTTGGGTAGCATGGCGCCTGTTATTTTGGACGGGAAAAAAGTAGACGCCATTTATAAGTTCGAGCAAGCTCTGGAAGCCAGGTACGTGCGTATTTTACCGGACAAGTTTTTGTCCGTATACAAATTTGCCAGTATAGCCGAAATCTATTTTTACGAATAACAGAAAGCGATAAAGATGAAAACAAAAATAATTTTGATTATAGCCGTCTTACTGAATGTGTTATCCTCATGTAAAGACGCTGATGAATTACAAAACGTGATCTATTTCACGGGTACGGAAAATAGCCCGGTTTTAAAAATGTCTATCGAGGAGCCTACAAGTTTGGGCGTCAGCGTCAGGGCTTCTTCCGTAACGGAAAATGATATTAACGTCACGGTTGCCGTCAACGAAGGTTTAATCGAAGGATATAATAAAAAAACCGGGACTAACTACAAGGCCTTACCCGCAGAGGTATATAGCCTTGGCGGTAAAAACCTTCAGATAAAAGCCGGGAAATATGTTTCGGAACCTCTGCAACTGTCCATAAAAACATTGAAAGGTTTCACTGACGAGGATGTTTATTGCGTACCCATAGAAATAAAAGACGCGCAAGGGGGGAATTTTTCCGTTCTGGAAGCTTCCCGGATCATGTATCTGGTGATAAATAAAACCATCATAACCAAAGCGGCCGAGCTGAACGGCAATTATTTCAAGGTGGATTTTGAAAACAAGAGTTTGGGCAAAGGCGATTTGTCTGCTGTGAACCAGCTGACTATGGAAGCCCGCATCCATGTTGACAAGTTTCAGACAGCGAATCCGTTCATAAGCACCGTAATGGGACTGGAAGAAAACTTCTTGCTGAGAATCGGCGACGTCACCATCAACAATAACCAGTTGCAACTGGCGGGAGGAGGCTATCCGGTGACGTCCGTAAAAGGGTTATCTGCGAATGTATGGACGCATGTCGCCGTAACCTATGATGGAAGCATGATCAGGCTCTATATTAACGGAGAACTGGAGTCGTATGTGGAAGCTCCCAGAGGCCCTGTCAATCTCGCCGGACTTGACGCTAACCGCAAGTTTTACATAGGTCAAACCGCTTTATATGGAAGGTATCTGTATGGAAAGATCAGCGAAGCCCGGGTCTGGACAAAAGCTTTGACCAAAGAGGAGATCCGGAACGGCATGTGCGCGGTGTCGCCGACGTCGAACGGCTTGCTGGCTTATTGGAAATTTAATTCAGCAAAAAGCGAAACCGAGCTAGACGTCGTACCTGACCTTACGGGTAACGGTTATCACGCAAAAGGCATTAGAAAAGTTTCCTGGGTTGAGGGTGTGAGATGCCCTTGAATGTTTCTTTAACTCAACGCGCGGTTGGTTAAGGAATACGGTTTTTTTGATTGGCGAATGCGAGAGTCTCCGGATTTTCGTATTCGCCGGTTTTATTTTATATCCGATGCGCAACCTTTCCGTGTAGACGCGACATGCCGCGTCTTTTCCTGCCTTGTTGAAATATTGGAAAATGCAAAAAATCAAACTGTTACAGGTTATTTGTTTTTCATCGCCAAACGGAAATTACCAAAATTTGTTTTTTTGAAAAAACTGATTGTCCAGGCTTTAGGTTGAGAAAAATCCACTTTTTTTGTGGAGTAGAAAAAAGTATTATCTTTGCTACTGTTTAGGATACGGGCATGGAAATAAAGTTTGATAAAAAGTATTTGAAAGAACTGTATGATACAGGCAAGACAACGGATAAGAAGTACCGTTTTCAGCCGCAAGTAGTCCAAAAATACCGTAAAACACTTGATATTTTGGAATCTGTTACAGTCGTAGAAGACCTTTTCAGGTACAACGGCTTGCGTTATAAAGCATTGCATGACGACAAAGAGGGATTGGAATCCGTCCGCGTGAACGATCGGTACCGTATTGAGTTCAAAACAACAAAAGTAGTTTCCGAAACGGTTGTAACGATATGTAACATAATAGAATTGTCAAACCATTATAAATAAAACATTATGGGTAGTTTAGGATACGGGTACACCCCAACGCACCCCGGTGAAGTCCTCAAAGACGAAATAGAATACCGCGGTATTACCCAAACCCTTTTGGCAAAGCAAATGGGAATGTCGTACAATATTTTGAACGACATCTTGAACGGGCGCCGACCACTCACAACTTCAACTGCAATGATGTTTGAAGCTGCCTTGAACGTCCCGGCCGATTCGTTGATGCGCTTGCAGCTCAAATACAATATGCAGGCGGCACAAAAAGACAGCAAGTTAAACAAACGCCTTGCCGAAATCCGTAAAATGACGGCGACATTGTAAATCAATCTTTTATGGCATGAAGAATAAAACAATTTAAATTTTTAATGCAAAGAATCCGCAAAACCTGTAAAGAACACAAAGGAAATGCTTTGCGCCCTTTGTGTTCTTTGTGTTAAATGAATTTGTCCGTTCATTTTTTTCTTGTAGCGCGACAATTTGAAACGTCGGTTCGACCGGTCAAATACACCCGTCAAAATCCGAAAAGACGAAGAAAAGTCTGAACCGCGATTCAAGGATTAGAAGATTTACGGACACAATCCTGCAAATCCTGTAATCCTGTAAATCGTGTTCAGACAAACAGCGTGGCAGGAAGAACCCGCTTTGCTTCCTGCCACTGCCGTCGCCATCATTTTATTCATCAATCATTCGCCTAACGAGGTATTGAAACCTCCCCGCATTAATGACAATGCGGGAAAGAATAAATCAAAAGAATCGAATGCGCGCCTGCAGCGCTACTATTCTCTGACGCACCTGGTAGAGAACCCGAGCGTACGTTCGAGGTTGCCGTGCGGGTACACGTTGCTACTGGTGAAGGTCAGGTTGAACGCGTTCGTCCCGTAGTAGGCTGACGACGGCCGGTAGCCGCCGAAGCTGCCGGTGTTGCTCAGGTTGCCGGTGTTGAGACGGTTCCCGGACGCGGGGAATGACGGTTCGTCAGTGCCGGTTAATACACGACTGAAAGTATAAAAACTGTAATCAACTGCCATTGTACCTGTACCGTTTTCAGTAATGTTGGAGAAACTACCGTCCCAATTTGTGCTCCTGGTGTAATAACCGGTGTCAGGGTTCGGGCCGAACTCGCTAGAGACCGGCAATCGCCATTTACCCGACAAACCACTGGAAGAAGGATTGTCGGACATGAATTTACAGATGTCACCCTTGTACTGTGCGTATAGAGTAGCATTGGAATTAACGGTCAAACCGTTCTCGTCACGACCGGAACCGTTGGCCGGAACGTCACCGTCCATGACGTAAGGAAGAGCATTCCATATGTCAGTGTAGGAAGATGTACCCCAAGTAATACCTTTCCCCACAAGAACAGCCTTAAAGATACCTACGGCATCAGTAGTACTAACGTGGCCGGCAATTTGTGAAATCTGTATTTTAGTATACTTGCCGGTTAAAACGTCAGGGATGAACAAGTAAGCATCACCGTTGAAAGGAGCGCTGTTTGCGCCAGCAGAAACGCCAATCAAACTACCGTACTTGAAGTATAAACCCTGGTAAAGGTTCTTCCCATCCTCTTCCTCCGAAAAAGTCAATGTCTCTACTTCAGAGGTAGCATCGTAGTAGATGTTAGACCGGGCAAACTCAGGCCAGGAATCCGATTCCTTTATCGGTACATTGACATTCGGTCCATAACCGTCAACGCCAAGTTCCCCGAAGCTGATGGTAG
>JAISSD010000142.1 GCA_031273295.1 Prevotella sp.
ATCTCCGGCAGGAAAGTAAGCCTTGGGAGAGTAATCCCAACCCGCACCGCTCTCCCCGCGATAGACGGTAGTACCGTAAAGAAGGTAATCGGCAGCAACAGCCCAAGGCTCGGATGCACCCTGTCCGTCGTCGTAATGGGCGCTGACAACAAAATTGTGGATGTAATCCTTGGAGGTGGTAGTAGCCTTTAATGCAGACATACCGCCCTGGGTACGGAAACCGATGACGCGCGAACCGGCAGGAACGCCGGAAACATCGTCCTGTGAACAACCGGACAACAACAGCAGTCCGGTAAACAATCCCGGCAAGAACCGGGTAACGAATTTTCGTCTTTTTGTGATCATAACTCTCTTTCTTATAATTGGCAATCAAATAATTAACGGTTAATTGAACGGCAATGCGACAGGTTTGGAAAATTCTTTAATGAAACAAAGATATTTAATCCTGTTGACTGGTCTGTTACAGATTTCCGCCTTTTTATGTTCAATTATCGGAATTCGGATAAAGAATCGAACATTTTGACGGATGTAATCGCAGGCAGCCGCAAAACAGGGCGCGCACGTATGCAGCCCCTACGTTGACAACGACGGCATGAAATCATTTGATCGCCAAAGAAATTTTTAAACGCAAAGTACGCAAAGAAGGCGCAAAGATACGTAGAGAACCGGCACGCAGGGGCGAACCTGTGTGTTCGCCTGAACCGAATTGTTCGTGTTTGTTATATGGGGATAGAAACTCATCGTCTATGATTTGCGCCCATCCGTTCAATCCGCGTCGTCTGTGTGCAAAAACAACGCTCCGGCTAATTGGCTTCAGGATCTTTGTTATTTACATCCGGTCTTCACCCTGTACCCGTCCTGAACAGATATTCCTCGGGCTTCGATACACCGCAGTGGGATGAATTTAGCGTAATGGCCGGCTATACTTGCGGGAAGCGGCATGTCGTAGGGCAAACTTTCACTAACCCGTATGAATAGCCCATTGTTAATTCCGTATATTGAAACCCCGTCCATAATATCCGCGCCTTTGGCTTTTTGCCGGTCTTTGACCGAGTAAGGTTTAATCAAGGCATGAGAAACAGGATTTGTATCGTTTTTTTCAATCCCGGCATGAAAATTATAATAACAGCCGCCTGTCCACAGAGCAATGCCGAGGATAAAAATACAGATCATGGCTTTGCTTGACCGGGGTAAACGCAACCGATTTTCTTTTTTCCTGCACAACAGTATTCCTCCTGTAAAAATAACCGCGCACAAAATACCCGGTACAAAGCGTATGTCAGGCCCTCCGAATGCCCAGACTACTATCGTGATAAAGAATACCGCATATAAAAAACATATCCGGCTGTTCGCTTCTTTCCTTTTTTTCAGCATCGGATATGAAGCGACAATGAACGAAACGAGAGTGAATAAATATATTATATCTGTCAGAATATTTATAAACAAAGGGTCTCTGATACTCTCATGCGGGTATCGTAATGCAATCCTGAAAAAATAATACCCCGTATCGAATATGTAATCCTTTTCCTTTGCAGCGATTTCCACGGGTACTTTCCAGTCGAAAGAGAACAGATCGATCCGATAAAGCGGATATACAAGGTAGCCGGAAATAATCGCATTCCTTGCCAACCAGGGAATTAGGATCAAAAGCCCGGCAATACATACAAATACGATAACCCTGTACTTCTTTTTCTTGAAAAGAAAATAAAGCAGGTAAACGCTTATCAGTCCGACAGGAAAAAAAGACAGTTTACATGTCAGCAAAAAGACAGGCAGGATAATCCCAATCAAGAAATTCGTTTTCAGAAATTCAGGATACAATACGGCCTGCACCATAATATAAAATACAATAAAATTAGGCAGTATGTCCGTAGAGGTGTTCCCCAAAAAGTATATTGAAACCCAATATAACAATATATACGAAAGCAATATGATAACACGCTTTATCTCATATTCGGATATAAACAATTCGTACAACACCCTGCATCCGATGGCCGTAACAATCAATGGCTGTAGCGGATATATCGCTTCACTTAACAAAAAACGGAATGAAAATATGGCGCTTAACAAAAAATAACTGGAATTGAATCCAAACCGGCTGTCCAGATTTGCTAGCCCCGGCACAACTGCGAACTCTTCATTCCACCTGATATTTTGAAAATGATAGAATGCCGAATCATACACATCCTGTTGCCATGTGAAGAAACAGAGCGAAACGAAGACGAATAAAATGATCAGTACCGACTGGAAAGAAGAAAAAATTCCCCTTGTCGATTTTACGATATAATTCGATGCACCCAAGAGCCTTCTACGGCAAATAATCCAATAATTCAGAGAAACCAAAAAGACCAAAAACAAAAATAACCGGTTAGCCGGCAACCATAGCGACCATACAGATAGCGGTACAATCAGAAAACACAGTCCAAGCAGCGCTTTATTCACCGGATTGTATTGCTCGTCGCATTTGCAAATCTTATTATACAACGCAAGCGCCATATCCCCAAAACTAAAGAGAATAAAGAATATGACCGCCCACGAAATAATATTTACAAGCATTGGTATATTTGTTTCAGGATTTCAGGCTTCAACATTTGAAGACCCGATTTTCCATATAATTTTTGAGATCTTGGACTGAAAGGTCGACGAAGCCGGATATTAATCCTGAAATCATAGTTATACCGCCACTTCCCCTTTTATATGCGGATGCGGATCATATCCTTCCAGCCGGAAGTCTTCAAATTTAAAATCGAAGATACTTTTCACATCGGGATTGATCTTCATCTGCGGCAATGGCCGGAAATCGCGGGTCAACTGCAATTTCACCTGTTCCAGATGGTTTATGTATATATGCGCATCGCCAAGTGTGTGTACGAAATCTCCGGCTTCAAGCCCCGTCATCTGCGCCATTATCCGAAGCAGCAAAGCATAGGATGCGATATTGAAAGGCACGCCAAGAAATATATCCGCGCTGCGCTGATAAAGCTGCAAATTTAGTTTTCCATCCGCCACATGGAATTGGAAGAATGCGTGGCACGGAGGCAGCTTCATATTCGGCAGGTCGGCTACATTCCATGCGCTTACAATGATACGGCGCGAATCCGGATCATTCTTTATTGTATCCATTACATTGGTAATCTGGTCGATATATCCTCCGTTATAATCAGGCCATGAACGCCACTGGTAACCGTATATATGGCCCAAATCGCCGTTTTTGTCAGCCCATTTGTCCCAGATGCTCACGCCGTGCTCCTGTAGATATTTCACATTGGTATCCCCTGCCAGAAACCAAAGCAATTCATATATAATGGATTTAAGATGCAGTTTTTTTGTCGTCAATACGGGGAACCCGTCGGCCAGACTGTAACGGCTTTGATGTCCGAATACGCTGATGGTACCTGTACCCGTACGGTCATTTTTATATGTACCTTCGTCCAGTACCCGTTTCAGTAAATCGTGATATTGTTTCATTGCAAATATTTTGTTTCGCCCAAGATATAATACAAAAGTAAGATATATTTTGTTCTAAAAAAACAAGGGTTTGTGTTATGCTTTTATAATATTTCCAAATCAAGAATCATTCCGATAATCCGAAGCCTTACTGGCAAGCATATAGTCGTTGATTTCACGCTTGCCGCCTTTGCCAATTTCTATCATTTTCGTGACCTCACGAAAATGATAATCCACGCTGATACCCTGCGTTTTACAGGAATCGGCCGCTCGTTGAATGGCAACGATAAAATTTTCCCAACGGGTATAACCCAAAACTGTTTGCAGTTCGCGTGCAAACCTAAATGCCGAACGGATTATATCCCGTTCCGATTTGGAAATTTGATACTTGGCAGCAACATCCTCCCATTTCGATACAATTGATTTGATATTTCCGATTATATCAACGGCATCTTTCCCGGTTGATCTGAAATAGGGGGGCAACACTTGGCTCTGATGCGCGTGTATTGCGCAATATGTATGCGAAACGATTCTTTTATAAGGTTTCCGCGATATTCCCGATACTTGTTTTCAAAAACATCAATATCATTCAATAGATTTTGTATAAATCTGATGTAACTACTCAGGTACCAAAACGAATTGATTTACAAATATTTATCTCGATTCATATTTTGATGTTTAATGTAGACGAGAATTATAAACTGCATATTATCAGTGAATTATAAAATTAA
>JAISSD010000151.1 GCA_031273295.1 Prevotella sp.
TCTGTCTTTGAATTTGCGGATTTCAGTACCGGGTTTACGGTAATTGGTTACCCATTCCGGGTATTGTGAAGTTTTCTTTTCCATATAGCTTTTAATATTACGTAATACGTAATGCAAAATACCGCAAAAAAAAGTCGCACAAATATTTGGTTGTGCGACTTTTTTTGGTTTTATATTACGTAGAGAAAAAAGTTACAGTTTTATAAAAATCAATTCCCGCCTTTCTTGCCAAACGATCTCTTCATCCAACCCGGTACGATAAGCGCGCCTGCAAGCAAGTAATTATAATAGGTAAGTAGCCGCCAAAATAATATTATAACCGGAACAATTCCTGCCAAAGGTATGAACTCGCTCAAATATTGTTTGAATATAAATTCTGTGAATCCGCTCCCTCCGGGTGTGGGACTGACTACCATTACCACCCACATCACGAACTGACGGGCAAAGATCAACAGGTTATCCTGTACCTGAAAAAATGCCATAAAGATAGCATTCACTACCAGATAACGCGAACTCCATGACAGGACGGTAGCCATTATCAATGGAAACCAATAGGAAAGCGTTTTTCCTCTTATTTCCCGGGAAGTGATAACAAGGTCATCTCCCGCCTTTGCCGCAGCCTTGTGCCAGCGACTGAGAAACGGCAGCCTGAAAATCTTTATGATCAACCAGCGAATGGCCTGCGGCCTGAAAAACAATCCGACTATCAACAGCGTACATAAAAGCATTTTGATAACATAAGCCACAATAAAGAGGATCAGCACGCCTGAACCCAAAGCCGTATTATCGGCAAATAGCGTATGAAACGGTATGAACAGCAAGAGTATAGGGAATGTTACTACAAAAAACATCTCGTCAAGCAGCAAAGCCACAAATACCATTGCCGTACTGCGCCCGACAGGGATATTTTCTTTTGCCAGAAACAGTACCGCCATACTCGAACCGCCTGCTACCGACGGGGTGACAGCTGTCCCGAATTCCGCAAGCAGGGTAACTTTGACGCACTGTTTCCATGATAACTTCTTTTCGGTGAGGTAACGGTAACGGATCACAAAACCCGTATCGCGTCCCAGCATAAAACAGAAGGCTATAAATATCCAGAAAACGGTATGTCCTGCAATTGTGATCTGTTTCAGATCGTCCAGATTAAATTCCCGGCTGAACATATAAATAATGACTCCCATTCCTATAAATACAGGCAGAAGTATTTTCCATACGCTGAATATTGAAGACTCTTTTTCCATCCCTGATATTTAACGAACATGCAAAAATAAGAAAACATTCCGTTTTTGGGGGTCTTGTCGGGCGCTATTAACTACGTCGATTTTGGATCCGCCGATTTTCAAATTCAATTCAATTCAAATTGTCGCAGGCATAAAAGCGTCGTTCCGTGCGGGGCTTTCGGGCAAGATCCGATTTTCCGATAGCGGGTTGAATGACTTGATAAAATATTTCTCATGCCAAAAAGAAAAACCGGTCGGGCGGCGCAAGTGTTGTAGACGCAGATAAGTGCAGTAGAAACAAAAAGAAACTGTCCTGAAAGGCAGTTTCTTTTTGTATTTTGTCAGTGACTTTATTAATATTCACGTCTTCTGTATCCACCGTTGCCGCCGCCGCTTCTGTTATTGTCATAACTTCTGCGAGGACGATCGCCTTCTGTGCGAGGACGAGCTTCAGATACCGAAATAGTTCTTCCGTCATATTCAGCGCCATTTAGTTCGTCAATAGCTTTTTGTCCGGACGTGTCGTCAGCCAGTTCAACAAAACCGTAACCTTTTGAACGGCCGGTAGCTTTGTCCATAATCACTTTTGCTGAGGTGATTTCTCCGTACTCACTGAATAGATCTTTCAAATCATTGTCGTTGATGCTGTAGCTCAACCCTGCGATAAAAATGTTCATTGTAAAAAAATAAAAATTAAAAAAATAAATAAATACTTTTGCAGAAGATGTAAATAAATAGGAAAGCTAAAAGAAACTAGACAAGAAAGGTTACCAAAGAAAGGAAATGACTTGACAAGAAAAATTTAAACTACACTTAAGAACTCTTATGCGGGAGCAAATGTAAAAATAAAAATCAGTTATTTAATCTTTTAACCGATTATTTTTTCATCATGCGCCGTTTTTTTATGTTTTATCGCGTAACATGGCTTGAAAACATCAGAAATCAAGCCTTTTATAATTTTTAATAACATTGATCACAGTCGCTTTATCACCCTCGATCTGTTTCTTTAATGTATCGATATTGGCAAATTTTTCATCGGGACGTACAAAATCAATAAATTCCACGGTTAGTTCCTTGTTATAGAGGTCGCCGTCGAAGCCAAACAGATTTACTTCCAGACTGGCGTTTTCCCCGTTATGCAGGGTCGGACGTTTTCCGATGTAGAGCATACCGTCATATTTTTGTCCGTCCACATGCGCATATACGGCATATACGCCAAAGGCTGGAATGACCTTGTATGTTTCCCGTACCTGAATATTTGCTGTCGGGAAGCCTATTGTCCGTCCAACTTTAAAACCTTCTACTATCTTTCCCGATACAGTATAATTGTACGAGAGCAATTTAGCGGCCTTGCGGATGTATCCGTTATCCAATAGCTTGCGTATGCGCGACGAGCTGACATGCTCCTCTCCCGGAAGTTCCCGCGCTTCCACAACGTCTATTCCCATTTCGTTCCCATAATGCCTGTAATCGGTAAATCCGTCTTCCCTGTTACATCCAAAGCGGTGATCGTACCCGATGACCAAAGTCTTTGTCGAAAATCTGTCGACCAATATGTCTTTCATGAATTTCTTTGCGGATAACCGGGATAGCTCAAGCGTAAAATCGAGGCATATACAATGATCCACTCCGGTAGAAGCCAGACGCCCGGTTTTTTCATCGAATCCGCAAAGCAATGCGGGCTGATAATCTTTCTGCAACACTTTACGGGGATGTACGGGAAATGTAATGACAGCGGAGGCCAATCCCTGTTTAGCCGCTTTCTCCCTGACTTGTTCTATCAGGAAACGGTGGCCGCTGTGCACGCCGTCGAAGAAACCGATGGCTACCGCTAAGGGCTGGCGCTGAAGTTTATGCTCTCTGTCTATAAGTAACATAAGCAGTCGCTTTTATAGTAATCCTCTGTCTGTAAACACTTTTCGCAGGTCTTCATCCTGATTGGCCAGATATGTCCTGAATCCCAGCTTTTCTCCGGTTTCTATATTCGCTTTGCCGTCGTCAAGGAAAAGCGTTTCGGCGGGATCCATTTTGGAGTCGGCAATGATGAAATCAAAAATTTCCCTGTCGGGTTTAGCGCATCCTATCTCAAAAGACAGATAACATTTATCAAAATAAGCGCCTATAGGCAAGCCTTCGGGAGAAAAATCCCCGGTCGCAGCCCAACCCATAACCGACGGATTTGTATTGCTCAACAAATAAACATTGTATTTTTTACGGAGGTCTTTCAGTAACCGGAATTTATATTCGGAAATGCCGTCGAGAAAACCCAACCATGCGTAATCTATATCAGCGGCGGTAACATCCTTTCTGTTTGACAGTTTACGAAATTCGGCGACGAAATCTTCACGGTTTATTTTTCCTTCTTCGTATTCGAGGAAGATACCTTTTTGACGAAACTCGTTCAGATATTCTTCGATGTCGGGGAAACCGGCTTCAATAAACCGCCTCAACGCTTTTTGCTTGTCAAGGCTTGCTATCACGCCGCCAAAGTCGAACAAGATATTTTTAATGTCTTCGTTCATAAAATTTAGAAATCACATTTTGTGTTATTTATGTCGCGAAGTTAGTTATTTATTCAATAAAACCCGCTATTTTCAAATTTGTATTTGTATTTTTGTTAACATTAAATTTGTATCATGGCGCTTTGTAAAACAAAAGGTTTAGTGCTGAATACTATTCACTACAACGACAAGTATGTCCTTGCCCAGCTTTTCACCGAATCGTTTGGACGGGTAACTTATATGGTGTCCAAAGCCAGAGGCAAAAGCTCGAAAGCGCCGAAATCCCTGTTTTCGCCGCTTGCCATACTCGACCTTGATGTGGAACACCAGGCGTCGCGCGATATACAGCGGATACGCGAAGCCCGCGCCGATGTGTATCTGTATGATATATCGGGCGATTTGGGTAAAACGTCGGTTGCTTTTTTCCTCTCCGAATTTCTTACCCGCGTGTTGAAGGATACGAATGACAGCAGGTTGCTTTTCGGTTTTCTTGAACAGTCGGTTCGGATACTGGAAATGACGGACAAGAGTATTTCCAATTTCCATTTGGTGTTTATGCTCAAACTCAGCCATTTACTCGGTTTTTATCCCAATCTGGAAGAATACAGGACAAATAGCCTGTTTGATATGATGAATGGCGAGTTTGTCCGTTACCAACCTCTGCACAGGCATTTCCTGGACAGGAGAGACAGTCAATCGCTCTCGCTACTGGCTCGGATCTCATACGAAAACATGCACCGTTTTGCCTTTTCGCGACAAGACAGGATAAATATTATAAACAGGATGCTGGAGTATTACCGGTTGCATCTTTACGATTTCCCCGCATTGAGATCACTGGATGTTTTACACGAGCTTTTTTAATCGGATTTCAAGATTGAAATTCATATATTTGTAATTTGTAACTAAAATATGACACGGGAAGAAGTAGTAAAATCGTATGAGGATCTCATAGAGAAAGAAAAAGCCGTATTATCCGGACTGAAGAAAGTCATATTTCG
The DNA here is from genome assembly GCA_031273295.1 of Prevotella sp. Lineage (GTDB taxonomy): Bacteria > Bacteroidota > Bacteroidia > Bacteroidales > Dysgonomonadaceae > Dysgonomonas. Next base: position 4,723 of record JAISSD010000151.1, read on the forward strand.
GACAGGAACGCTGCGGCTGGTTATTGTACTGGCGTGTATTGCGCTCTGCTATGTCTTATGGGACAATACGCCCCTTGTGCTGACGGTAACAGGGCTATCGTTCATGCTTTATCTCTTTTTAATAAAATACCATAACAGGTTGTTTGTCCAAAAGAAATATGGCGAATTACTTGTTCAAAATGCGGAGAATGAACTGAAGGGCATGGATCATGATTTTTCCGCTTTTGACGGCGCGCCCGAAAAAGCCGATGCAAGCCACAGCTACAGCGTAGACCTCGACATGTTTGGCGATCATTCCTTTTTTCAGTCTCTAAACAGGACTGCGACCTCTTTTGGGAAAGACAGGCTGGCTGATACTTTGCTTTATCCGTTTGAGAAAAAGGAAGATATAGTTGCGCGGCAGGAGGCTGTGAGGGAGTTAAGCAAAAGACCGGAATTACTCAAGCATTTCAGGGCGACAGGGCAAATGGCGGAAGCTGAAGATTTGAATATCCTTTTCTTTTCGCGGCAATTCATGCAGACAAAATCATTATCGAAAAGCTTTTGGCGGTACTTTATATATATTGCCCCGGTTATGTCCATACTTGCGCTTGTTTTGTGCGTTATCGGCCTGGTTCCGTATGCCGCGTTGGGCTTGCTTTGGACGGCGCTCTTTTTATTGAGCCTTATGCCGTTGAAGGATATCAGGTTGAAAATGAATTTGTTCGAAAATAAAATCAAGATGCTCGGAACATATTCCAAACTGTTTGAGACGGTAGAAAATGAAAAGTTCGATTCTCCCCTGTTAACCGGGATACAAAACAGGATAAACAGCGGTCAATCCGCTTCCCTGGCTATTCGCAAGCTAAAATCGTATAGTAACAACCTCGACCAGTCGTCAACTGTTTTAGGTCTTCTTTTTCTGAATCCCTTCTTTTTCTGGAATGTGTTTTTTTCCATTAAGATAGAAAAATGGATACTATTCCATAAAGACCGTATTATATTGTGGCTCGAAGCATTGGCCGGGTTCGACAGCCTCGTTTCTCTGGGAATATTCGCGTATAACAATCCCGATTACATATATCCGGAGGTCGCCGATACCTTTATGCTGGAGGGGAAAGATCTGGGCCATCCGATGCTCAACCGCAGCGTTTGTGTCCGCAATGATGTGGCGGTGGGCAGGCGTCCTTTTTTTCTTGTGGTTACAGGGGCGAATATGGCGGGCAAAAGCACCTATTTGCGGACAGTCGGGATAAATTTGATCCTGGCTTGTGCGGGCGCGCCTGTATGTGCCGCATCACTGAAGTTTTATCCGTATAAACTGGTAACAAACCTGCGAACTTCCGATTCGCTTACGGATAACGAATCGTATTTCTTTGCCGAACTCAAACGGTTGAAGATGATCATCGACCGCCTGCAGTCGGATGAACAACTCTTTATTATCCTTGACGAAATACTGAAGGGGACTAATTCCGAAGACAAGCAGAAAGGCTCGATAGCCTTGATGAAACAACTGGTTTCACTCAATGGAAACGGGATAATCGCCACGCACGACCTTGTGCTGGGCGATCTGGAAAAGGAATTTCCCGATGCGATAAAGAATTACAGATTTGAAGCGGATATAAAAGACGGGCAATTGTCATTTGCATATAAAATACAGGAAGGCGTCGCCCGAAATATGAATGCAAGTTTTTTGATGAAGAAAATGGGGATAACAGGGCTGTAACATGCCAATAATAATTGTAAATCGGGCCTGGCCAACGGCCAATAGCTCTCAGTTGATAATTTATGGAAGATATTCTGCATTATATATGGAAATTCAGGCTTTTCGCCAAAGACCTGAAGACAACTGCCGGCGAACCTATAGAGGTCATCGACACGGGCTTGCCCAACACGAACGAAGGCCCGGATTTCTTCAACGCGAAGATCAAGATAGAAGATAAAATATGGGCGGGCAATATAGAGATCCACAAATCATCGGATGAATGGATGAAGCACAAACACGATACCAACAAAAGCTATAACTCGGTTATACTTCATGTCGTGGAAAAAGCGAATTGCGAGGTGCTGAACGAATTGGGGCGGCCTGTTGTGCAATGCGAGATCACTTACCCCGGGCATATACTGGAGAATTATGATTTTCTGATTCATTCCAATACCGATATTCCATGCTGTAATTATATAGGCTCCATGCCCTCTGTTCATCTTGATTCATGGATGAATACATTATTGATTGAACGCCTCGAACGGAAATCGAATCGCATACAGGAACTGCTCAAACGATACAATAATTCATGGGAGGATGTGTTTATGTGATCCTGTCCCGTAATTTCGGATTCGGGCTGAATTCCGATTCTTTCGAACGTCTGGCTGCAAGTCTGCCGTTGCAATATATCCGGAAGCAGGGAGACAATCCGGTTCAGATAGAAGCTTTGTTGTTTGGACAGGCGGGTATGCTGGACGATCTGAAAGTGAACGATGACTATTTCCTGCTGCTTCAAAAAGAATACGCCTTCCTGAAAAACAAATATGGACTGAAACCGCTGGAGTCATATATATTTAAAAGTTTAAGAACGCGGCCAACGGCTTTTCCACAGATCAGGATAGCCCAACTGGCCGCCTTGCTGTACAGTTCGCATGGATTGTTTTCCAAAATCACGACTTGCGACGATGTGGGGCGCATCAGATTGATGTTTCATGTAAATGCTTCGGAATATTGGCAGACGCATTATGCGTTTGGCGTTTCGTCTGAACGAAAAGTAAAATATATGGGCGATGCGTCCCTCGACATCATACTCATCAATACGGTGGCTCCCATTCTTTTTATTTATGGCCGGAGTATCGATAGCGAAATACATTGCGAGCGGGCTTTGAACTTTCTTGAAATATTGAAGCCGGAGAAAAACTCGATTACAAAGCGTTTCGAAAAATTAAATATGCCGTTAAACAATGCCGCCGATTCGCAGGCGATGATACAATTGAAACGGGAGTATTGCGAGCTGCGGAAATGCTTGTTTTGTAGAATCGGACACCGGTTATTAAACGGCCGGCTGGCTGCAGTCGGCAATAACTTGTAACTGAAAAAAATGAAACGAAGCATGCAAAACTTGCGCCAAAGAGCGTGAAACAAGATTCGGCGGAGCGATATGCCGCGAGTTCCATGTGACCGTAAAAAAACAAATTATATCTACATGAAACGAAGCATGATTTTTGTTAAATCACCAAAGTCCGTGACAATAAAAATCATGCAAGTTCCATATATGTCAATTGAAGACAAAATTATTATTATATGAAATACATAGACCTTTTTAACCATCTCAGGAAGATTGAGAATTATACGGATAGCGAGATTGAAATAGACAACCGTCTTGTTATAAGGAATTTTACTTTCGAATCGAATTATCGTTTTATTCTCCCGGGCGGATTGGGCAATAACGACGATTACGAATACATTCCGGGTATGCCTGCAGATTATGAACCTGATGTCATTCAACAAATGCTGAATAAAAAGGATGCGGAAATAATGGAAAATATAAAGTTCCGTTACCATATAATTATGTCCGGGAAGGAACAGAAAGCCAACGGAATTATCTTTATGTTTCATGGCTTCAATGAAAAATACTGGAGTAAATACCTGCCTTGGGCAAAATATATAGCGGAGAAAACGGACAAGTCGATAGTCATGTTCCCCATTGCCTTTCACATGAACCGGGCGCCTGCCGCATGGAGTAATTCGCGCGAGATGTACCATGTAAGCGAGCAACGCAAACAGCGGCATCCCGATGTAATCTGCTCCAGCCTGTCTAACGTGGCCATCAGTACCCGTTTGCATAACAAGCCGCAGAGGTTTCTTTGGTCGGGCCTGCAAACTTATTACGATGTGATTGATTTTGTCGAGGATTTAAAAAAAGGCTTGCATCCGGCAATCAACCGGGATGCTTCAATCGATTTCTTTTCTTACTCCATTGGTACATTCCTCGGCGAAATACTGATGATGAGCAACAAGGACGGGTATTTTACAAATTCCAGATATGCGACATTTTGCGGGGGAGCTGTATTTAACAGGTTGTCGCCCGTATCAAAATTCATACTGGACAGCGAGGCGAATGTGAGTCTGTATTCTTATGTGGTGGAGCATCTGGAAAGCCACATGAAACGCGACGAAGTACTCCGCCATTACATGCATACCCATCCCGAAGGGAACAATTTCAGAAGTATGTTGAATTACCGTTCCATGACAAAAGAGCGGGAAGCCAGGTTCAGGGATATGAGCAATCAGTTCTATGCTGTTACGCTGGCTAAAGACGAGGTTGTGCCCGCCTATGAGGTCATCAATACGTTGCAAGGTTCATGCAGGGACATCCCTGTAAAGATAGAAACACTGGATTATCCGTATAAATATATCCATGAAGACCCCTTCCCGGCAATTCCCAAAATAGCGGATGAGGTGGACAGTCAATTCCGGTTTACATTCGATAAAATAAGTGACTTTTTAAAATAAAAGGAACAAAGCGGGTCAAGGAATATTCAAATAAAACATTGCTTTACAGTGGGTACATAATGTGTATTTCCGATTTTAAGTGATTTCACTATGCTTTTAGTGGCGGAACAAGAGAAAATATGTATCTTCGCCATTAGTCTGGATGTATTGTATCAAGATATGAACTCGAATGTAAATTCTATATTTCAAGCTTTGAATTTAGCGGAATACGAACACAATTTGTATTCCGCAGATACTGTATACACGGATAAACGGTTGGAATACTATAAAATTCAAGCCAAGATTGTTAATGCAGATTATTTTTACTGCTTTAATAGTTTGGTTGAAAATCAGCCCGTTCCATTTTTATACGTATACGACCAACGGGGAGGAGAGCAAAACAAGAAAGAAATTATTAACTTGGTTGAGATAAACAAAAAATTATGGACGCTTGGTGAAATTGCATTGGCTATTATAGTCTATGATGATGGTTTGAAAATTATTGACACAAGGCTTCCAATTAAAAGTAAATCGGAGCCTGCTTTTCTGGATGACGTCTCCAAATCCATAAAAAAGATAGATTCTATTCTCAAGCATAGAATTTTTGAAGGACGTATACTCGAAGAATCTCCTGCAGATTATGTAAGCGTCTCTCCATATCAAAAATTATTGGAGCATATAGAAAAAGCTATTTTATATAAATCAAAGAAGATTGGTTGCAGGCAAAATCTATTAAAGAAACTGCTGGTAAAATTTATTCTAATAAAATATCTCGAAGAGCAAGTTGATGACGAGGGCAATAGTGTATTTGAAGATTGCTTTTTTAATAAATTTGTTAAAAATACGACGGGCAGTCTATTCAATAATGACAAAAGTTCATTTTGTGATGTGCTTAGAGGAAATGATGTTGTTGGACTCCTGTCCTTTCTTAACACAAAATTTAATGGAGGAATCTTTAATCTATCCGAACAAGAAAAAATTGAGATAAGAAAAGCTAATCTTCACATAATAGCGGATGCTCTTGATGGAAACAAAGATATTGATGGGCAAATGTCAATTTGGCGATATTATGATTTCAACCTGTTGCCTATCGAGTTTATCAGCAGACTATATGAGCGGTTTGTGACTTCTGTCGATGGAAAACAAAAAAACGCAGGAGCATATTATACTCCTCCTCATTTGGCTGGATTATTAATAGATGAATTATTGCCATTTGATAAAGAAATCAACTTTGAAGATTTCAAAATTTTAGACCCGTCCTGTGGTTCTGGAATCTTCTTGGTTTTAGCTTACAAAAGATTGATTACCATTTGGATGTTGAAAAATGGCAAACAGTCAATAAGAGGAGAAGATGATATAAGAAATATAAAAGAAATACTATCTAATTGCATATACGGTATTGATATAAATGAAGATGCTTTATCTATTACAGCTACTTCATTGCAAATAGAACTATCAAGCCATATTCGTCCTAAAGAAATATGGGATAAACTGACTTTTGACAATTTGGAAGGACATGGCAACCTTGCGAATATTGGCTTCTTCAAATGGTATAAGTCAACTTCATTAACTTTTGATGCTATCGCAGGTAATCCCCCGTTCAATATTGTAGAAAGCGAACGAAAAAGAAATATCCAGTTAGAACGCGATGATGATTTCTCTAAAGAGAAATATAAAGACTACAAAGGAAAGACACAATCTTTTCCTGATAATAATCCCGCGCTTATCTTTTTACATCGATCTGTCGAACGGTTATTAAAACCGTCTATAGGTTCATTGTTTATGATAATGCCTGCTGCAAGATTTTTGTATACGACAAAGTCATTTGAGTATAAAAAAAGTCTCGTGTCATCTTGGAACATAGAACGAATATATGATTTTACTCCATTGAGAGAACATTTGTGGGGAAAAACAAAAATCGCAACGATTGCAGTAAAGATTTCCAACAACCCTATAGATTCAAGATCAAGGATAGAACACGTAATTGTCCGAAATTCTTCTGCTAATGAAAAAGGAGCTATTCGTTTTCAAGTAGACAAATATGACAAATTTTATGTTCCGTTTGATTTTGTTTTCTCTAACAAATATATCTGGAAAATAAATTTGTTAGGAGGAGGAAGGCTAGGTTTGTTTATTGAACGATTTAACCAATACCCCACAATTTCAAATTATTTCAAACATATCAAGTTTAGCGCTAATATAGGGTATACTAGAGATAAGTATGTAATTAATGATTCTCGGAAACGAGAAGAAGGGGAGTCGGTCATTAATTTGAAGGGACAAAACATTGTAGATTCAGAATTATTCGATTCAGATAGTCTTCCTGAAAAAGCAATTATACCTGTTTTGCATGATGATTGGGTAAGAGTCCCAAAAAGTGGCTTCACTCCTCCCAATATATTAATCAGGTTAAATATAAATGTTAATCTCCCGATTGTATATAATAATCAGCAATTAGCAATACCCAATGGTATTTTGCTCATAAAGGGGGCTAATCCTGAAAAAATGGAACATTTTGTTTCTATATTTAAAGAGAATAGAGAGCTATATATATTTCTTATAAAAGCTTTATCTCCTAAAACATATATTCAACAAGGAGGAGGATATAGTATAAATCGTCAAGATATTCTGAATTTACCAATAAAGATAGACGAAAAAGAAACTATCACCTCTTTCCAATCGGAAAAACGCAACGACATAGATGTGGTTGAGGATACTAAAATTATAGCAGAAAGTTTAAATAAAACTAACAGCATAATTTTTAACCGAATAGATGAAATAGCTTTATTGCAATATAGTGACGCTTTCTGTGAAATTCTCAATCTCACATATGAAAATGGAGATTATAAGTTCAAACCAAAAAGACTAATAATCACAGAAGAATATGTTTGGGTAACATTTGAACATACGAATCAAAATGTCACAGCAGAGAAGCGGTTAGACAAGCAGAACCGGATAGAATTTGAAAAGATACTGTTTGATGATATTTCTAACAGTTCATTATTGATAAACAGGATCATTACTTATTATGGTAAAAGGAATCGGATAAGCTTCATAAAGCCTAATAAACTAAAATACTGGATGCGCACGATTGCTTATCGAGATGTAGAAAATGTCAAGGCTGATATGTTTAAGAATGGATATTGACTATGCAGTTTGATAATATAGATAATTCTCATAAATATTTGGAAGATGTCCTTTGTATTGTCAGGCAAGGTATATCCCGGAAACAATTAATGCTCAATAAAAACAAGCGAGAAGGCTTAAAAAGCCAACAATTGGTTGAAACATTTAATGTTATTGGCACTACAGGCTTGGTATCTGCAACATGGATTGGCGTTCAAAAAGAACACGAGCGTGAAAACGGCGCTAATAGGGAAGACATATATTTCCATTTGAATGATGACAACTATACACGTATATTTTATGTTGAGGCTAAACGATTGCCAAAGTACAAATCCATTGATTCTGAGGAATATGTGACTGGAATAAACACATATGGAAATCCATCAGGAGGAATACAGCGATATAAATTGGGAGTTCATGGAAACTATAACTTATGCTATAATGGGATAATAGCTTATGTTGAGAACAAGTCTATTGAAGAGTGGCTCTCAGTTATAAACGGCAAAATAACCAATGAATATCCGAACGATTCCTTACTAATCCAGACAAATTTTACTAATGAATATATCTCGACACACGCTTATCTTAACCAAAAGGGTACTTTTCGTATGCATCACTTTTGGATTAATCTAACAGAGAATTAGACTGTCTCTGCAAGAAGCGTATAATATTCTGTTTATTTTTCAAATTACAATTATATATTGAGGAAAATTCATAGATTTGCAGTGAGTTGTTTGGGGAAATACAGCGCAAAAAGCAGAAATAAGCACGGTTGCCTAATCGTTACCTCGAACGCTGAAAAATTTCGCTTGCAGTCTTTTATTCAAAATGTCCCCCCCCCCAAAAAAAAAGATGATTTTTAAAATAAAAGGAACAAAGCGGGTCAAAGAATATTCAAATAAAACATTGCTTTACAGTGGTTCCAACTACGTTGCGCATGGGCAGCGTACACACCGTTCAACCCCGACAGCGGGATTGAGAGGAGAGTGTGCGCCTTTGCTCCCAATCGCTACGCTTCATTGGGGTTACTCAAATTAAAGGCCTCCGGCTTTTTTCCTCTTTGCTCGATTTCGCATCATGATTCCTGTAATTGGATATAAAAAGGCGGAAATCTGCAACGGCTTATCCAACCGGATTCAATATATTTGTTGGATAAAGTTACATAAATAAAATTCATTAACAAAATTCAAACTTATGAAAAAATCTATTCTTTCAGTAATCCTGCTTGCTTCCGGATTGTTTTCCGGTTGCAGCAATGAAGAGAGTGTTTCCAGACCGGAGACAATTGGTCAGACAGGGACTTTGACTTTCAGTTTTCCGACGCCCCGTCGAAGCGTGACTTATGCGGTTAGCGGCGGTACTGCCAACGAAAGCTCCGTGGGTGCAACGGAAGACGAGGCCAGGATAAACGACGTCACCATTTACATGTTCAAAAATTCGGGCATTCTTGCCGAGGAATTTCTTGTGGCAAAGAAATCCGAATCCGGCGTTCAGCAGAATCAGGGGGAGGTGCAGGTCACATTCGATGTGAGCGACTTCACCAATGGTGGAAATTACGTGTTCTATGCCGTTGCCAATGTCAGCGGCAATTTCACGGATAATTTTGTTGTCGGTACCGCCACTCTCAATGACTTTACCGTTGCCGTTGCAACCGCTACCGGTACTGTTCCGGTTTCCGGGAGTAACATGCTGATGGTTGGGTACACGACGATTCCCGGTTTGTCTGCGGGTACCGAACCGGTTCAGGAAATAATCCTTCGTCACAGGGTTGCGCGGTTCGACATAGACAACATTGCCGACGACGGAGTTGAGGAGAACAACAATCTGTCGGATGGCGACGACGGTTACAACGAAAGGGAGACATTCTTCACAATCACAAAAATCCATGTATTGAATACCCTGTCTTCCGGTTACCTTACGGAGGAACCCAACGGCCAGTCGCGCGTTCCTCTCTCCGACAAAGTATCCTTGAGAGGTGACAATGCTATCCCGGTAGACGGTATAGCCAATATAAACAGCGGTCTTGCCGAAGGCGCCTTTTACCTTTGGCCGGGAGAGCTGGCCGCCGAGTCCGGTTTGGAGACTGAGGGTTCTACCGTAATCGAGGTGGAAGGTTATTATATTTACGACAACATACCTCAGAGACCTCAGTTGTTCACTGTCCGACTGGCTTCCGCACAGACAGTCAGCGCTAACAGCCGTTACATTCTAACAGTATCGCGCGTCAACCAGACTACGCTGTCGTTCACTCTGACGCCTTCCGGTTGGAAGGACGACGAGACAGTTCCCGCTTCGCCGTCTGCCGGTTGGGCTTTTGAATACGGGGGTTTTGAGCTGGACGGCGCTTCGTTGGCTGACGATGCTCCCGTCGATCTGTCGGATAAAACGGAAGACAGCGAGTTGCGTTTTTATACCGATGGCGACAGCAAGGCTACCGATGCTTTGAAGGCCGGCCTTTCCCTGACTTTGGGAACGGGTTACGAGTCAAGCAATGTGACTCCCGTTCCCGACGGCGCTCCGGTTGTTACCTATTCTGTCGGTAAAATCAGGCAGTACTATAAAATCATCCTGCCGAAAACTACTTATCCGATTGAGGGTACCCTCACAATAGGAACGGCGAAGGAAGGAGGCCAGACAAAGACATTTACCGTCACCTCCGTTCCGAAATACGAAAACACGATTTACAAGCCCGTTCTTGTCGAGGGCCAGTATTCAGAGGGTGGCCCTGCTGAAAGAAAGTATTGGGCTCCTGTGAACGTTGGCGCGACTTCTATCGCATACGAAGCAGGCGCACTTTCCGGGTGCGGTTATATTTATCAGTGGGGCCGCAATGTTCCGTTTGTTTACGATAGCACAAATACCGTAGATGGACCTTTATCCGCCGAGGCCGCAGCTTCCGATGACAGGTTTATCATTCCCGATGGAACTCCCAATGACTGGTTAGACCCTCAGGATGACAATTTGTGGTCTGGCGAGAACGCTCAGGGGCCATGTCCCGACGGCTGGCGGGTTCCAACAGAAGCAGAATTAACCGTTTTGAAAAGCAAGATCGTCGCCGCCGGTGTCGTCAATAACCGTGTATCAGTCACCGGTGTTGGCGGCACCCTCTATTTGCCTGCCGCCGGTAGTTGCTATTATACCGGTGCGTGGGGCTATCAGGGTACGTATGGTCGCTACTGGTCGTCTACCACATTCGAGACTTCCGCTAGGAGATTGGAATTCGTCGGGTCTTCGTTTTCTGTGGGTGCGGTCGGTCGTGCATACGGCATCTCTGTCCGTTGCATCCAGGAATAAGGGAAGTTACGCCCGAATATAAACTGTCTGAATCTTGATTTGCAGGATTAAAGGATTTTCATATGATAATAATTTTGTTTTCAATTGACATATGGAACTTGCATGATTTTTATTATTACGGACTTTGGTGATTTGACAAAAATCATGCTTCGTTTCAGGATTGCATCGTTCATTTTTTTATCCTTGAATCAGGAATTAGCTTTTCCCTTTGTCTTTTGTCCTTTGGGATAGCGGGTTGTAAACGGGATGTAGAAACTTAAACTTCGCAAACTTTGCGGTTACAGGGAATCTCTTTAACCGCAAAGGGCGCAAAGAAGGCGCAGAGAACGCAAAGAAAAAGAAAATGGAAAGAAACCACTCCGGAGAATACGTTTGCTTTGGAGCGGTGGCGAACAGCCATGAATATTACAGTTCTATTTCATCGGCGGTAATATATCCGTTTGTCATGCAATAAAATATCAGTCCCGACACCGTTTTTATCCCTAGTTTGGCTGTAATGTTTTTACGATGCGTCAATACGGTATTCAGGCTTATATTCAGTTTGTCGGCGACTTCCTTGTTGAGCAAACCTAGCGCTACAAGGCGGAGTACGTCCAATTCGCGTTGCGACAGGGCCTGCGCTTTGCTTGCCTTAACTGCATGGCTTGCGGAGATCAACTCCTGCAGGTCTTCCATACCCGACTCGGACAGCTCCTCTATCATGGGCTTTAATATCTTCTCCCGGATACGGTTATGCTTCTCCAGGTCACGCTGAAAACTGTCTATTGTAAATATCACGGCATAACACATATTCTCATTGAAATTGCCGGATATGTGTTTTATTATAATACTTTTAAGATCGGTTAGCAGAGCAAGGGGAGCGTCGCCTTTCATCATTCCCTGTCCGATTTGGCCTGTCAGTTCGTCTTTAAACTCGGTAAACAACCGGCTTATCAGCTTTAACTGGGGATTGCCGGGGTCGCTCGTTGATATGAATGCATTCAGATGTTTTCCCAGATTATGGAGTTGCCCGTGTATCAGATACGCATCTGTCTGCTTGATATATGCCACAACCAGTTCAATGTCGAACTTCTGGAGTTTACGCTCGGGAAAGTAATCTTCGTTGAGAAAAGTATTGAGTATGGCCAGGAAAAACTCCGTATTAATATTTGCTTTTCTGCAAATATCGCCAATGGTTTTATCGCCCAGCCCGAGTTTTATTCCAAAACGATTGACTACGGGAATCAACTGATGGTTTTCTTCCACGATTTCCGATAGTACGAATGATGAATCTACAAAGAGCATATATAACAATTTTGATGACAAAAATACATATTATTCCAATATCTTTTTCTGTATAACAAAAGAAAATGAATATCCGCGTCAGCGCCTGAATTATATATATCAATTTAGCTTGTGTTTGGTAATATTGTGAATGAAAGAATGTTATATCATGACAAGGCATTGTAACGGATATCCGTATAGAAGAATAATTCGTATTTATGCTTATAGATTTTAACAATAATCCATTAAAAACAATTTATGATAATTATCAGGCGTTCATTAAACAAATATCGGACCAAAATTGTTAAATTTGCATACGATTTTAGAAGCTGTCTGGATTTTTGTGTCTGACGCTCTCTGTTTCGACGGTTAGCGTTACAAAAGCGCAAAATATAAACAACGATAATAATAGTAATAACAATCAAAAAACAAAAACTATGAAATTTGAATTACCCGTGTTGCCGTATGCGACAAATGCTTTAGAGCCGGTTATAAGCTGGCAAACCATTGAATTACATTACGGCAAGCATCTTCAAACTTATATAACAAACTTGAATAACCTTGTATCCGGAACAAAATTTGAAAATGCCGATCTTGAAACAATCGTAAAAGAAAGTGACGGGGCTATTTTTAATAATGCCGGACAAACATTGAACCACAATATATATTTCCTTTCTTTCAGCCCGGCCGGAGGCGGAGCGCCTAAAGGAAAACTGGCCGAAGCCATAGATAAAAAGTGGGATTCGTTCGAAAACTTCAAAAAAGAATTTGTTGCGGCAGGTATAGCCGTATTCGGTTCGGGATGGGTCTGGCTGGCTAAAGACAGTGCGGGAAACCTGGAAATAACAAAAGAACCCAATGCGGGAAATCCTGTTACAAAAGGATTGACTCCGCTTTTGGGATTCGATGTATGGGAACATGCCTATTACCTTGATTATCAAAATCGCCGTGCAGATCATCTTGCCGAATTATGGAAGATAATCGATTGGAGCGCAGTAGAGTCCCGTTATTGATAAAGTAATAATCGACCCGGTTTCGGGACAGGAAACCGCCCGAAAAATATACAGACGATTGCACAGGGCGCACACAGATTCGCCCCTGCGGTCGAATATCAAACGAAAAAACAAATATGTCAATAGAAAAGATGCGTCCGGCATAAAACCCAAACTCCGTGGAGGTTTCGCTTTGTTTGTTTCCGAATCCTCTACGGAAAATGGAAGAGGGCTTGTATTTTTTTCTGTTGACAAGCAAGTTTTGCGGACTATTCTTATGCCGAATCCCGGGTTATCACATAGAGCCATCCCGACAGCTTGCTTTTTGTAGTTTGATCACGCAACAGGATATGAATAAAAAGAATAAAGCGTCCCATCTTCAAGAGATGGAACGCTTTAATAACAAGTAAAATAATTTTTAATTCTCGTTCAAGATTTGATCCAAATCATCAGGCGTCAGATTCATTGCCACAATTACCCCGTCTTCGTCAATCAGGTAATTCTTAAATCCCCGCTCTAATTGATGACGACCGAACAAGTCTGAAAAAGCGCCCCCTTTAACCAGGAATTGATATTCCGCATCAATCTTATCCATGGCTAATGTTTTTTCAAAAACCGATTCGCTCTTGTCAAAAGATACCGATATCATCCGCACCGGATAACGCTTACTCCCGATTATGCGCGAAAGCAGGACGTTGTCTCTGTGCGAGCAGGCGTCATAAGCAGCCCAGAAATTTAACAATACCTTTTGACCTCTTAGATCCGATAAATTCATTTTTGTTCCTGACTTGTTTTCTAGATTTTTAATATCAGGCAACAGGTTTCCCGGATAAATACCTTCCGAAAGACTAGAAGTTCTTGATGTATTGGACGACAGGCTTATCAAAGCAATGCCCAAAATCAAGAAGTACTTCAAATACTTCATAAAATAATCATTAGGTTAACCACTAAAGCCTTTTATCCTCGCTTCCTTCTCGGAAAAGGATAAGAAACCGTCTAAATTTTCCACGAATATTTTCATATACGAGTAACGCCCGTATCCGGTTTTCGCCGGGTTCCGGTTTTTTAGACAGATTTTTAAAAGACTCTCCCAACTTTTGGGATCAGAATCGATCATCTACGCTTAGATAATTCATAATTCTGCATTTCGAATGCAAAGATAACACAATTTTGTGAAATGTAAAAATTTCCCGGCAGTTACAATCGCCACAACAGCCGCTATCGGATATATCCGGCTGAAAATCAATAATATTTGTTGTGATTTTTCTTTTTACATTCACAACGCCATTCACGCAAGCGCCATATAACCTGAATTCGGGATAAGAAAACCGTCTAAATTGTTTTATGTCAAGTGTTTAGCAGGAAGTATTCCGGAGGAAAATAAATGAATTTTATTTTTCATAATTACCGGACGTCAATATCTTGTTCATTAGCTATTTTTAGTTCCCGCGCATCAAATTCTACATGCTCTATCTTTCCGTTTTTGTTGTCAAGTCTGATTAATTTTCCGGATAACGCGCCCTCCGAACTGTTTAAAATATTTTCAAATCCGTTTATACAATCTTCGCTATGAGTGGTTACGAACACTTGAATATTCAACTTTTGAGATAACGCAAAGATTATTTTCCATAATTGCTCCTGAACAGTATGGTGTAATCCGTTTTCAAATTCATCAATCAGTAAAAAACCATTGTCCGAATTAACCAAGGCAAGAATTATAGTTAAAATTCGATTAATGCCATCACCCATACTTCGCAAAGGTAAAACTTTTTGAGTATCAGATAATTTAATGACCGCGTTTCTTTCTCCTGGAGCTTCTTCAATAAAAGCGATTCTTTCTGTTTGAGGTTCAATAATTCTCAAGGCTTCGATAACATATTGCTCTTTTTCTGTAAGTGTTATGTTATCAAATAAAATTCCATTAATGTCCCTGTCTATATTTCCGGTTCTAATGAATTGAATATTTTCATTGCCCCAGAATCCCTTAAATCTAAATCTATATGGTCTATCATCTTCATCTAAAGATAATATATATGCAGTATTTCCCGATTTTATTTCAAGTCCGATTTCATAGTTCTCAACGTGTTTTTCCGTATTATTTTGGATAACTATCCGTTTCCTGACAGTATTTCCCTGTTCATCTTTTTGTACTTCATCGATATATTGTACAAATCTTAAGGAAACTTGCTTTTCTACAGATGGAATTCTTCCATACGACGTATTTTCAAGATCACCTATTGAAATAGCATCGGTAATATCAAAGCCAACATTCCGATTGGCAAATAAAGAAGCAAAAGACAGTATATTGATTTCTGTTGAGTTCTTGTTTGTATCTTTCTGTTTAAAATTTTCACCTCTTTCTTCAAGCAATTGGCTAATCAAACTTATATCGCCTTTGGTCGCGTAAATAGCAAGCGCTTCAAGAATGGTCGATTTTCCCGTATTGTTTTTACCTGTGATCAAATTGACTTTTCCCAACGAATCAATTTTAATTTCTTTCAGGTTACGATAGTTTTTTATATTCAATGAATCAAGCATATACGCAAATTATTATTTGTTTTTTATTACGCAAAGACAATCTTTTTTCTTTCCATTTTCTTTTTCTTTGCGTACTCTGCGCCTTCTTTGCGTACTTTGCGATTACAAAGAATCTCTTTAACCGCAAAGTACGCAAAGTTTTACGCAAAAAAATGCAAAGTTTAAATTTCTACAGTACATTTACAACCCGCTATCCCGAAAGCCGAAAGACAAAGGAATTGTTCCTGAATAACATGACGATTATCGCATTTCAAACATCTGTTTTACAATGTATTAAAAATCATGATAGTCAATTTAATTCATAACAGTTGCAAAGGGATAGGCTGATCCCTAATTCAAGGATAAAAAAAATTAACGACGCAATCCTGTAAATCAAGAACCAGACAGTTTATCTGTGAAAGTACGGGGAACGGGCCGGAAGCGCACCCTTTTTTCTACAGATATGCAAGGTACGGACTATCCCTGTCCCTAACCCGGATATATGGATAAATAAACCCCGGTTCCGTGTTACGAAAACGGGGTTTTACATTATTTTTATTTTGTAATACGCTCAAGCCATTTCAGCATAAACAGCATTGTGAACATCGAGATGCAACAGGCAACGACAAATACAGACCATGTAGCCCAGATTGGAATGGATTGATAAAGCACCACTCCAATAAATAATAGCTGATTACCCAAAGCGGTTGCACCCAACCAGCATCCTTGCATAATACCCTGATATTGAGTAGGAGCTACTTTGGAAACAAAAGCTATACCCAACGGACTGATAAACAATTCCGCTATGGTCAATATCAGATATGTGCCTATAAGTAAAAACGGAGTAACGCGCTGTGCATCGGCAAGACCTCCGGCTGCCAATCGTTCCGCGTCGGTAGGAATGCCTATCGATCCCAATGTCATTACAATAAATGCAACGGCGGCTATCCCCATCCCAACAGCAATTTTTTTAGGTGTGGACATCTCTACGCCTCTCGCCTTGAGCCAACCAAAGAACCCTATTACAACAGGAGTTAGAAAAACGACAAAGAAAGGATTGAATGTTTGAAACAATTCAGCCCCTTCAAGAGTGGTAAATCCCAAGTCCAGTTTCAATAATCGCGTGTAATTATCTGCAAAAAGGGTCAATGTTTGTCCATTTTGATGGAAAGAGAACCAGAAAAATATTACCACGGCATACACGGCAAACAATGCATACAGACGTTGTTTAACCTCGTCCTTATCCATTTCGACAACCTTGACCGCCTGACCGGTATCGAGTTTCTTCGAGGCCGGATCGGGCAGTCCTTTTCTGTTTACCACAAATATAACAAGCGAAACAAGCATTGCTACTATAGCTATTCCAAAAGAATAATGATAACCGGTTAGAAATACATCCAGATAATTATTTGCAAATACCGCCAGATCAGACGAAGTATTACCCACTTCCCCGGCTAATTTGGAGAAGCGCTCCGAAGCTTCAGGCGTAATTGTTCCGCCAAGGTATTGATTGCATAATCCCGGCAAATCGGCGTTAAATTTAAAACCGTTGCTTTGCACCCACCAGTTCCTCAATCCTACTGCCAGAAGAGGCGCAAACATAGCCCCTATATTGATGAACATATAGAATATTTGAAATCCGGTTTCACGTTTGTCTGCATATTCGGGATTGTCATACAGTTGTCCGACTACGGCTTGCAAGTTTCCCTTAAACAGGCCATTGCCGAAAGCGATGGAGAAAAGCCCCAAAATAGTGAGTCCCATTATAAGCGGCATATTTTTGACAGGCGTTTCTGTCGGTATAGCCAATAAAATATATCCGACAGACATTAAGATCAGACCGGTCAAAATAATATTTTTATACTTTTTCGTTTTATCCGCGATTATACCGCCAACAAGGGCAAGCAAGTAAATTGCAGCATAAAAAACCGAATAGATCAATGACCCTTGCGAGCCTTCAAATCCGAATTTGTAATTCAAGAACAGCAAGAGTATAGCCATCATAATATAGAAGCCGAATCGTTCTCCCATATTTGATAATGAGGCCGCTATTAAACCTTTAGGATGATTTTTAAACATAAAAAATTACATTTAAGATTAATATTACGAGTTATTTTATTTCACCGGATTGGCGTTAAGCTTTTACAAAAGTAAGAAAACATGTTAAACAATCATTTTATTCCGGCATTTAATTATGAAAACAAGACCGTTTTATTCCGGTACGCCAATATTTTTCAGTCTTCTTCAGTCACGAGATTATCGATAATGAACTCCTGTCTTTCGGGAGTATTCTTGCCCATGTAGAAATTAAGCATATTGGTCACAAGATCTTCTTTCTTCATTGTTACCCGGTCCAGACGCATGTCCTTGCCGATAAAGTGGACGAATTCGTCCGGTGAAATTTCGCCAAGTCCTTTAAAACGGGTTATCTCGGGATTCGCCCCTAATTTGTTTATCGCCGCGATCCGTTCTTCTTCCGAATAACAGTAATGCGTCTCTTTTTTGTTGCGCACACGGAAAAGAGGCGTTTGCAGGATATATACGTGATTCTTCTTTATCAGATCCGGAAAGAATTGCAAAAAGAAAGTCAATATCAGCAAACGGATATGCATCCCGTCCGTATCGGCGTCGGTAGCGACTATTATCTTGTTGTAGCGCAATCCGTCCAATCCGTCTTCGATGTTCAAAGCGGCTTGCAAGAGATTAAACTCTTCGTTTTTGTACACAATCTCCTTGGTTGACCCGAAACTGTTCAACGGCTTGCCCCTGAGGCTGAATACCGCTTGCAGGTTCGGATCACGGCTTTTGGTTATGGAACCGCTGGCCGAGTCGCCCTCGGTAATAAAAATACTGGTATCGTCCAGGTTGTCGCCTTTGGCGTCGTTATAATGGATACGGCAGTCGCGCAACTTCTTGTTATGCAAATTCGCTTTTTTCGCGCGTTCACGGGCAAGCTTGGTCACTCCTGCAATAGCTTTCCGTTCTTTTTCCGAATCAAGAATTTTTTTCAATAATGTTTCCGAAGTATCCGTGTGCTTGTGCAGGTAGTTGTCCAACTCTTTTTTCAGGAAATCTCCGATGAATTTCTGCACCGAAAGTCCCCCCGGCCCCATGTCTTTGGAGCCTAATTTTGTTTTGGTCTGGGATTCGAACACAGGTTCTTCGACCTTTATGCTTATGGCCGCAACAATACCGCTACGGATATCGGCGTAATCGAAATTCTTGTTGTAATATTCTTTTATTACGCGGGACAGGGATTCGCGGAATGCCGACTGATGCGTGCCTCCCTGCGTTGTATGCTGTCCGTTTACAAACGAATAGTATTCTTCTCCGTACTGGCCGGTATGCGTGATCACGACTTCTATATCCTCGTCTTTCAGATGAATCACAGGATAGAGCGCTTCGGAGGTCATATTCTCGTTCAGGAGGTCTACAAGACCGTTTTTGGAGAAGAACTTTTTGCCGTTATAGACAATTGTCAGCCCTGTATTGAGGAATACATAGTTTTTGAGCAGGCTTTCCACATAATCGTCCCTGAATAAATAGCCGGTGAAAATGGTCTCGTCAGGTATAAATTCGATGAGCGTACCGTTTTCTTCCGTTGTGTCGTGTACCTTGTCTTCTTTGGTCACGATGGCTTTGCTGTATTCCACAGAGGCGGTTTGTCCCTCGCGGAAACTTTGTATCAGGAAAAATGAAGAAAGCGCGTTCACCGCTTTTATACCCACGCCATTCAGCCCCACCGACTTTTTAAATGCCTTGGAGTCGTATTTTGCTCCGGTATTCATTTTTGACGAAACGTCCTTTACTTTTCCGAGAGGCACGCCGCGTCCGTGGTCGCGGACTTTGACCCTTCCTTCCCCGATAGCGACTTCTATGACCTTTCCGTAGCCCATCATGTATTCGTCTATAGAGTTGTCCAGGACTTCTTTCAACAGCACGTAGACGCCGTCGTCGGCAGACGAGCCGTCGCCCAGTTTGCCGATATACATCCCCGGACGCCGGCGGATGTGTTCCTGCCAATCAAGGGTTTTTATATCGTCGTCGGAATAATTGACTTCAGACAGTTCGGTTTTCTCTTCTTCCATAAACTTCTTTTAGATCTCTTGTAATGAAAAATGCGGCGTAAAAATACAAAAAAACAAACAAGTAAAAAGCCTCGAATAACAGGCGACGGGTTAAAAAAAATCAACGCCGGCGTCAACAGACAGATCATCAATTAAAAACTTTTTACTCCGGCCTGGTTGAGGCGCTTTATATACGCCCTGCGCATCTTGTGATTTTCCGCGTTGAATCCGTCCCAAAGAGAAGCCACTTTGTTATTCATTTCCAGTTCGGGATTGGATTCGGCGAATTGAAACCCGCATTTATACGCGGACGGTATAAAGTCGTTGAATATGATCGCGTTCACGCCTTTCCCCTGATATTCGGGCGCTACTCCTATCAGTAAAAGATCTATAACAGGATTTTTCCTACCCTTTAAATCTTTCAGCAAATGATACCACCCGAAAGGAAGTAATTTGCCGCGCGATTTGATCAGACTGCCGGATAAACTCGGCATACCTATGCCAAAGCCGACAATCTCGTCGGTTTCTTCCTTTATAATAATGGAAACAATATCCCAACGCAACAGAGGCACATACATTTTCACATAATGTTCAATCTGCCTTTGAGTCAACGGGGCAAATCCATATAGCGGTTCATAAGCCCTGTTCATCAAGTCGAAAAGCCTGCTTACATAAGGGGTTATTTGTTTGAGATTCTTGAATTTCAAGACTTTTAATCCATATCGTCGCGCTACCATGCCGGCTATCCGCTGATGCCTTTCCGGTACCGAAGCCGGAACAGGTATGCGATATTCGCGCCAGTCGGCGTCTTTTACGTATCCCAGCCTTTCCATGTGCGCCATATAATACGGGTAGCTATATTTGGTAGCCATTGTAGATATTTTGTCGAAGCCTTTGACAAGTAAACCTTCGGGATCGAGGTCTGTAAATCCCATGGGGCCTGCAATAGCGTCCATGCCCTTGTTTACAGCCCATTTTTCGGCTGCGGCAAATAATAGATCCACGACCCTGTTGTCGTCTATAAAATCGACAAAGCTGAAACGGGCATGCTTTTCATTCCAGATTTCATTGGCTTTATGATTTATTATAGCCGCAATACGTCCCGCTATTTCATTGCCTCTGTATGCCAGAAAAAGTTGCATCTCGCAAAAATCAAAGGCCGGATTTTTCTTTACATTCAATGTATTCAACTCTTCAGATATAAGAGACGGCACATAATACGGGCAATCTTTGTATAATTTTACGGGAAATTTCACGAAGGCTTTCTTCAATGCCTTGTCGTTATCGTTTACTTCTTTAATTGTCACGGACATAGTTTAATTCTATTTTTGAGCAAAGATAACATTTTTAGTTGCAAATTACGACTTGCGAATCAAAAAGAGCCTGTTTAAATTTTGCTTACCAGATAAACTCGTTCTCCGAAACAATGTAGTCGGTTTTTATATCATTCTTGTCCGATGGTATTTCGTCAAACAACTGAAATTCAAAGCAGATACCCAATCGCGGGGCTTTCAGTTTTGGCAGAAAGCGGTCATAATATCCCTTTCCTCTGCCCAAACGATTCATTTTCCGGTCGAATGCCACTCCCGGAATTATTATCAGGTCTGTTTTTTCATAGTCGGTGAAGTCGTCGCCGACAGGTTCCATGATCCCGAGATCCGATTGACGGAAGCATGTGTCGGGCGCATATTTTCTGAACGTCATTTCATCATTCGCTATTGCAGGCAGGTAAAAATCTTTTTCGGAATTCCATTTACGGATAAAACCGGAAGTCTGCACTTCGTCGTTAAGGTTATTGTATATAAAGATCGTTTTGGATTCCTGAAATATGCCTGTTAATTCAAGAACGGATAATACATCCAGTGAACGCTTATGCAGTTCGTCGGGCGTGTATTTCTTTTTCAGTGAAGAAATTTCTTTTCGTAATTTATCTTTTGCTTGCCGTATATTGCTCATATATTATAGATAAAAGTGTATCAATGTCGTGTTTCAAAATTATGACCGTCAATCGTTGTCAGGTCTGAATGGATAATGATCCCATTCTATCGCGTTCGCCGCCCGATAGAACGGATATTGCGAATCCAAACTGTTGTCCGGTCCAAAAGTACAGGTTTTTATATAAAAAAAATGTTATGATGCAAAATAATTTATGTCGGGCCGGAATATGAAAGGCTTTCAGCCCTGGCCTGACGGCTATGCCCCTTTCCCTTTCCCCGCAGGGGATGCGCCGACTGTTGGATTAGAGAGAACCGGAAATATTGACTGCCTTTGTAGTCGCTAAACAATAAGAGCATGAGTATAAATACCATAAAAGACCCTGAGTTTAAGCAGTGGCTTGCAGATTTGAAAATCCGCATCCGTCAAAGCCGGATCAAGGCAATGATAAAAGTGAACGATGAGATGTTACGTCTGTATTGGGATTTGGGGCATGTTATTGTTATGCGCCAAATGGATGCAGTATGGGGTAGCGGCTTCTTTAATGATCCAAGCAAGGAATTAAAGGCAGAATTTCCTGATATGCAAGGATTTTTCCGAACGAGATCTGTATAGCATGAAACAGTTTTATCTGTTTTACAGTCAAGATGATAAAATTCTGCGCCAAGTTGGTACAAAAATACAAATATCTAAAAACAAGATATATACAATTGTTTTACTGCGTTCTTTATCGCAACATTGAGTTTCTGCCGGGTCTCCTGTTCGGACGACGATGATCCGAACCGTGATTCAAGGATTGGCGGACTCAATCATGCAAATCATTCAATCACGCAGATCGCAGTCCGGACTTTCCCTCGGGTCTCCTCCGGCGGAATATTCTTCCCTGCGGATTTGTTGAGTTTAAAGTATGAACAGCAATGCCGGACGCATCCGTATTTGAATACCCAGGCATGGCGCATCATTATCTTGCGCCGGAGATCAAACGACTTGTAGTGCTTCATGATGCCCGGATAAGAGTTGACATAAGACAGTTAGAAGCTCTTCCGGAAAAATTAAAAACGGCTTGAGAGGGATGTTACATAAGAGGTTGGGACTATCGGGATTGTTTTGTTGGAAAAACGAGGTGGAAACGA
>JAISSD010000153.1 GCA_031273295.1 Prevotella sp.
CCGCATATATGTTTGACGGCCTGATTTGCTCCGGGTGTAGCCAAAGAATGCAAGCCTTTCTCTTTACGAACGAATCTTCTACAACTCGCTGTTTGCGTGGGGTAGTATTGGAGGTCTGACATTGATAACAATCATATTGTGCGCATTAATTCGTATAGAACAGGCGTTTTTCCGATGCATGAATGCTGAATGGACATTTTGGGATTATGTCAAGGTTGCATCCCTACTTTTAGAACGCCGCAAAATCTGCAAAGGAAATTCTTTGTGTTCTTTGTGATACGCTTTGTGTCCTTTGTGTTAAATGAAATACGCTTTGTGTTAAATGGATTTTCTTGCAGTGCGACAATTTGAAACGTCGGTTCGACCGGTCAAACGTCCGGATACGCCTTTTTCCGGTGGGAAGGCAGGAGAGGGAAAAAGGCCGGAAGTCTTTAATGCGAGTGATCCCCAATGAAGAACAGCGATTGGAGGCAGTTTCCAAGACGTCATCGTCAGAAATTCAGGTCGAACGAAAGCCTGAAACCGTCTTTGGTCACATTCGGATGTTCAAGATAATTTATCCTGCGCACATAGTCGATGCGAAACAGTTTGAAGATATTCTCTATACCGATATTGTATTCCATGTACGGCCCTCCTGTGGTGGTATAGGTATCTTGCGGGAATACCGGCAGATTTCTGTTATATTCGGGATCATTTTTACGGCTCAAAGAGCCGATAAATCCCCGGAATCCGAAAATCTCGCGCCACTTCAACACTTTAAGGAAAGGGACTCTGTTGAGAAACCATCCGCCCATGTGATAGTATATTTCCCAGGAAGCTTGCGCGTCGTGCACAAATTCGAGGGGCTCGATCTTGTAATAGTTTCCTTTCTGGATTGTATATGAATTGTTGGCGCTGGGTGTAACAAGGAAAGGAAACGGCGTTTCTCCCCATATTTTCTCGGCTTGCACCGTCAGATAAATCCTGCCGTAGGGCGCAATCCAAAACTGTTTGTATATGGACATGGACGTCTTGTTGTAATGATATTGCCCCCCAAACAGATCTTCGATAGCCACTGTGTGCGTGAGATTGGTGATAAATTTCGGCGAAGGGATCGAATGTCTTTTCCTGCGCTGCTGAAAGAACTTTTCATTGGGCGCATAACGCAAAGACAGCATGGCTTCGGTTGTTTTCACGTTGTTTATACTGTATCTTTCCCCCTTGTCGTCCATTTTCTCGAATATGAAATTCGCCGCGGGCTGTTCGTCAAAAGTCTGGCCGGTAAGTTTGAAAGAGAATCCCCCGTAAAATTCCTTCTCCCAGGCTATTTGAGTCTGACGGTTGTATGTCATTTTCGGTTTTCCCGACGCCTGCAACGACAACAGGATATTATCCCGCTCGGCTTGCGTATAACGTTGTCCCAGTGTATTCATATCGTACTTGTACGCAACTGTCATGTTATTCTTCGGGTACTCGTCCTTGTGCTTCTCTATCTTGTTGAAAGCCCAAGTGGCTTCTCCGTAGTATTTGAACTTGCTGTCTTTTGTGCCGTAAGCTCCGTAACCGTAGAAGAAAAAGTTTTGGTGAAGGTTCTTCGTTGTGGATAATGTCATACGGAAACGGTTACCCTCTGTTTTGTTGAAGCTGTAAAATGTGGGGATGGTCCCTATTTCCAGTTTATTCTCTTCCGGATCTTTTAATGTGGGAAAATATCCTGTAGACAGGATATCGCCTGTTTTCAACAATATTTTAAATAACAGTACCTTGTTCATATCCTCCAGCATTTCGTCCATCCGGTAATCTTTCTTGTGTTCGTCCGGACGATTGTCTGTCCAGAAACTCCTGTCTCTTTTCAGATAATCTTTCTCGAATACTTCAGGAGCGCCAAGGGCAAAGACCGGATCCATGGGCTGGTCTTCTATAAAATCCGCATATGTTTTAATCTTGTCGATATAAAATTTTACAGCGTCCAGCATGGTAATATCAATTGCCATCCGTTCCTCGGAAGGGATCCATTTGTTGTTGGCCGTTTTTGTAAAATCGTGCCGGATGATCAGTTCCTGTACAAAGTTTATATTCATCTTTTTCGGAGTCCTTATCACGGCTCTTTTCACAGCATACATACTGTCTAAAGATATGTACAGGTTTCCGGTAAAGCCTATGTCGCGGGAATTGAATGGCGCAAAATCGAGTTTTGCATAGTTGTCTTCATCAATTGTCACGGTATCCGATAAATACCATCTGTAAAAATTAATGGCGCCATGCTCGCTCAACGGGCCTACGAATGGATGAAGCAACAAATTAATGGAGTTGTCATATATGGATATATCCTTGAAGACCTCCTTGATTATGGCGTCGAGACCTTCCGTATCGAACGTTTTGTCCAAACCCTCTATATGATAGCCTTTCACTATGCGTTTCGTCGAATTACTCTCTTTTTTATAAAAGACGTCCGATATTCTTTCGCGTACGGAGAAAGGCAATATGGCTTTATTGTCGATCAGTGACGTATCGGCATAATTGGACAGAAACTTATACCTTTTCAGCAAGAGCATATCGGGATGGTAGTCATTCAGAGCGAAAAATATCCGCTCATACTCTTTGTACCGGTAGTGGTCGAGGTTTGTTATATTGTTCCCGTCTTTGTGCGCTATAACCTTCTTTATCAATTCTACGGCAGGGTTATTCTTTTTTGAGTACTTTTCTTTGTGCGGGCGGACAATGACCTCGTTGAGTTCTTTATCTTTCGGTTCGAGATTTATTTCTATTGTCGTTGTTTTACCTGCGGCGACGGTAATGGTTTCGGGCTTATAGCCCAGCAGAGAGGCGGTGATCGAAGTATGATTCCCTCTGTTGCTTAATCTGAAATCGCCCTCCTCGTCGGAAAACGTACCGATAGTCGTCTTGTCAAACGAGATTGACACAAAGGGCAGTTTTTCTCTGCTAACCGCATCGCGGACAATTCCCCGCACTGTGGTAAGAGATTGTGCAAAAGTAACGCCGCAAACGACGAGAAAGAAAGACAATAAAAATATTATCCTTTTATTGTTATGCTGTGACATTAGCGTCATATATATATGTTATCCTTATCATCGTCTGTTCCAATCACAATTAAAAATCAAGGGCAAATTTCATCTTTATTCATCGCCCTTGATTCCCATATATTATGATGTATGCAACATGCGTTTAGCTGCAAGAGTTATGATATTTTAATTAATCAGTTTGCGGTAACGGATACGTTTCGGCTCCACATTTCCCATACGGGCTTTTTTATTTTCTTCGTATTCGCTGTAACCGCCTTCGAAGAAAAACACTTCCGAGTTACCTTCAAAAGCCAGAATATGCGTACAGATGCGGTCAAGGAACCAACGGTCGTGGGAAATAACAACCGCGCAGCCTGCAAAGTTTTCCAAACCTTCTTCCAGTGCGCGCAATGTATTCACGTCGATATCATTGGTAGGTTCGTCCAACAGCAGGACATTTGCTTCGGATTTTAGAGT
The DNA here is from genome assembly GCA_031273295.1 of Prevotella sp. Taxonomy (GTDB): domain Bacteria; phylum Bacteroidota; class Bacteroidia; order Bacteroidales; family Dysgonomonadaceae; genus Dysgonomonas. The sequence continues at coordinate 3,480 of JAISSD010000153.1, forward strand.
CAGGGCCAGATGCAGGCGATTACGCTCTCCTCCGGAAAGCGCTCCTGCCTGTTTTTCCTGGTCGCCTCCCGAGAAATTAAAACGCGACAGATAAGCGCGCGCGTTAATATCTTTTCCTCCTACACGGACAAATTCGTTTCCGCCCGAAATAACCTGATAAACGGTCTTGTCGGGATCAATATCGGCATGCGACTGGTCTACATAACCGATCTTTACGGTTTCTCCCACGTCAAACACACCTTTGTCGGCTTTTTCCAATCCTTGTATAAGACGAAACAAGGTTGTTTTCCCGGCGCCGTTTGGCCCGATAATGCCGACAATACCGGACGGAGGCAACATGAATTCCAGATTATCGAATAACAGTTTATCTCCGAATGCTTTGCTTACATTACGGGCTTCGATGACCTTATTACCCAAGCGGGGGCCGTTAGGGATAAATATCTCCAGTTTTTCTTCACGTTCTTTCTGGTCGGCATTCAACAGTTTTTCGTAGTCATTCAAACGCGCTTTACCTTTCGCATGGCGGGCTTTAGGCGCCATCCTCACCCATTCAAGCTCCCGTTCAAGCGTTTTGCGGCGTTTGCTTGCCTGTTTTTCTTCCTGCTCCATCCGCTTTGTTTTCTGCTCCAGCCACGAGGTATAATTTCCCTTCCAGGGAATACCTTCGCCACGGTCGAGTTCAAGGATCCATCCGGCAACATGGTCGAGGAAGTAGCGGTCGTGGGTAATGCAAATAACCGTACCCTTATATTGCTGCAAGTGCTGTTCCAGCCAATCGATGGATTCGGCGTCCAAATGGTTGGTAGGCTCATCCAATAATAATACATCCGGTTCCTGAAGCAATAGACGGCAGAGCGCTACACGGCGCGCCTCGCCTCCCGACAGGTTTGCGGTTAGTAGGTCTTCCGGCGGGCAGCGCAGGGCATCCATCGCCCGCTCCAGTTTATTATCTATATTCCACGCGTCGGAGGCGTCTATTTTGTCTTGCAATTGCGCTTGACGGACAAACAGGGCGTCCATTTTGTCGGAATCCCCGTAATATTCAGGCAGACCGAATTTTTCATTGATACTTTCGTATTCTTTCAGTAGATCCATTATCGGCTGCACGCCTTCCTGTACAATTTCTTTTACGGTTTTTGCCGGATCCAGTTTCGGATCCTGTTCCAGGTAGCCTACCGAGTACCCTTTATCGGATACTATATCGCCCTGGTATTCCTTGTCTATTCCCGCGATAATTTTCAGCAGGCTGGATTTACCGGAGCCATTGAGACCGATGATACCAATCTTGGCGCCATAGAAAAAAGACAGGTAAATATTCTTTAATACTTGTTTTTGCGGCGGGTAGGTTTTACCTACGCCAATCATTGAAAAAATAATTTTCTTATCGTCCGACATATATGAGTTATAAATTGTAATTCCTTTTCGTTGTTAATATGATACTTTCGGCCATTTTAAATAACTTCGTAGCGCCATTGTATATCAATTTAAATTCCTTGTCTCCCGAATATTCTGTTTTTTCCAAGGATCCGTTTAAATTTTTCAAGATATGCCTTGAGATATAAAACGAGCCGGTTTGCGGGCTAAATTTTATCATTCAGCGGGCTAAACAATAAAATTTCCGACAAATAAAGAGCCGTTTTCAGAATCAAAGCGCTTCATTGACTAAAATTCAAACAGTTTATAAACAACACGAGCCAATATATGTTTTTTTTCAGCCGGAAATTTATAAGTTCGAGTAATTTTGACCGCAAAAGTAAAACTTTTATTTTTACAATACTTATAACTTACAATTTATCCCGTCATTATTTCTGATACAGAAAACGCTTTATACTGCGTTTGGGCGTCTTTTCAAACTCCTGATTCTGCAATCTGAAATTCACGACCTGGCTAAATCCCGGCAGCCGTTTGTTTATTGCTTTCATTTCGGACACAAAAATAGCAGAATAATCGTCTTCTTTCACATCATGAGCCTTTAAATAATCTTTATCGGGATAAATAAGCGCTATTAATTTGCCGTTTTCCTCGATTATAAGCGATTCGGACACATATAATGAATTATTATATAGATCTTCTATTTCTTCCGGATAGATATTTTGTCCCGAACTGCTTAGAATCATTGTCTTGCTGCGGCCTTTTATATACAGGAACCCGTCGCGGTCCATTACGCCCAAGTCTCCGGTACGCAGCCATCCGGCTTCGTTAATGGCATACTTTGTGGCGTTTTCATTTTTATAATATCCGAGCATTACATTTTGTCCTTTTACAATTATTTCGCCGACTTCGGTTTCCGTATCCGGCGACTCTATGCGTACACTCATGCGGTCTACAGGCCGTCCGCAGGAACCCGCCCTGTATGTTTCCCAGTATTCATAGGTAATAAGCGGCCCGCATTCCGTCATTCCGTAACCCACTGTGTAAGGGAATTTTATCTCTGTGAGAAAGTTTCCGACTTCTTTGTTCAACGCGGCTCCCCCGATAATGACTTCCACCAGTTTGTTTCCAAACATCGGGATTAGCTTGTCCGCCACTTTTTTGTATATTTTCTTCTTGAAGAACGGAATCTTTACAAGCGTTTTCACGGGTTGTTTTTTTAACTCGGGAAAAACCCGCATTTGGATGATCTTTTCGATAATCAGCGGAACAGCCAGTACAATCGTGGGGTTCACTTTAGAAAAAGCATCCATGATGATCTGAGGTGAAGGCACACGTGTCAGGTAATGAATGTGGCATCCCTTTGCTATGGAAAGCAATACCTCGAAGGCAAGCCCGTACATATGCGCCATCGGCAACATGCACACCACTCCATCCCCGGCTTTTACAAACGGGATATTATCTATTGCGAAACGGGTATTCGACCATAAACTGCGGTAGGGTATCATTACGCCTTTAGGATTGCTTGTTGTGCCCGATGTATAGTTAAGAACAGCCAGTTCTTCAGGCGATTCGTCATGCACAATAACATCTTCTTTCGAAAAACCTTCCGGGTACTTCAGGTTGAAAGCCCGTTCGGGATTGGAGCAGGATTCAAGGAATTCAGCCGAACGTGATTTTTGCGCCGAAAAGTCATCTATCAACAAAATGGCTTCCAACGCCGGCATTTGCACCGGATTTATTTTTGACCATACGTATTCATCCGCAAACAGCACTTTGGTATCGGAGTGATTTACAAGAGAATGGATACTGTCTCCGCTGAAATCATGCAGGATAGTGGTTATAACCGCACCATAAGTAAGGGAACCGAAAAAGGCCACAACCCAATTGGACGAATTTTTGCCGCAGATAGCTATTTTATCCCCTTTCTTTACGTCAAGACTATCGAACAGGATGTGCAATTGAGCTATTTTCTTCGCGAAATCCTTATACAGGTATGTTTCTCCGTTATAGTCTGTCAGTGCGGGACGTTCCCAGTTGTCACATATTCCGTTCCGGATGAGCGCCAAGAATTTATTATTTTCCATGATCATTATTTTATAGGTGATATATGCAAATGTAAACAAAATCTCAGATTTTATGCCATACAATATCCCAAATAATCAAGTAGAATGAATGTGAAATCCACTATTTACTGAATTTTTACCGGATATACTGCATGGATAGGTAATTATTCGGTTTTCTACTTGATTGGTAGAAAACTGTTTCAAAAATAAACAAAGAGGCTGTTCCAAAAAGTGAACAACCTCTTTTTCCATATTTTTGCGTAGAGATCCTTTCTATTTTTCCAATTCGTTCAGGTTTTCGTCTATTGCGTTTATTTTCTTTACAAGCAGGTCCATCTCATTCTTCAGATTCTCAATCTTGTGCGTTATGTCCTTTAACAGGCCTCCTCCGCCCTTCGAAGATACGGAAAGGAAGTTCATATTGTTTTCATAAGTCTGAAGGTCTGTTTTCACCTTGTTGTACTGGTGCATCAGATGGTCTCTTTCCTTGTACAATACCCGCTTGGGATTGTCTTGCTTCGACATATCCTTCATATTCGATTTGAAAGTTTCGAAACGGCGTTCCGTCTTGTCCACATTCAGCCGATCGTAATGAGCATCCATAACCTGGTGAAGTTCTTTATATATCCTGTCCTTTTCTTTGAAAGGAACGAATCCTATTTTATGAAATTCATCGGCCAGGGCGCGCACTTGGGCAATGGTCTCAGCTGTCGTCAAAGACTGGTCAATGTTCTTTATTTTTTCAATGATCTCTTTCTTTGCCGCGAGATTTTCCTGTTCTTCACATTTTTGCGAAGATTCGTTTTTCTTTTTCTGTTCGAAGAAATAGTCGCAGGCGGTCACAAATTCTTTCCATATAGCATCCGAATATTTGCGGGGAACAGGGCCAATGGTTTTCCATTCTTTTTGTATGGCGATCAGTTTATCTGCCGTGGATTTCCATTCTATGCTGTCTTTCAGCATTTTGGCCTGTTCGCACAATGAACGTTTCTTATCCAGGTTGATATCCATTTCATCTCTGATCCCTTTAAAAAATTCGCTTTTACGTTCAAAAAACGTATCGCATAACGCCCTGAATTCTTCAAATATCTGCGTATTCACTTTCTTGGGAACAAAACCGATGGTTTTCCATTTAGCCTGCAACTGAATCACCGCTTTACCCTTTTCGTCCCAATCCTTGAATGAAACGAGCGTAGAGTAATCGATAGCTTTCAGCGTTTCGCAGATAGCCGTCTTTTCAGCCAGATTTTCTTCTTCTTTTCCTTTCAGGGATTCGAAATGGATCTGGTATTTTTTATTTATGGCTGTGGATGCATCCTTGAAGCGAGTCCAGGTTTCTTCCCTGAGTTCTCTGGATACCGGACCTATTTCGCGCCACTGCTGATGAAAGTTTTGAAGCTGGTGAAACGCTGATACCGCGTCAGGGTCATCCATCAGTTTCTCCACGGCTTCGATTATACCTGTTTTCAGTTCCAAGTTTTTCTTGAAGTCATAATCGCGGAACTCGTTGTTGATCTTTATCAGATCATAGAATTTTTCCGTGTAGATCTGATATGATTTCCACAATTCTTTCACTTTCGACTGGGGAACCAATGCAATATCGTTCCATTTCTGTTGCAGATCTTTGAATTCTTTGTACAGCTTGTTAAAATCATCCGGACTTTCGGTCAGATTCTTTATCGAATCTATTATCCGGAGTTTTTTATTATAATTTTCTTCTTTAAGCCTGTCCTCGGCAATAGCATGGTTTGCCCGTTTTTCTTTTATCTCGTTTAAAAAGGTTTTTACCACATCTTCGCCGGGGTCAGGGGTAGGCGTGAAGGTACCGACGTCATTCCCGGCTTCTACAAACGCGGTTTTCTCCGCCTCCACACCGGTAGAGCGAAGTTTGTAATACGCCTGTTTCAAGACTTCCACATCAGTGCGCGAAGGCAATTCCGCCTGCGACGCCAGAATTTTTAATTTTTCTATTATTTCATCTTTTGTCAAAGATGCATGCTTTACCACAGGCGCCTCTGTCGCCGCCTTTGGTTGCTCTGTGCCGTCGTCCGGTTCGTCTTTCTCGACTGTCTTGTTCGACTCTTCCGTTTCCGCCTCTGTTTCTGCTTCAACTTTTTCAGTTAGCTCGTCATTTTCTGCGGCTGTGCCGGTTTCTTTTGCCGGTTCTGCTTCTTCAGCAGCCTCTACCTCTTTTACAGGCTCGCTATCTTCGGCCGGATCTCCTTTTTCAGCAAGCGCACTCTCTGCCGTTTCAACTGTTGTTTCTACGGCTTTGTTCTCGTCAGAAGATTCTCCCACAGGCAATTTGGGTTCCAGGTTCTCATTCATATAGTTAGTTTTTAATGGATGAAGGTAATCCTTATGTTTTTCGCATGGCAAATTAATCATTTTTTTTTGTCATATCCACTATGAATATAAAAAATTTTAACTAAAGTAGCTAAAATAAGGCATTATTACCTGTTTTTTTCTGTTTTTTCCTGTTTTTTTCGTTTTTCTCCGGCTTGTTTCTCTTTTTCTTTGCGTTCTTTTTCACGTTGGCGTAGTCGTTCTTTTTGCAGACGCTCTTTTTCTTTGCGTTCAGCTTTGCGGACTTTCTCTTTTTCTTTACGCTCGTTTTCTTTTTGCTTGCGTTCGTCTTCTTTTGCTTTGACGGCAGTCCGTTCCGCTTCTTTTTTCTGTTGATGTTCCAATTGCAATTGTCGCTGCTTTTGTTTCTCTTCAGCTTTTATGGAATCTTGAATTGCCTTTTCAACTCTGTTTATCGAGTCCTGTCCGGCTTTTTCCATTGCTTTCAGTTCTTTCTGACGCTGTTTTTCCGATCTTTGCCGTTCTTTCTGCTCAGCCTTTTCTTCTTTGGTCGGTTTTTCCCTGTTTTTATATTTATTGAACAGGTTTTTGATACCATCGACAGGATTGTTTATAATATCTTCAACCGATTCCATCGCATCGTTTATTTTACCTGCTTTTTCCTGTTGCTCTTTGGTTAGCAGGTCATCCACGTTTATTTGTTTCTCTTTCGCAGGTTTTGCAGGTTGTGTGACTGCCGCGTCATTTTTCTTGACTTCGGCAGGCAGGAATGTGATCCCTGTTTGCGGATGTTCTGTATCGTCAGCCGGTTCAGGCAATACGGCATCCGGCTCGTCCGTATCCGGTTGTTCCTTCGGATTATCAATCCCTCCTTTTTTATTCCAATGCGCGATTAACCGGGGCAATTGTGTTCCGTAATGTTCAGCAAAGAAAATCATATACCGCTCCAGTCCCTGTACCAGTCTTGGCGACATTTTTGTATAGTTGTCCACGGAAACAGGCAAAACAAGTACGGATGTATCTATCCGGCGCATCAGTCCCTCCTTGTCGAAAGCCCTGTTTATATACGACCTTATACCGGCAAACGACCCGAATCCTTTTATCTGCAAAATATCGTAAGGCGGATCGGTCTCGAAATTCAAATCGAATGTCTGTATCACATAATTTGAGAAATTATAATCGGCAACCTGATAAAGCAGTTCATTTCTGTTTATTGTATTCGATTTATACATCAGCAGCAACAGGTATTCCGTATTCAGGCTGTCGCTGTATGCCGGAACCTTTCCGTTTTCGTCCGCCGTCGTATTATCGCCCGGATAAGCTTTGCTCCAATCAAAATCCGTAACAGGCGTACCGTCCGACAATATGATCCCGCCTTCTTTTATCCTTTTCAGTATTTCTGCGGCTAAAGGCGTGACGTCTGCTTTCGGGTATTTTTCTACCAATCCGGCCAGATTATCTTCCAATGTTTTCGCATCGCGGGTCTGAGCATAAGAGAGCGCATTCAGGAAAGCAAATTTAGGCATCATATCCGTAAACGGATATTTGGTTTTCATGGCCTGATAGCTGTTTCTTACAGTCTGCACATCGGCTCTCCGATAGGCGTCGTACGCCGAGTTGTAGAGCGAATCCTGCAACAATGGCATATGCCTGAAATTCCATTCGAAATCGGGTTCGGATAGTGGAACTGCATACTGTCCCCGGGGAAATTCAGTCAGTAATTTATTCCGGTAAAATGCTTGCATATCCTGATTGCCGGCTTGCATGTATATCAACAACAACAGGTAATATATTTCTTCCAGATTGGGCGTGTCCGGGAAGCGCCTTATATCGGTATTGAACATCTCTATCGCAGGAGACATGTCTTCCAGTTTGTCTTTATAGATTTTCCCCATGTTGAACAAGGCGTTCTCAATCAATACGTTCGAATCTTTTATAGCCTCCTCCGTGAAGGGTAACTGCTGTAAATAATAGTCGACATAGTACATATCTTCCACAATGCTCTTTTCTTCTTGATTCGGCACGCTTCCTGATTGTAGATCTACCTTGTCAGCGCTTACCGCGGTGGATTGCCCGGCATCGTCCAATCTATCCAAAGACGATGTTCCCGGCTTGCTGCGCCTGCGCCAGTCATCTTCCTGTTTGCGGTTACCCCATTGTTTTTGAAAAGCGATTTTTCCTTGAGCGACAGTCTGTTCATTATAGAAATAGAATTGCGCGTCCGAACCTTGCTGTTCGAAGCTGCCTGTCCGGGACGCCTGTTTTTTTGAAGGGTCGTAAAAAGCCCCCGTTTCCAATTGATCCCAACTTGTGATCCGATTTCCTTGTTCTTCCTGTTCTTGCCGTTTCTGTCTGTCCTCTTCTTTCAGGCGCCTTTCTTCCTCTTTCCGGAGTTCTTCGACCTTCTTGCGTATAATTTCCAGACGCTGTTCTTCCGGAAGACCGGCCAGATATTGCAAGCTATCCTGTTCATGCACAACTTTGGCATGTACGACCAGCTCGTCCAGAATCCCGGAACGAAAAGATACACGGGGGTAATTTGTATCTGACTTTTTCAATTGAGGCAAAGCTTCGGAATAACAGGGTTGGGCAGGTATGAAATCCCTCCGGTGAAAGTAAATGTCACCCAGCGAGACCTGCGCCATTGCTTTATCGTAGCCGTTACGCACACTCTCTTTTATTGCGGTTTTATAACTTTCTATGGCTTTGGCGGTATCCTGGCGCTGAAGGTATATGTTTCCGATAGTAGTGTATATCCGGTCTTTGTATTCTTCATTTTTTGAACTTTTGGCCATGCCGGCAAGGGAAGCAATCACATCGGCTGTTTTCTTGGAGGTATCCAGCTGCAATTCCTGCAATTTGGCGTTGAATGTGAATTTGTAGGGCGTGTTCATCCCGTATACGGCTGCAAAGGCTTTACCGGCAGCGGCTTTATCTCCTGTTTCCAGATACAATTGTCCAAGCAGGTATTTGAGACGGAGTTTCTGATGTTTGTCTTTCTCTTTCTTTATAGCGTATTCCAGATGAGGGATGGCTTCCGTGTATTCCCTGTTCCTGATCAGGTAATTCGCTTTTACGGCCGAATATAATGCTTTCCGGCTATCAGGCGCGCCTCCGGCGATTTCCATTTGATGCAGTATGTTTCCTGCCTCGTACATCCATCCCATTTCGGTGTACGCCCTGCTTGTCCACAATTGGCATTCGGCCACAATACCGGGATTGGTACCGTAAATCCGGGAGATATGCATGAACGCGGTTATAGCCTGCAGGTAATTGGCTTCATAAAATTCAGCTTTGGCCAGCAAAAGCCATACCTTGTCCATAAAAGGCGTATATTCCTTTTGTCCGAGCCATGCCTGATATTTTTCGTCGTTTCTGCGTTTAGGGTCGCGGCGGGGTTTTGCCTTGATGGAATGCAGTTTTATCGCCTTTGTAGTTTTATCTATAACTGTTGTAAAGTCTCCTCCCGGAGTCTGCATTGCGACAGAGTCTGAATTATCGGGAAACACATACAGCATCTGCGACAAATTATCTTCCTGATTCAGGCTTCGCGCCTTTATGCTTTCCTTATAGGCTTCATTGGCGTTAAAATATATATTGTAGCGGGTATTTACCGAATGGTAGAAGCGTGTCAGAGCGGTGTTCTTCCGGTTAGAACACGACGCAAAAAAGAATACTGAGAGTACACATAGCCCAATGCACAGTGCACACATCGTTTTATTTTGTGACACGTATAATTCGATGGCTGATTGTTACTTGTTTATAAAACACAAAAATAGTAATTTTTATTTTCAAGCCATTGAAAAACAAAAAATTATCTGCAAAAGTATCCACAATGGGTAACGATATAGAAACGAGCGAACTACTTTGCTCTGCTGCGTTTTACCATTGTTTCAAATAACTCACGACAAAGATACGTATTTTTTGGGAAAAACAAAAAAAATATCAATATCTTCGCGCTTGTTATCAAGAAAACAAAGCAATGAAACAGATTAATCGACTAAAAGGAGCTCTTGTGGAACAGAACAAGACAGGTAAATAGTTGGCGGATACCCTGAATTATGATGTCGCACCTATTTCGCGTTGGCGCTCCAACGTCACACAACCTCCACTAAAGCGCTGTTTGAGATAGCAGAATTGCTGGATGCGGATGTAAAAGACTTACTTGTATCAACTAAAAAATAATACGATGTTACTTGACAATAAAACTCAAAAAGAAAACGGAGAATTATATAAGGTATTCGATTTCATTCGAAAATATACTGAAAGCGGTGACTTAGATGCTGTTACAGGTTTTTTCTCTGTCAATGCCTTGGCATTGTTGAAAGATGAAATCAATGATATGGCAAATTTTCGCCTTGTGCTTGGTAATTTGATGAATGATGAAAATGAGCAGAACAAGGCTATAAACTTGCTGAATGGTGATGCCGGAATTATGAGTACTTTGAATTTAAGTCAAAATGCTAAAAAAGCCATTGATTTTCTCAAGCAAGACAAGGTAGAGCTGAAAACCGTGCAGAAAAACTTTTGCCACGCTAAATCGTATATATACAAAGACACCGATTCGCGCAAAAATTATCAAATTATTGGAAGTAGCAATCTTACCGATGCGGGACTTGGTATGCGCGAAAGCGGAAACGTGGAACTCAATGTTGCAGCTTTTAGCGATAATACGGATTGGCAAGAAGTGAAAAAATGGTTTGAAAACCTGTGGAAAAATGTTGCTTCGGACAAAATTGAGCGAAAAGACAAAACTAAAACCACTACCAAAGATTTTATTATTGAATTGATTAGCAATCTTTTCAAAGAATATTCTCCCGAAGATTTGTACTATAAGGTTTTGTATGAAATGTTTAAAAAAGACTTGGATTTTTCTACTTCTGAAGATTTTAAGCGCGAAATGAAACATTTGAGCGAAACCGTTGTTTATCAAACGCTATATCCATATCAGCAAAAGGGCGTTATCAGTTTGATAAAAATGCTGCAAAATTATAACGGGGCAATTCTTGCCGA
>JAISSD010000156.1 GCA_031273295.1 Prevotella sp.
TCTTTTTGTTAGACAAATTGATGCCCCATTGCCAACTGAAACCGTTTGCCAGGTTATAGTTTCTGTCATCCACCACGTAATGGTCGCTAAGCGATGCGCCCATAAGAATCACATTCGCATGAAAAAAAGAATCTATCTTCCACTTCCTGAACCGTTTATTGTCGTAAACAAGTCCCACCCCAAAGGAGGCAGGGGCGCAAAAGCGATAGGGTACGTACGGCGAAACGGCTGAAATGATGTCGGAATCATAATAGTCGAAATGCTGGTAAACGCCCAGGCTCAGGAAGTCTTTCCGGGAATCCATTAATCCGGTGGAATACAGACGCCCTTTTATATTGATCTGACCGAGAAGAGGTTGCATTTTCTGAACGTGCAGGTTGGCATTAAACATGAAGTAATCGTAAGGCTTCTCTGTTTCGGTAGCAAAACGGTCTCCATATTCCACTTGTAGATTTGTCGTCATCCCAACGCCCTTGTCAAACAGTTCATCTTTCAATTCAAGCGCCCTCATCCCGACGGCAACCCTAACGCTTACGTCCGGTATGCCGAACTGCCTGCCGGAAGCGTTCCTTTTTCGCCACGCATCGCCGCGAATAATCCGGTTTATACCGCGGACGGGTGAAACGATCAGTCCGGTCAGTTCGCGCCCAAACCGCTCAACCCCAACGGCTCTATCGTCTAAAATAAAGTCTGACAGCCTGTAAAGGGTTTCCCCTAAAATCAGTCCCCCGACAGGTGTAGTGACGATATCATTTATCGAGGGATATTCATTTTCCATCAACATTTCCCACATCAGGCTACCGCCCAGGCCAAAGCCGCCTGCTTCCCAGAACGAAAACCCGTTGGAACGTGCCGCATTGAAATAAAGGCTGCCATGATAGGGATGTCCAAACATATTTGTCCCTACCTTGTCGTTATCCCAAACAAATCCATTTTTGAAGTTCTCTTTCACGGTATGAAGCCCTATATAGGCAAAGTCGGACCGGACAATAAACCTGTTGAAAGACCAGACGGCGACATTGCTCCCCAAAGTCAACCCTATTGCCGTCCCCCAATCTTTTTTCGCATCAGGCTGTGGTTTTCCGGAGAGGGAGAAACACACTAAAAACAGCGTCAAAAAGCTGATTCTCTTCCACATTTTCATTCCTCATTGAATTTAACACGACAAAGTTACAGCTGATATACAGCCCAGAAAAGGGCGGAAATGCTATAAATTTGGGGGGAAAGGCGACATGGTACGTGTTAGCAGAAATCAGAATAGCTTTTACCACTCTTCTTCACTGTCTATCAGCTTCTTCTTTTTTCTGTATAATAGCGGTGTAGTGCCGCATACTTCTTTGAATTTCCGGTTAAACAGGGTTTGGCTGTAAAAACCGACTTTCGAGCTGATCACGGCGATACTGTCGTCGGTGGTGAGTAGCAAATGGCAAGCCTGTTTCAGCCGTATTTCGTGCAGGACGTCGAAAATCGTTTTCCCTGTTTCCTTTTTAAAGTAGGTACACAGCGAATTTTGATGCATACAAGCCTTGTCAGCAATGTTTTTCAGGCTGATTTTCCTGGCGAAATTGGTTTGTAAAAAAGACAGGATAAGATTGATCTTGTCACCATCTTTCTCATTTTGCGAAACCTGGAATTTCGATAGCAGCCGGTATTTTTCGGCTTCAGACATGATATCAAGTATTTCCAACAGATGGATGATCTGTTTTGCCGGAGATTTTGCCAACAAGATTTTCATTTTTGCGGCAACTATATCTTTGGTCGCTCCTTCCAATTTGAAGCCATACGGAGCCAAATCATAGATTAAACTCCGTATTTTATCCATCTCCGGAATATTCCATAACTGATTCCCTGCGAAATCAGGCAGGAATTTAATGACCACCGCCTTGGCAAAAACCGCCTTGCCGTTGATATACTCAATATCGTTTTTCCAGATATGTGGTATCTTGGAACCCACTAAAACAAGATCGCCGGGTTGAAAAGACTCAATGCTGTCGCCCACGATCCGCATACCCGAACTCTGCTCAATATAAGTCAGTTCCAGCTCGGGATGATAATGCAAAGGGTTATAAAAACTGGGAATTTCATCATTAGCCACATCCAATGTAGCCAACGAATACTTGACTCTTATTAAAGGCGCCTTACTCATTGTTCCAAAATTTTCATTCTTTTTTGTGTAAAGATAAAGATAAATCTGAATATAATGCTGAAAGTTGTTAATTACAATCTGTTTTCCTTGGTCATTTTCTGCTACTTTTACAGCAAAATAATGCTTTTTGTATGCAAAAATATCTCATATATTTGACCCTGTGGTTGATAGCTTCCCTTTGGTTAGTTAATAATGCTTATGCGGCGCCAAGTTTCTCATTCGTAAGCGTGCATGAGGCGGAAGTTTTTACACTGAATCCTGACAGGGAAACCGACAATCTCGAAATGCTGCCAGCCGGTGCAGCGGATAGAAGCGCGGAAATAACGGTTTACCCAGTCCCAACACCAAAATACTTGTGGTTACAAAATTTTGGCGATAGCTCCTACCTGCGGTGGAACCTGAATTCGCCAGGTGCAGCTGTATATTCAGGATGGCTCCACATCTCAACAAGCGCTGCAAGTACCTACCAAATTGAAGTTTCACAGAGCGGCAAAGCCACTTCGACTACGTTTACAACGGCCGGAAAAGGTTGGGAAAAAGCCGAAGTTTCTTATATTCAAATTCCCTCGGGCGTCAGTACGCTTAAATTGACTAAAATCAGCGGAAGCGGAACGGCTCTCATCAAGGGATTGGATATTGTTCGTACTGCCGATTTAGCTGCGTATAAAAGTAGGGTTGCGGCCTTTCGCTCGCAAACGGGTATCAACCTATTTCAGCGTGGATACGGCTTATTTTTCCAATACGGCACATGGGGATACCCGGAGCATGGCGATAAAAAAGATATGGAAACCGCGACGAATGACTTTGATGTCGAAGCCTTTGTCAGCATGGTAAAGGCAACCGGTGCAAGCCATATCATCTGGTCGTTGACATGGTATCGGTACCGGATGCAAATGCCCAATGCAACGGTCGATAAAATTATGGGACATTCGGACTATACCACTAAACGGAATCTGGTGGG
>JAISSD010000168.1 GCA_031273295.1 Prevotella sp.
TGTATGCCACTTACCGGGGCGACATTTGTAGATACCTTGCCGACAAGAGGACTGCCAGTAGTAATAGCGGTGTAACCCTTGACGATTGGCGTTTGCCAACTTCTCGCGAGTTCGGCGCCAGCGGTGTTAACGGAAATACTGTTGACGATCCCGATCCTGCCGTCGCGGTAGGTGATTACACCACCAAATGGCGCAATGATGACTACAGCAGTGGTACTTTCACTGATCCCGGCAGTGGCAATGTTGAAAACGGGACATACGAATTGTCAGGGAACCATTCTTATACTTTAACCGGCTATCTTGATGCTGCTTCCTCCCCTCCGCTCTTTCCCGCTTCCGGGGGCCGCGACCTCGGCAATGGCGACCTGGGTAGCGTTGGCTACAGCGGCTACTACTGGTCATCGTCGGCCTACACCGGGAACGCGTACAACCTGTGCTTCTACTACAACAGCGTGGACCCGAACTTCAGCCGCGATCGGACGGTCGGCCAGAGTGTCAGGTGTGTTCGGTTGTAGCCAGAGAATTGTAGCGTCGGAGACGCGCATTCGATTCATTTGATTTATTACCTTCCCGCATTGTCATTAATGCGGGGAGGTTTCAATATCTTGACAGGCGGGTGATTAATGAATAAAATGAGGGTGGCGGCAGGAAGCAAACCGGGGTTTTCCTGCCGCGCTGTCTGTCTGAACACGATTTAAGGGATTAAAGGATTTTCCTGATTGTGTTCGTAATACATTACAAATACATGTTTTACAATGTATTAAAAATTATTGCAGTCAATTTGATCCGCAGCAATTCCTGAATCCTTTAATCCTGTAAATCGTGTTCAGACTTTCCCGCTTCAGGGAACCGCAACAACGACAATGGCAACCTGAACAACGTTGGCAACAACGGCAACTATTGGTCGTCGTCAGCCAACACCGGAAACGCGTACAACCTGAACGTCAACTACGACAACGTGAACCCGTTCAACAACAACGAACGGACGAACAGTCTGTCGGTTCGATGCGTAAGAGCATTTATCACATAAGCGCCGGTAATGTTGCCAGCCGCCCGCAAGTCAACATCGAAAGTCTTGGTACTACCCGCACCGGTGATTTTTGACGGCTCGGTTACAGCCGCATAACACAGGTATGTGTCGTCGTTGGCATTGGCATTGGGTCCGTCCTTGAAGACCAGAACACCGACTGTCGATACAGCAGTTTCGTCAACAGAATTCAAGGCATAGGTAATTACTAAATATACTCTTCCGGTTAATAACCAAAATAATATCAACAGAAGGACAAAAGGAAACCGGCAATATCAATAAATAAAAAAAGCGCTTCAATCCTTTTCAGCCAAACAATACAACCCGAAGTAAAAAGTATTATTCGATCATTTTTTTTATTCAAATTAATTTGTTTATTCATGAATACTTTTTTCCTTTGTGCCTGAATTAAGATGCTATCTGTTATTTATAGAATGAGTAATGCAAAACACAGTAAAAATTAAAGACGTAAAGGACATAGTCATACGTTTTTCAGGTGATTCGGGAGATGGAATGCAGTTAACCGGAACCATCTTTTCCAACCTTTCGGCAATATTCGGAAACCAGATTGCCACTTTTCCGGATTATCCGGCAGAAATCAGAGCCCCGCAAGGCACACTTTCCGGCGTTTCCGGATTTCAGGTGCATCTGGGAAATCAGATCTATAACTCCGGAGACAAAGCAGATGTATTGGTCGCGATGAATCCGGCCGCATTAAAAGTGAATGTCAATTTTCTGAAAAAAGATTCCGTCATAGTTATTGATACGGATTCTTTTCAGAAAAGAGACCTGGAAAAAGCTCTGTTTACCACAGAAGATCCTTTTGCCGAATTGGGCCTTGCCACACAGCAAGTAATACCCGTTCCCATCACCTCTTTGACCAAGAGCAGTTTGGACGGAATGGATATGGATATGAAATCGCGCGTCCGCAGTAAAAACATGTTTGCTTTAGGCCTCGTTTGCTGGTTATTCAATCGCCCACTCAATGTCGCCAACCACATGTTGTCTGCGAAATTTGCAAAAAAACCGGTGTTGGTAGAAGCCAACTTGAAAGTACTCGCAGACGGGTTTAATTACGGGCAGAACACAGATATGACAATATCGTCATACCGTGTAGAGACCGTAAACGTTGACAAAGGTTTTTATCTGGACGTGAATGGTAACACGGCCACAGCCTACGGGCTGATTGCCGCTTCCGAAAAATCGGGAAAGCCGCTTTTCCTGGGTTCATACCCTATTACGCCGGCCACCGACATATTACAGGAACTTGTTAAATTTAAACAATTGGGAATCAAAGCTATTCAGGTGGAAGACGAAATAGCGGGAGTGTGTACGGCCATCGGAGCAAGCTTTGCAGGAAGCTTGGCAGTCACGACAACTTCAGGCCCGGGATTGGCGCTAAAAGGAGAGGCTATAGGCCTTGCCGTAATGGCGGAACTTCCGCTTGTTGTAGTTGACGTTCAGCGCGGGGGGCCTTCGACGGGCCTGCCGACAAAAACGGAACAGACAGACCTCCGTCAGGCATTATATGGACGTAATGGAGAAAGTCCGATTGTGGTAATGGCCGCCGCCAGCCCTACCGATTGTTTCGACATGGCATACTGGGCGTCCAAAATAGCATTGGAACATATAACTCCGGTTATATTGTTGACCGACGGTTATATAGCGAATGGCTCATCGGCATGGCGCATACCGGATTTGGATAAATATCCGCCCATAACGCCGCATGACGCAAGCCAATACAAGGGCAATGAGTGGCGCAGCGCATTGCGCGATGATGAAACAATGGCGCGCTATTGGGCCGAAGCCGGACTCGAAGGTTATACACACCGCATAGGAGGCCTCGAAAAAGATTACAATACCGGAGCCATATCGACAGATGCGGCCAATCATCAAAAGATGGGGGATGTACGTCAGGCAAAGGTCGATAAAATAGCCGGTTTTATTCCGCAACTGGAATTAACAGGGAGCGAAAACGCCGACTTGCTTGTTGTGGGTTGGGGAGGCACATACGGACACCTCCGCGAAGCTGTGGAAAAGATGAATGAGGCCGGACAGAAAGTTGCTCTTGCCCATTTCCGGTTTATCAGCCCGTTACCCGGTAATACGGCTTCGATACTTAAGAAATTCAAGAAAATCATTGTGGCAGAGCAGAATAACGGGCAGTTTGCCGGTTATCTGCTGGAAAAAATACCGGGGTTACAGATTTCCCGTTATAACAGGGTTGAAGGCCAGCCTTTTGCCGTATCCGGCCTGATAGAAGCATTCACAAAGAAATTAGGAGAGTAAAACCATGGATGTAAATTTGAACCCGGCCTCTTCCCGTCAGGCCAAAGATTATAAAAGCGATCAATATGTGCGCTGGTGTCCCGGATGTGGAGACCATGCCCTTCTCAACTGCCTGCATAAAGCAATGGCAGAGTTGAATATTCCGCCGCATAAAACTGCGGTCATATCGGGTATCGGATGTTCTTCGCGCCTGCCTTACTATATGAATACATACGGGTTCCATACCATTCATGGACGCGGAGCCGCTGTTGCCACAGGGGTCAAGACAGCCAAGCCGGAATTGTCCGTATGGTTGACAACAGGCGACGGAGATTGCCTGGCAATCGGAGGAAATCATTTCATCCATGCAATCCGCCGCAATGTGGATATAAATATCTTGCTGCTAAACAATAAAATATACGGATTAACAAAGGGGCAATTTTCCCCGACGTCTGCCAGAGGCTTTGTTTCCAAATCTTCGCCGTATGGCACTGTCGAAGATCCGTTTCATCCCGTCGAACTCGCGTTAGGCGCACGCGGTAAATTTTTTGCCCGCTGTATCGACGTGGATCTGGCCAATACGACCGGGATTCTTGTTCATGCGGCCAGACATAAAGGCGCATCAGTGGTGGAAATTCTTCAAAATTGCGTGATATTTAACGACGCCATTCATGATAATATTGTGGATAAGGCATGGAGAACCGACCGCACAATATTCCTCAAGCATGGAGAGAAAATGTTGTTTGGAGCAAACAAAGACAGAGGCCTTGTTTTGGACGGATGGCAAATAAAAGATGTGATCATCGGGCAAAACGGATCGACAATGGATGATGTACTCGTCCACGACGCCACTACGTTGGACAATACGTTGCATATGAAGCTGGGATTGATGTCCCCCGAAAACGGTTTACCTTTAGCTTTAGGCGTTATCCGCGATGTGGAAGCCCCTGCTTATGATCAGAGTGTGGCAGATCAGATTAAAGATGTGCAAGCGAAAAATCCTGTGCGCAAACTAAGGGATTACCTGATGACGAAAGACGTGTGGGAGGTAAAATAATCCGCGGATTTTCCAGATAATGGAAAGCAGAAGAGCCGGCGAGTCAAAACTTGCCGGCTTTTTATATTCCGATTGCCGTTATCTCCCAATGAAGCAAAATGATTGGGGGTAAATGCGCCCCCCTCTCCTCTCAACCCCGACAGCGGGGATGTATTCCAAAATTTTTAACGTATAAGGATGCAAAGTACCCGCAAAGAACGCAAAAGAAATACTTTGTGTTCTTTGTGATACGCGTTGTGTTATACCGTGCACGGCATGGTTTTGTGCATGAATGGTGTATGGTAAGAAACCTCTTATGTAACATCTCCCCTCAAGCCGCTCAATTGAAATACCGCACTCCCCGTGTTACTATCATGCGTGCTGCATGAAATGATAGGGGACTCATTACCTCAAATTGTCGCACTGCAAGAAAAAAGAACGGCCAAATTCATTTAACACAAAGGGCACAAAGGTATCACAAAGGGCACAAAGAATTTACTTTGCATCCTCTTATGTAACATCTCCCCTCAAGCCGCTCAATTGAAATACCGCACTCCCTGTGTTACTATTATGCGTGCTGCATGAAAATGATAGGGGACTCATTACCTCAAATTGTCGCACTGCAAGAAAAAAGAACGGCCAAATTCATTTAACACAAAGAGCACAAAGGTATCACAAAGGGCACAAAGGGCACAAAGAATTTACTTTGCATCCTTTGCGTTAAAAACTGCCTGCGGTGATATTTTTTGAACGAAGTTTTGAAAGTCTTTTTTACACCCCTGCATATGCCTTTTACAAAACCGTCATGACATCTCTTTGTTCGATTCTTTATCTGAATTCCGACAATTGAACATAAAAAGGCGGAAATGTGTAACAGACCAGTCAGCCGGATTAAATACTTTTGTTGGATAATATATACTATATTACAGAGCGACCAAACAATAACAAATAATGTGCAAAAACAATATCACATACTCCATGCATAAAACAATATCGGCAACAGGATCTGTACTTCGAAAAACGTTTACCCGTTTCTTCGGGCACAGGTACAGGAATAAAGGTCGCTGGAATAAAAACTACGGGGACGGGGACTGGCCCTATCGATCCCTATTCTCCCAAGGTATGAATCAATTGAGAATGAAGAATTTAAGGATGTTAAGGAAATTGAGGAATTTAAGAAAATGCTGATGACTGAACGTAAACATATCCGGTGGCGGCTGAAATCAATTTTTCGACAATTGTCATCAAGAAAAAGGAAATTATTCGTTCGGGAGTTATCCCGGCTTATATATATGTTGTTTAATTATTTAATTTATTAACTTAAAAAGAGAGAGTTATGATTTTAAAAAGACGAAATCTCGTTTTCCGGTTTTTACCGGGGTTGTTCTTGTCCGGGCTGCTTTTGCTTTCCGGTTGTTCGCAGGATGATGTCTCTGACGTCCCTGCAGGTTCTCGCGCTATTGGTTTTCGCGCTCAGGGCGCGATGTCTTCCTTGAAGGCTACTACTACCGGCGCTGAACACATCCAGAGTTTTGTTGTCAGCGCCAATCATGGTGGCGACTGGACCGTCGCTGACGATTACCTGCTCAGCGCCGTTACAGTTTACCGCGAGGGTGGTATCGGGGATCCCGATGCTACTGCCAAATGGACTTATTCTCCGCAGGCTTATTTTCCTACTGACAAAAGCAGTTTTGTGGATTTTCTGGCTTACTCTCCTGCTGTCAGCAAGAACGTTACAGCCGGCCTCAAGGATGCGGTCGACGCAGACCAGACAATCACGTACAAGGTTCCCAAGCCATTGGCTACGGGCGCCACTGCCCAGGAGGATTTCCTGGTAGCTTACCAGCGGGTGACCGGTAGCGCCGATCCCGGTTACGGTGGCCCTGTTAACTTGCAGTTCCGCCATGCCCTTTCACGGGTACTTGTTGCTGCCGGCAGCAGTCTTACGGAGCCTGTCGTCATCACAGGTCTTGTGTTGCGCAATCTGCACACTACAGGCGATTTGCCAATGAACTCGGCTTCCACGGTGTGGACTCCCGATCCAGCCAAATTGGACAATTACTCTTATGTTCTGCCCGACGCAGGCGTTTCGGTCACCCGGTATCCTGTAAACCAGGCTTTTCCGTCGCCGTTGCCGTTGGTCACCAGTTACGAACAGGGGATGTTTGTTTTGCCTCAGCTCACCGCGGGGACTCTTAATGACGCTGAAACTGCCGAAACTGCCGTAGAAAACAGTAACGAGTTTGGTTTGGAGCTTCATTACACTATCGGCGACCTCGTCAAGGAGCCTTATTACATACAGTTCGCCGATCTTAACAAGGTCGCCGATAAAGGCGTGACATTTGAGGCGGGCAAGCAGTACGTCTTGAACTTGACGTTCGGCTCGGGTTCAGGTACCGGTGGAGGCGGCGGAGGCGGTAGCGATCAACCTACTGTTGATATAGGCGCTACCATCAGCTTCGGTGAACTTGGCGTTGACGGTTATGGCCCTGATATTACTGTTCCGAAGCCCAAAGTGTTTGAGCCTGTGGCAGTTGTTTGGTCCCAGTCGAACGTTTACTTTG
>JAISSD010000079.1 GCA_031273295.1 Prevotella sp.
AAGTACTATAAATACAAAGTTGGCAATGTTACAAGTACACCGGGTGACATCATAGTCAATGCTTACCTTGACAAGGCCATTAATAAAGATTGGGGTAGTATTCCTTGCGCAGACGATAATACTCTGCTTACCGGTCGGGATAAAAATTCCTTGTCGGGTCTCCATTACAAGGGCGATATATGCAAATACCTTTCGGATAACCGGTTGACTAACGGCAGCGGCTTAATCAGCGAGTGGCGGATGCCTGTCAGCAACATGTTTGCGGGAGATGACACTTACCACTCTTACCCTTACGAGCCCGACGGTTCGGTCTGGAAACGTCACGACGGTTGGTCCGGTTCAGGTTCTTTCATCGAGGGGATAAAAGAAAACGGTAGCTCACAAACCGAAGACGCTTTTGTGACTTATAAGTATTCTCCTACCGGTGAAACCGTATATTTTCCCGCTTCCGGGAACCGCAACAGCGGCAATGGCGAGCTGGTCAACGTTGGCAGTGCTGGCAGCTATTGGTCAGCGTCAGCCGCCAACGGGCCGAATGCGTACAACCTGGTCTTCGACTACAGCTACATGTTCTCGAGCTACAGCTACAATCGGGAGAACGGTTTCAGTGTCAGGTGTGTTCGGTTGTAGCCAGAGAATTGTAGCGCCTTGGGCGCTATTCGATTCCTCCCTGCATTGTCATTGATACGGGGAGTTTCAAAACCTCGACAGGCGAATGATTGATGAATAACAATGATGGCGCCGGCAGTGACAGGAAGCAAAGCGGGTTCTTCCTGCCACGCTGTCACTGTCTGAACACGATTTATATGATTTTCCTGATTGTATCCGTGTTATCGCTCATTTATAAAGAATTAGGAATTAGGAATTAAGAATTAAGAATGGGAATTAAGAATGGGAATGAAGAATTCAATGAGTCCCCTATCATTTTTATGCAGCACGCATAATAGTAACACGGGGAGTGCGGTATTTCAATCAAGCGGAAAACAAGACAGTTAGAAGCTCTTCCGGAAAAATTAAAAACGGCTTGAGGGGGATGTTACATAAGAGGTTGGAGGACTATATGATTCTATTACTACCGAGGTTGTTTTGTTGGAAAAATCAGGTGGGAACGAGGTTTTTTACCATGTACCATCCATGCACAAAACCATGCCGTGCACGGTATAACTTGCCCTGTAAGCATCCGGCATACCTGTTTCAATGAATTATTCAGGGTCAAACATTTGAGTTTGGCGCCTGTTTCTATCTTTCCAACATTTTGAGCGCATTGTTTTCGCATCCGGTCATCAATTCGCGTTCTTCCGGAGTTTTGTCGTTTATGCCGCACAGGTGCAGAATTCCATGTATCATGATCCTGTGGATCTCTTCGTTATAATCCGTGTCGAACTGTTCGGAATTGCTTTTTACCGTATCCAGGCTTATGAATATATCTCCGGATATTACTTCTCCTTCCGTATAATCGAAAGTAATTATGTCGGTATAATAATCATGTTGCAGGTAGCGGTTATTTATTTCCAGGATTTTTTCGTCGAAACAAAAAATAAAGGAAATATCTCCGGTTTTTTTCCCGTAAGAAGTTGCTACTGATTTTATCCAGTTTGCAACCTTGCGCTTTTTTATAGAGGGTAGCTTTACTCCTTCCGCTTGATATAATATGGCCATAATAGATTTTGATTGATAAAACGGCTTTGCAAAGGTAAATTTTATATGGGTCAGGAGCAAAGAATTGATAAAAAAAGCGCTGCGGATCCGATTTACGGATATAGACGGCATTTATATGTCGATAAACAAACCCTATGGCCTGAGGAGTCAAACAATGTAAATAATCACTATCTTTGTTGCATGAATAGCGTAAAACACATTTGACAAAATGAAGAATATTACAAGAAAGACTCTCGACGAGTTCATTATTGAGAGACAAGAGGACTTCAAGTACTCCACAGGTGAACTTTCCCGCCTTTTGAATTCTATTTTGCTGGCTGCCAGAGTGGTAAGCTATAAAGTAAATAAAGCGGGGCTTGCCGATATATTGGGTGCGGCAGGCAATATAAACGTGCAAGGCGAGGAACAGAAAAAACTTGATGTGTATGCTAATGATGTATTTATACAGACATTGGTAAACAGAGAGATCGTTTGCGGTATTGCTTCGGAAGAAAATGACAATTTCATAACCATACAGGGGCTGGACGAGGGACATAATAATAAATATGTGGTATTGATGGATCCTTTGGACGGTTCATCAAACATTGAAGTGAATGTGTCTGTGGGCACTATTTTTTCCATCTACCGGCGGATATCGCCGATAGGTTCTCCCGTGACTATGGAAGATTTTCTTCAACCGGGAGTTAATCAGGTGGCTGCCGGATATATACTCTATGGCACATCTACCATGATAGTATATACAACCGGGCGCGGAGTGAACGGCTTTACTCTCAATCCGGCGATCGGAAGCTTCTATCTGTCGCACCCCGGTATGAGATGCCCCAAAAACGCAAAAATATATTCTGTGAATGAAGGTAACTATGTACACTTTCCTCAGGGAGTAAAAGACTATATCAAATATTGCCAGGAAGAAAAAGAAGACCGTCCCTATACGGCCCGTTATATTGGCAGCCTGGTTTCGGATTGTCACCGGAACCTGATCACGGGCGGTATTTATTTCTACCCGTCCACACACAGGTCGCCTAAAGGAAAGTTACGTTTATTATATGAATGCAATCCCATGGCATTTATTACGGAACAAGCCGGGGGCAGCGCAACCGACGGGGTGAACCGGATACTGGAACTGCAGCCGGCGGAATTGCACCAGCGTACGCCATTTTATTGCGGAAGTTCGAATATGGTGGAGAAGCTGAAAGATTTTATAGCAAGAGCAGAGGAAAAGGAACAAAAATAGTGGAACAAGGCTCGTCTTTTCGGATTTAACCGGTCGCGTTTTTTTCGCGTTTTCTTTCCATTCTCTTTTCCTTTGCGTCCTTTGCGGTTAAAAAATTTCCGCGAATCCCGTATTTTTGCCCGTAAGGCGTCCATATCAATAGAAAAAACGTATCCCGCACAAACCCGCAAACCTCGTAGAAGTTTCACTCTGCCTGTTTGTGAATTCCCTAGGGGAAATGGAGTGAACCGTATCTTTTTTATACAGATATGAAAGTTTTATGGACTATCACCTCTTTTTCTTTTTGCAAACCGGAGACACTGCTGCACGGGCGGAGAAAAGATGCGATCACGAGCATTGGCCTTTGAGAATCATTTTCTGTGCAATCCACATTCTTTGTGTTCGGGATTTTCCCACCACCACCGGCCGGCCCTTATATCCTCGCCTTCGGCTACAGCCCGTGTGCAAGGCTGGCACCCTATACTGGGGAATCCTTTGTCATGAAGGGAGTTGTATACAACTTTATTGGTTCCGATATAATCCCATACATCCTTTCCGCTCCAATGAACAAGGGGATTTATTTTGATTAAGTTATTGGCTTCATCCCACTCCACAGCTTTCACGCTTGTACGCGTAACGGATTGTTCCTGGCGAAGCCCGCATATCCAGACGTCGAGTGTGGATAATGCCCGTAACAAAGGTTCTATCTTGCGTACCCGGCAACATTCCTTGCGTTTTTCAATGTTCCCGTAAAAAGCATTTATACCATTTTTTCCGACATAGGTTTCCACAGCTTTGTTGCAAGGAAAATAGACTTCTATTTTTACCCCGTACTTCCTATTCGTTTTGTCTATCAACGAATAGGTTTCCGGGAAAAGACGTCCTGTATCTATCGTGAATATGCGGGCCGAAGAATCGATTCTTGATATCATATCCGTCAATACCTGATCCTCCAGACCAAGGCTTGAAGCCAATGCCACTCTCTTTCCATATTTGGCAAGAAAGTAACGGATCAACTCTTCGGGAGAATTTCTTTCAAATTCTTTGTTTAACCGGTCTGTTTTTTCTTTCATTGTATCTAAAATGTTTTTTCTTCCAACGACTCCACAATCATCCCTGCGCCTACCGTTTCGTATGTAGCTTCATCAATGATGACCAGGCAGCCGGTAGCTCTGTTTTCCGAATAAAGATCATATTTCAGAGGCCTGGACGTTTTTATCCGGATATGCGCTATGTCATTCATCTTTACTTTTTTGTCATCTACAATATTCTCCAGTGTATCAATATTGATTTTAAAAGAAACATCTTTAATTATCCCGAACAGTTCGTCGGTTGTATGGCGAATAATATACTTTGTTCCGATATTCAACGGACGGTGATTTAACCAGCATACCAATAACGATATATTGGTATTGACACGGGGCGGATCGTCGATTTTCACTATCATGTCGCCCCTGCTCACATCCACGTTGTCGTTTAAACGGATGGCTACCGATTGCGGAGCAAAAGCTTCGTTGATGGATTTGTCTGCTTCATCGATCGCTTTAACGACGGACTCCGTGCAGGAAGGCAATATGGCGACCTTGTCACCGACCTTGATGCTGCCGCTTGCCAGACGTCCTGCATATGCACGATAGTCGTGGTACCGGTCACTTTGCGGACGAATAACATATTGCACGGGAAAGCGCAGTGGAAAAGTTCCGATACCTTCCTTTACCGGCAGGCTCTCCAGTAGATTCAATAATGTTTTGCCTTTGTACCAGGCTGTCCGGTTCGAACGGTTCACTACATTATCTCCGTCGCGTGCCGAAATCGGGATATAGTCTACATTTTTCAAATTTAATTTTTCGGCAATTTCGGCATATTCGGACTTTATCCTGTTAAATACGTTTTCCGAGAAATCGACCAAATCCATTTTGTTGACAGCCAGGATAACATTGCCGAGCTGCAATAAAGAAGCTATATACGAGTGGCGCTTTGTCTGTTCGATAATTCCATTGCGGGCGTCGACAAGAATGATGGCGGCGTCGGCTGTTGATGCGCCGGTAACCATATTACGGGTATATTCGATATGCCCCGGCGTATCGGCAATAATAAATTTTCGCTTTGGAGTGGCAAAATAGCGGTAAGCCACATCAATGGTGATTCCCTGTTCACGTTCGGCACGGAGTCCGTCGGTCAATAAAGCCAGGTTTACATCTCCGTTGCCAAACCGTTCGCTGGCTGTTTTTACAGCTTCCAACTGATCTTCGAATATTGATTTGCTATCATATAACAAACGTCCTATCAATGTACTTTTCCCGTCGTCCACACTGCCTGCTGTCGTAAAGCGCAGTAACTCCATATCCAAATATCCGCTCATCTTTATTAATTTAAAAATTTATCCGGAAAGCCGTTTTAATTTTGCCCGTTCACGCTTTCAGGGCTGTTTTCAGACTGATTTTTTTTTGCGAAGTGATCGTTGCGGGCTTCCGGAGCCGGGCAAAAGGGGAAAATCAGGCAAAACCGGACTAAAAATGAATGAAGAACCGGAAACCGGTGAAAGCCAAATACACGTGTTGTTTGCATAAAAAATATTCATGGAAAATTCAAACAGTTTCTAAACGCCAATTAAAAATATCCTGCCTTTTTACGGTCTTCCATTGCAGCATCCGACCGTTTGTCATCCGACCGGCCGCCGCGTTCCGTCACTCTGGATGAAGCTATCTCGCTGATAATATCTTCCAGTGTATTTGCTTTGGAAATAGTGACGCCTGTGCAGGTGATATCGCCGATAGTGCGGCAACGGATGTGTTTCCGGGTTACTTTTTCGCCAGGTTTCAGTTGCATGAAAGGATAATAGGCAAGCCAGATACCGTCGCGTTCAAATACATCGCGTTCGTGTGTATAATAGAGACCCGGCAATTCAATATCCTCATGCAAGATGTATTGCCATATATCCATTTCTGTCCAGTTGCTTAAAGGAAAGATACGGAAATGTTCGCCCAATTGTTTTTTTCCGTTGAATATGTTCCAGAGTTCGGGACGCTGGTTTTTCGGATCCCATTGTCCAAACTCGTCCCTATGTGAAAAAAAACGTTCTTTGGCCCGGGCTTTTTCTTCATCGCGGCGGGCGCCGCCCAGTGCGGCATCAAATTTATATTTTTCGAGGGTATCAAGCAGCGTTATTGTTTGTAACTTGTTGCGGCTGGCATTGTATCCGGTTTCTTCTACGGCGCGTCCTGCATCAATAGAATCCTGTACCGAACCTACAATCAGTTTTACGCCGAGCTTTTTCACCAGATCATCCCTGTATGCGATGGTTTCTTCAAAATTGTGTCCGGTATCGATATGCAAGAACGGGAAAGGAATGGCGGCCGGATAAAAGGACTTGTATGCCAAATACGCCATTACGATGGAATCTTTGCCTCCGGAAAACAACAATACCGGTTTCTCGAACTGAGCCGCGACTTCACGGAGAATATATATTGATTCCGACTCTAATTCTTTCAAGTGCGTTAATTTATTACTCATGATCTTTTCCTGTTTTTATAGTCCTTTTCTTGGGAATTCCCCGGCATAATACGATATGGTTTGCATCTGCGCGACGAATGTATCCGAATCGATATCCAAACCGGTCGGATCATGATCGGGGGCGAATAGATCCGAAAATACAACTTTCACCTGCAATAGAGAAAGAGTATTGTTTCCGGTTACGGCTTTTGATCGGGAATCAATCTTCATTATTATTATCGTTTTTTTACCGGATCCTGTTTTTGGAAAAACGGCTTGTAATAATTCTTCCTGCAAGGCTTAGTATAAATACGATAATCGTCAACAACAATGCCGCCGCATAGGCCCGTTCGCGCACTTCGGGTATAGGGCTGCTCAGCTGAAAGAAGACAGACAGGGACAAGGTTGCGGCCGGCTGTCCCGGCGACTCGGGGATATTATCCGTAAATCCGGCGGTAAATAAAACTCCGGCGGTATCTCCGATGGCACGGCCCACAGACAACAAGGTGGCCGTAGCAATACCGGGGGCTATCTGTCTGAGCACGACTTTACAGGTTTCCAGTTTGGTAGCTCCCAACGAATAGGAAGCATCCAACAGATCTTTTGACAAGGACTTGGCCACTTCGTCCATCGAACGGACAAAAATGGGGATGATAAGCAACGTTATGACAATAATGCCTCCCAGCAAAGATGTTTTCAATCCGAAAAAAATCATGATCGTAAAAGCGAACGCACCATAAACAATGGACGGGACGCCAAACAATACGTCAAAAGACAATCGTGTGAAATATGCCAGCCTCGAATCCTTTTTCAGGTATACATTAATATAAAATACGACAGGTATACTGACAAGCAGTCCCAGCAAGGCAGATGAAAACACGATCATGAGCGAGCCCACGATAGCATTCAATATACCCCCTTCTTTGCCCAGATAGAATCCTCCTCCGGGCAGTTCGCTGATCATTTCCCATGTCAGAGACGGAAAGCCTGTCCGGGCTATTGTCCAAATGATGCTTGCAAAAAAGCCGAAAACAACAAATGTTGCCGCTATCATCAGCAGGTTGAATACCTTTTCTTCTATAAATTTAAACTTCATAACCTGAATTTTTTTTCCACTTTTTGCAGGACTATACGCGAAACGGCGTTAAATACGAGTATGATAACGAACATAACCAGAGCGGCGAACATCAAAGCCGATTCGTACATCGGCAACGATAACATTTCACCGTAATTGTTTGCGATAAGGGCCGGCAAAGGATAGGCGCTATCAAATAGCGATTCCGGTATTTCGACCATATTGCCGCAAACCATAAGTACCGCCAAGGTTTCACCGAATGCTTTGGATATAGCCAATACTACTGCGGCGATAATGCCCGGTAAAGCTTTTCGAACAACTACCAGGCGGGATGTTTGCCAGCGTGTAGCTCCCAATGACGCCGAGGCGTCCTTGAAATCTTTCGGCACAGTGGAAAATATTTCGATAAACAGGCTTACAAGCAAAGGTATGATCATGACACTGAGCACAATACCCCCGGCTAACAATGTGTATCCGCTTGTGTAATCCACAAAACGGGGACCGAGGCTGTCTGCTATCCAGGGAACGATGATCAATATTCCCCATAATCCATATACAACGGAAGGAATGCCGGCCAATATATCCAATACGGGAAATACGGCCTTTTTTACGCAAGATCTTGCATTTTCAGTCAAAAATAATGCTGTAAGCAAGGCTACGGGCAAAGCTATGATTACCGACAGGACGGTAACATAGACAGAGCCAAGGATAAAAGACAAAAAACCGAATTCCCCGGTAAGAGGACTCCATACAGAACCCGACAATAAACTCCGGATAGAGTTTTTTTCCAGTATCGCCATCGATTTGTAATACAGCCCCAATCCCATTACCAATAACGTGAACAGGGATACTATAGTCAGAGCGAACATGAATTTACCGGCGATTTTGTTTCCGAGAACCCTCCGTGCCAATAATGATTGCATATGTTCTATTTTCCTGTCAACTTTCCGGTTTCCGCTTTGAGTTTCTCTTCGGGCAAACCTATATAACCGGTTTCCCCTGCATATTTCTGACCTTCCGAAAGGACATATTCAAGAAAGGCGATTACTTCGGGTTTCGCCGGTCTGCCTTTGGTTACCAGATACAGGTCGCGTGCCGGAGGCGAAGGGAAACGTCCGTCATTAATGGCGTTTATCAACGTTTCCGTGGTTTCATAAAAATCTTCTTCGGGGTCTATCGCACCGTTGCCATTCACATCTATGGGTACGATGGCCAGACCTTCAAATGGTTTTTTTGTTTTCTGGTCGTATGCGTAAGCTATGTTATTATAACCTATTCCGATCTTGTCTTTCTGTATGGCGGAAGCAACGCCCGGGTCGCCGAATACGGCGGTAGCTCTCAGGTTTTCCTGTGTTTTGTTGAACCAGGCGGCAAATGTTTCGGCAGCGCCGCAAGCGTCGGAACGGGTAAATACATGAACAGGCGTACTGGCCGATGTACCCAATACTTGTCCCCAAGTAGTAAATTCCTTGTTCCATAGCCGGGCGGCGATTTCTTTTTTCAGTCCTACTTTATTGATTGTCGCCAACTCCGGATTATTCGCATTAATTGTCGGAATTACGGCGTCTTTTACCACAGCGATAGAAAAAGCGCCCTTTGTTATTTCTTCGGGATGTATTTCCCTGGATACCATACCTATATCGACCACGCCTGACAATGCGTCGGTCATGCCTTTTCCAGCTCCTCCTCCCGATATATCGATTCTTACATCCGGATGAAGCTTCCGGAATTCTTCTGCCCATTTTACAGCCATCGGATAAAGAGCAAAGGCCCCCGAAAGTTGTATTCCGCCGGTAAGTTCTTTCCCGGAATTTGCGGCGTTGGCGCCTGCTGTCTCCTGTTTTGTCCTGTTAGAGCAGTTTGCAAACAAAACAATACCTGTTAATAGAATGAAAATTTTTTTCATGATCTGTTGTAATAAATTATTAAACAAAAGTATTCCTTATAATATGGCGTCGCAATACCGCATTTACGGTATTTATACCTTGCAAGCAGGGTATATGGTTCATTATAATTCCTTGTCGAAGAATGACGGTTTAAATGTCAACTGAATATATGCCCATTGCGGAAAACGGGTATCGACGCCTGTTTTCTTTTTAAGGATATCCGTTCCTTTTGTTGTAAAATAGGAACTCCATCCTCCTTGCAACGAAAATTGCCGGTTTACGTTGTAATTTGCGGTAATATCAATTTCGGAACCTGCATTGGTATTCCCGTTTTGGTTTATCTCCCTGGCAGTGGAGAATTTATGAAAAGTGAGATTTGCATCGATTTTAGAAGAAATTTTTGCTGTCGCACCTATGTACAAATCAATCAGTCCTTGTGCAGGCAATGTTCCCCAATATTCAATAGAACCGTTAAAGGCGTGGTTTGTTCCATATAATTTGTTGAAAGTGTTGCTTTTGTCTGTGGCTATATCATACTTCGATCCCGAGAATATATCGCCTCCGGCCTGAACAGACCATTTTTCCGGCAGATATTTCTGCGCTGTAGCGGATAACAGGTAAGCCCGCAGACTTTTATCCGATTTATCGTGTCCAAACTGATAATAACCGCTTGCCTTGAATGTGAAGGCGCTTTCCTTGTCAGTCAGCCGGAGATTGCCTCCCACAGTATTCCTGTATATTTTCTCTATATGCTTGGTCGAACCTCTCTCGAAGCCGTCGTTCACCCATAGAACCGATGCGGATATTTTACTGAATTCTTTATGTAACCATATATAATTCAATGTTTTATATGATAGCGTATATGGGGCGGAAAACAGGATGCTATCCCCTGAATTGTTATAGGCGCTACCGATGTGTACCGTCAATCCTTGAGTTTTATATTTCAATAACAACAGATCATGAGCGCCGGGCGTATTATTCCAGTCATTGTATGAAAATAAACGTTTGTCATCGTATTCCAATCCCTGACGGCCAATGGCGAATGAAAATTCAGGTGTAAGACCGTATTCGCCCCATGCTTCAAGAATGCCTGTCCCGTTACCGGTTTTGCCGGCCTCGGTACCTCCGTATGTACGGGCGTCCAACAATGTTAATTTTGCTATTACGTCCCTGGATCCGTAAAAAAGATTAAGCTTTGTCCGCAAATTATTCACATAAGAAGCATTAAGCGTATTGATCAAGGGTTCTCTGAAGCCATCCCGGTATTCTCCGCGCGAACGAATTTCCGCCTCTGCTTTTACTGTTTGTCCGAAAGATTGGGAATTATAAAGCGAAAAAACGACAAGGTATAATAAAAATAATTTGTTTTTCATTTTTACGATAAATTTGTTTTATACATTTCACTGTATTTTCTTTGACAATATCCATAGAGCAATAGCCGGCAAGGTAGCATTAACTGAATACGCCTGACAGATATTGTTTGGTTAATTCATGTTTAGGACTATTAAACAGCTCTTTAGCCGGACCGCTTTCTATAATTTCTCCCAAATAAATGAAGATAACATGATCGGCTATACGCAAAGCCTGCCGCAGGGTGTGCGTCACCAAAACAATACCGTATTTTTCTTTCAACCTTACGAACAGGTCTTCTATATGGCGGCTTGATATGGGGTCGAGCGCCGACGTCGATTCATCCCCCAATATGAACTGTGGCTGTATAGCCAAACCTCTGGCGAGGCACAAACGTTGCTGTTGTCCCACAGAGAGGCTTGAAGCCGGCGTATGGAGCCTGTCTTTTACTTCTTCCCAAAGTCCGGCAGCCTGCAAATTTTCTTCTACTATCTGTTTAAGCTGTTTTTTGTTTCGCATCCCATGTATCTTGCAACCGAATGTAATGTTGTCGAAGATAGACATCGGCAGTGGAGTCGGGCGTTGCGACAGCAAGCCCATTTTTTTACGGATATGTGTTACTTCCACTTTTTTTCCATAAATATCTTCTCCATCTATAACTATTCTTCCCTCTACTTTAACATGCTCATTGTCATCTATCAAGCGGTTGATAGTCCTCAATAAAGTGGATTTGCCACAGCCCGAAGGTCCGATGATACAGGTGATCTTGTTGTTGGGAATTTCGAGATTGATATTTTTTAATACATGATTGTTTCCAATACTGACATTCAGATTGTTTATCTTGATTTCGGAACTTGCAATCTTGCTGTTTAACAGGGAAGAGGCGCTTTTATTAGTCACGCTTACCGGATTGATAAAATTGCGGAATACAGGGAATGTCGTAATCATAGATACTTGCTTTATTATTGAAAAGCAAAAGTATGATACTTCCGGCTATGCTGAAATACCGCATTTGAGGTATATATCCTTCAAACCGACAGGCAATTCCTGTTCTTGTGATCTATATCTTGTTTTTTGATTCACCTAAAGATCTTGTAAGACCGTGTGATCCAATAAATGAGCAGTGCACAGCTGATTTTTAGTACCTGAGTAGTTACTGAAAAATAAATAACCTGTAATAGCTATGCGAATAAGTTCGCAAAGTTAAAAAATAGTGCAGTTGGATCCGAAAGGATGAAAGCGGTATTTCCAAAGTTATTGAAAAGGCGGATATTTTCTTTCGGATCCAACTGCTTTTAACGATCAGCAATGCAGTTTCAGGATGAAGCGGCAACCTCTCTTGTAGGTACTGTCTAAAGACAGGTTTCCGTGCAGTTTGATTGCGATAAGCGAGCAAATCGCCAAGCCCAGTCCGGTGTCCTGATTCAGACTTGTGATACCCGTAAAAGGTTTGAACAGGTTTTCCCGCTCTTCTTCCGCAATACCTGCACCACTGTCTGTGATGATAAACTCGTAAACATGCGCTCCCCTTTTCTTAACGTCAAGGACAATATACCCGCTTTCCGTATGCAACGACGCATTTCTTAGCAGGTACGACAAGATACGTTCCAATTGATCCGGATTGGTTTTAATCCGTAATTCGGGTGTGTCGACCGAAACCGAAACCTCCGGACGTACCAGCGGTTTGATTCTGTCTATGCATTGTAAACAAATGTCTTTAATATTGGTTTCAGACATTTCATAAGGTTCAGACAGCGAATTTTCCAGAATAGAGAACTCCTGAACGTCTTCACAGAATTTCCGCAGGACGTCAATCAGGGCGAGTATCTGTTCCGGCGCCTTGATTCCGGATTCTTCCACAGAAACCGCTATGGCCTTCAATACCGGATCCATTTGTCCGGATATGTTTCGGATAAATTCGTTTTTCAACCGGGTATGTTCTTCGGTTATCCGGATATTTTTCTTTAACATGCGGTTACTCGCAACAAAACGCAACAAGACGATAGCCTGAAAAATCAATGCGACCGCCAGAATGGCCGAAAGCAAGCCAAGCCCGGTAATTATGTATCGTTTGGCCGACAGGGCGTCTTCTTTCTCCCTGATTGTGCTTAAGCTTTCGTTATACTTCTCCTCCTGCGCCTGAATTTCGTCATGGACTTTCAGCGCTTTTATCGAATCCGTCCACGAGATAAAACCCTCATAAATGTGATGAACCATCGATACGTTATTATTCTGTTTGGCCGTTTCTATTATGTCGCGGTAGACCTCATCGGCTTTGTCGTATTGTCCGGATGCCTGATATTGCCCTATAAGTTTGCGTATGCTGGCGTCTCCCCGATCGGCCAGGCCGAATGTATAGTAATAATCTGCTTCGCAGTACAATTTTACTTTTTCCAAAGAATCGTTTTTTGCCAGTTCGGTAATTTCCGATAGCTTGTCCAATTCACTTTTTGCCTTTGCCGGCGTTTTGATCCGCATATAAATCCGCAACCGTTCATTGGTAACGGCAAAACGCAGGTCGTAAAGCGGTTTCTGAAGTTTTTCCTCCCCGGTTGCAATCAGGCGGCTCATGTTATCGACCAGGTCAAAACTTTCGTTGATGTAGTTCTCCCGTGTGTAAAGGGCGCTGGCTTTCAATCCACATTCGATGGCCTGTGCATAGTTTTCTTGCGCGGCAAAAATTGTGTAGGCCTGTTTGAACAGGTAACGGGCTTTTGTGTATTCCTTGTTTTTCAAGGAGCTTTCGCCGGACTTCATCAGTTCGTCCGCTTTTGTCGATGGCGCCTGCGCATTTATATGGACAGCGGGGATTTGCCAGATGAACATGGCTAGAAACAGGCATATAATGGAAATTTTCATATCGGTAATCATTAAAAAATATTTATAATTAAAAATCAAATCTGCAACTCTTGGGAACGGATATACGCCGTTCTTTGGGATTTGTAAACTCGTTACAAGGGGTTTAACTACATTTCGTTTCGTTAATTGCAAATAGCAATCCGTTTATTTTATCATTATAACAAGTCATTTGCAAGCCCTCTGTCATGTTAGGGATCTCCTCGCTTTTTAGCGGAAAAAACAAAAAGGGGCGCTAGACAATGTTCAAATACAGTCATAATGAAAAAGATTTACGATAGATAAAATCACTCTATCCGGGAACAAATACAATCATTTTATTTCAAATCAAAAATAACAACACATAACAACACGATTCGGTTCATTCCTGTCGAATACATCATTGTCGCCGCCCGATCCATTCGAGCTATCCGGATCGGCCCTGTTATCCGCAAGAGCCTGACAAATAGCTTTTTTCCGTTTTTTAGTTTTCATTTTATTTTTACTGCTTTAAATATATTTTGTAAGCAAGTCCGCCTGTGAAGTATTTCATTCTTTGCAATTCAACCTGCATGTGTAAATGCTTGAAAAGCAGATATATAAATCCGGCGGCAAAGTCTTTTGTATCGTATTCGGCGATTATCCGCAAATCCGGTAAAAAAGACAGCGAACAGGTAATACCTGCCGCCAATCCGTTTAAAGGATATTGCTTTCTTTCGTTATACAAGTAAGACGCATGTATGCCCACGTTTTCTTTTGCTATCGGGAGAAACTTGGAGAGGGCCACGTAAAAACGGGACCAATAGCCATTTCCACCCACAGGGGCGATGCGGCCATTTCCTGTCGAGGTATAAGGATCCGATGTCCCAATAACTACCGCCGGCATATACTCCCAGAATTGATTTTCTTTCAAAACCTGTATTCTGGCCGAAAAATACCTGTCCTGATTCGTAAATTTCCCCGCCTCGACTTTCCATGTGATTCCGACAGTCTGCGATTGAAACAAAGTACATGTATAAGCAACTTCAAGCCAAGGGAAAAAGGTTACATTCAGGAAATAATTATAAGTATGGTAGTTGTTCTTCCACGGCGCCGGCGTTATCTCTTTATTCAGAAAAGTCCCGCCGAGCATAACCGTCTTATCCGCTTGCATTTCCGCGGAAGGAGCATGCAATAATCCGGTAACGCCATAGGTCAGTTGGGCCGAAAGTACTAAACGACAGCCGATAAACAAGCAGTACAAAATTATTCTTTTTATCATTTCCTGTAATTTATTACTTTCGACTGGTTATTTTTTAATTTCCGGAACCGCCACCGGCATTAGGCCGGGCGCCATGCGTGTCGGCAGGGAGATCTTCATATACGGGTTCAAGTGTCGAAACAGTATAAACCGCCACCGGGCCGCAGATATATATGCCATTGATCAGGAATACATATTTTTCGGTTTTTACTATATTTACAATATTATAACCCACTACTTTTTTTCCTGACGGGATAGGCTTGCTTACAACTACCGGAGTGTTTGCGAATCCTTTCGACATATTCAATGTATTGGCAACGGCGGCTTCGAAAAGAACGATGACCGAAGCGTCTGTTATTTTGTCGCCGGCCGCTTTGGTTTGAGGTTTGTCTATTTCCTCCAAGTCGTCGACAACCTGAAATCCGCTGACGCTATTATAAGTGTAAGTCATATCCATCGTATCTTCTTGAGTAACCCCGTTACCCGAAAACTTTACTTGAGTAGAGATTTCAAGCGATCCGTCATCTTTGGGCGTAATTGTCGGCGTTTCCACGATCACTTCCCCAACTGCCTGCTTAATATCCTCCGGCACATTTTCGGTTATACTGTTCTCCAATTCTGCCAGCTTTTCAGCGCCGGTAGCTTCCTGTTTAATTTTGTTTGCGGCATTTTCCTTTTCTTCGTCGGAAAGGGTTTTCTCTTCGTCGGAGATATTTATGGCAGGCGGCGGCGGGGTAGCAGTTGTGCCGGGCTGAGTCAAAGCCGCGTTAACGGTGACGATGCTGATTAAGCCCGGAACCACTGACGAAATATAAACTCGACGAACAGCGTCAACGTAGCCGTCACAACTGAATTTAACCGTATAACCGCTCGTCTTTGGCGCGTCGTCGCTGATCTTGATACTGAATTCCCCGTAATTGCCTACCGGCGTTTCGGAATCATCGTCGACTTGAACCTTCGCATTTTTTAGCGCTCCGCCACTGTTATAGTCGGTTACAACTCCCGCAATCCAATATTCGGCCGGCGGCATTTCTTCCGGAATAGTTACGATAATATTTTCCCTTTCGTAACATCCGGTAAATACGGCTGAACAAATAGCTAAAATTATAATCGATACTGATTTTGTCCCGTACTTGAAATTCAAAATTTTACTTCTCATTCTCTATTATATTTAATGATTTTATAAAAAGCGGATTAAAACTATTATCTCTCATCTGGTTGTCGTTTGCTTTCGTTTTGTAACTTCTGCCATATATTTCCTCGTTTCCGGCATTATACTTGACGCCAAAATCTCCTGCTTTTATCCGTACCGGATATTTTCCCCTTTTGCTTTTATATGGCGATAAAGCGATTTGAAAAATAAATCCGCCATTGAATCCGTTATTTCCGGCATGTTGCACTTTGGTTGCATAAAAACCTATGGATGCGCCGCGAAAATGACGTATCATCTCGCCATAAACGCCATATTCTTTCAGCAAATAGCGTTCGACATTCAGGCTGAATTGCGTATTGTAGTACGGCAAGTAAAAATTTGCTCCGATGCTTCCGGTCAAGGAACATTCTTTGTCGTAATAATAGGCCCACCTGTCATAATACCCTTTCGCTGTATATCCAAGGCGGGCATTCAACGAAAACCGTTCGTCTTTCAGGATATGTTTAAGCCGCATATCGGCGCCCCAGCGGAAGTTGTTGAAAGTTCCCGCGGTGGCGATAAAAAAAGTCCGGTAAGGCAGACGGATGGATTGGGACAATGTGAAGAATCCCGGGCGGATTTGGTTATATCGTTCTCCGTAATCGTTTTTAACAGGAAAAATTACCTGGGCAGACAGTTTCATTCCCCGCCAAAAACTTAGCTCGACAACAGGAGATATATTTACTACCAGTTCATACACTTTGGATACGATATAATTTCTAAAATACAATTCGGGATAGATTGTAATATCCATCTTGTACAAGGAACTGTTTTTTATCTGCTTGCTGTGTTTTACTTTACGCCATTTATCATCCGTGTTGTAACTTGCCTGCCAATATGTTTTTTCCCGGGTTATGCTATCTCCGGCCAAAGGGAAACAGGTGAACGATAGTTGAGGCACATTGTTGTCCAGCACAATTAGCGTGCAAGGTTTATCCGGCCAAAAAACTGTTTCGCGGATTATATACATGGCTTTGTTTATGCCGGCTTCCGGTACATTATACATGGAAGTTTCAATGACATAAATGCAATCCTGTTCATCTTCCGTTCCCGATACGTTTTCAAAGCCGTGCTCCGCCAGCTTCGTCAAAGTCTTGTTTATCGACTGTCCATAACCATCCATATCATTCAGGATGAACGATATGGAAAATAATACGTATATGTTATACAATCTATTTTTTAGAATACCTCTCACTTCAAGATAGGTTTGATAAATCGGTTTATAGTATCGACTAAAAACACATTATTCACATAATCTTTTTATGGACTATTTGGGAACGAAGAAAAACAAATTATTTGTAAGATGAGTTGCGTATTTCCGCCATAATATATCTAAAAAACGCCTCGTTTATTGGGGCACGCATCCAGCCTTTATACCGTGCACGGCATGGTTTTGTACATGGAAAGCGTATGCTAAAAAACGCATGAACAGATGAATTTCATGCGTTGTATTATAATGTATTCCTGCACAAAAGTATGTCGCGTGAGTATAGCGTCAGCAAAAAAGTTCATCTATAGTTATTAAGCTGTCGGCCATTAACCGTCGGCTGTTCAGGAAAAATCTTGATTCTGATCCTGTCATTCTTTATCTTTTCAATTTCCGGCTTGTAATACTTGCTGTGAAATCGGTTAAGTATCAATAAAATACAAAATAGTATAAATATTTACACGAAAATTATTTGGAGTATTCAAAATTTTATATACCTTTGCCACGCATTTGGGAGAAAATGCAACTATAAAAAAGGGCGTTTAGCTCAGCTGGTTCAGAGCATCTGCCTTACAAGCAGAGGGTCGGGGGTTCGAATCCCTCAACGCCCACAAAAAGGCGAAAGTTGATAAAGACAATCAACGCCAACAAAAGACAAGGAGTCTGTTAGTCAGTAGATTAACAGACTTCTTTTATTCTACCCCCGGACAAGAAAAGGCAGTTTAGGGCAGTAGTCGAGTGACCAAAGAGCGAGCGGATCGCCTTTCGTAAGTTCCGGTCACTTTTCAGTAAATTATTCACTGGAAATTAGTGACTTAGCATGACCTAAACAGGCTCGTTCGAGAGCTTTATTCTTTAAGTGATAGCAAGTAATTTTGTCGAATCATTAAAAAGAATGAGCAATGAAAAGTACGTATCGAATCCTTTTTCTTGTCAGAAAGAAGAAATTAAACAAAGATGGTTTACAACATCATGGTTAGAATCAGTATTGGTGGTGAAAAAGTTGAATTTAGTTCTTTAGCTTTTGTAAAGCCGGAAATGTGGAGTCCATTGGGCAAAGTACTGGGAAAAACCAAAGAAGTTCAACAAATCAACGATTCATTAGATAAGATAAAGATTGCACTAGACAATCATTATAAAGCAAATCTTGATAAAGACGGTTATGTAACAGCTGATAAACTTCGAGATACCGGGTAAAATAGCTCGTAAGCACACAGTATTATTTACATGATATCAAGGTAGAACAAAAACGAAATCTTGTCGGCAAAACAATTCGTGACACTACTCTCGCTAAATATTTGGCAACAAGAAAACGTGTAGCTGATTTCATGGTATATAAATACAAGAAAGAAGATATGCCAATCCGTGATGTCGATTTTCATTTGTGACGGATTATGAAGTTTATTTGAAATCGGTCTGTAGATGTGGACATAACTCAATTGTCAAGCATTTGCGCTACTTAAAACAAGTAGTTACGAATGCCCTAAAAAATATATATATAACAGTTGATCTTTTTGACGATTATACATTAGGAGTTGATCTTTTTTGAGGTAAACCCAACATCTCCCGGAATCTATCATTTTCAGCAAGTAATTCAAGATTCTGAGCTTCCAGTTCTGCAATTCGCTTTAACAATTCGGGATCGAGCATCTGAGTTTTTTTACTTGTTATTCCTCATTTTCCAAATTGCCATTGGATGATTTTTGATTCGCTCTACAATTTCGGTATCTTCAAATAATAATTCCGGTCGATAAGCATTATTGTTGAAATTCTCAATAAACGACTTTTCTTCTTCAGTAAATGTCGTCAATTTTATAAGAAACTCCTTCACTTCTACTTTCGCTGATTCAAAATCAAACCGTTCACTTTTCTTAAGAACAGGAAGTAAAGAGCTTCTAATCTGTGCAAATTTCAGGTTGTCAATACTTTCAAAACTATAACTGTTTAAAGGTTTATCATATCCTCCTACAGCAAGATAGAATAATGTAATTTTGCGGAGTTTATCTATCTCGGCAGGATGGATGATATTATATTTCAGCATATTGTAAATATCATACAAGTCCCTGGGAGCTGTTCGCTCAATAAGAGCTTTAATCTTACTTCCAAATAATTCAAGGGTAGAAAGAGTTTTTACTTCAGAGTCAAATTGCAGAAATTCTATATTCACTTTCTTTTCTACTATTGGCAAAATATGATTTCGCAAAGAATAGTTTATTTCTACTTTCAGGTTATCTCTATTTCCACCTGCATTCTGGAAATAGAACACCCATGAATCAAGAGAATGTGGACTTTTCGTGTTAGGACTTAACGCATATCCTTGCGTAAACATATAGTTCAGAAAATCCTGATTGATGTTATCCCTGATTGTCATCATTTCTTCCCGTGAACACTCTTTGGTGAAATCCAAGTCGAGATCAACCGATAAGCGTGGAAGATTAAAAGCTGTCAGGTTAATTGCTGTTTCCCCTTTTAACGCCAAATGTTCAGCAAATAGAGGATTTTCATTTAGGCGCTTCAATATATCACAAAGCCGGAACACTTTTTCCAGATTATCCCGGATAAAATCAGTACCGGAAGCTATTCTCTCCAAATCAGTTTTACTATAATTATACATTTACATTTCCTCCTTGTTCTAAAAATGAAAGAATATTTTTAGGAGCATAAAGCCTCCATTCACTAAAATAAGTGGTTGAGTCTTGCTTGTCAGTCAGGTAGCGAATGCTTTTCCCGATCCGGGATTTACAAAATTCAAAGAAAGCGTCACTTAACTTCATTTCCTTTTGAAAATAGCCAAGGATAAATCCTGTCTTTTGATAAAGAACCTGTTTCTTGAATTGCTTCAAATAATCTTGCAGTTTATTCTCGTTGATATAGGTGATAAGGGCGAAACATTCTACCATTTCTTCCAACCCGCCACTCCGGTCTATTTGATTGATACAATCTAAAACAGTACGCTCCAAATCGGTTACTCTGATTAGAGTATCAGCAGGAGGAGTAATAACTCCGGCATCTGATTTCGATTCCGAATAGATATAACTAATCCCGTCATACTCAAAGTTGTTGAATCTCTCTTTGGATGAAACCTGCATTTCGTGAAATACCTGATGAGCCAAACCATGATATTCCAGTGCAGCATGATAGGACAGGTAAGAAGAAGAATTGATTTGACTGGCTATTTCGTACTTTGAAGCAGAACTGGTTTTTGTAACCAAATCCGTGGCAACATAGAGGTCTCGCCTTACTTGTGATATTAATCCTTGTTGTTTATACCTCCGCAAAAGTTCTTTTGCTGCATTTTCGTTATCGGTCAATGCAACAATGTCATTTTTATGGAAGATTTTGAGTTTATGGAATTCTATGATATATTTGTTCATGCTCTCTTATTTGATTTTATTATCCACGCAAAGATACATATAAATATGTATTAAAGCACATAAAGTAAACAGCGATTCAGCGAGAAAATATTTCAACAGATAAATAACTGAAAATAAAAGGGATAGAACAGTTGCAAAAATAAATATTTCCGGCTATTTTTGCAGGCAAGAACACATGGAGGGGCT
>JAISSD010000180.1 GCA_031273295.1 Prevotella sp.
TGCTAAAAGACAAAATTTCGTTTCCCGGTTTTTTCCGGGGTTGCTGCTGTCCGGACTGCTGCTGCTGTCCGGCTGTTCCCAGGAGGATACCTACGATGCTTCCGACAGTTCCGGTACCATCGGATTCCGTGCCCAGGGCGGCATGCCTTCCCTGAAGGCGACTACATCCGACCGTAATCACATCCGCAGTTTTGTTGTCAATGCTCATTACAGCAAGACCGAAACCTGGGATTCCGCCGATGACTACCTGCTATACGGTACCACCGTCTACCGCGGCGAGGGTGAAGGAAGCTGGGAGTATTTTCCCAAAGCATACTTCCCGACCGACGGTGACGGCAATCAATATGTCGAGTTCTTTGCCTATGCACCGGCTGGAAGCAGTTCCGTTTCACACGGTCTTGGCGAAACGTCCGACAAAGACCAGACCATCGCCTACAAAGTGCCGGTACCGGTTGTCACATCGGGCGCTACTTCCCAGGAAGACTTTCTTGTGGCCTACGAACGCGTGCCCGAAGCCGGCTACGACAATGCGGTAAAGCTACAGTTCAGACATGCCCTGGCGCGTATACTGGTCGCCGCACAAAGCGACCTGGAAGCGACGGTCACCATCACCGGTCTGAAGCTGAATAACCTGAAAAACGAAGGCGCACTGTCTCTGAAAGGCAATACGTCAACCTCTACCGACAAAAGCAACGGTATTCCGGCAGGTTCGGGTAGCGGACAGACCACATGGGTTTACGAAAGCGGAACCATCGATTCGACCGATGATTACGTTACACTGTGGGACAGCTCTACCGGCACCCTGACAGATTACCCTTACATACTGCCTGCGTCCGGAGTCACCGTCAATGCCGAGGAAAAAGCGGTTACAAGTCTCGAACAGGGCATGTTCGTCATTCCCCAGACTACCGCCGGAGATCCCTCCGATGCGGTCTCTGACGGAGAGTTCGGTCTGGAAGTCGCCTATACCCTGAACGGACAGGCCGGGAAAGCCTTCATCCAGTTTGCCGACATCAACGGTATAGCCAACACCGGAGTTACCTTCGAGATAGGACGCCAGTATGTATTGAGACTCAATTTCTCGGACGACGGCAGCGGAGATATCGATATCGGTTCCTCAATCACATTCGGCGATCCGGATGCGGATCCATACCCTGATCCCGATACCGAAGTTCCCAAGACAGTTTGGGCCAGCTCGAACATCTACTGGGTATCCGACGGCACGGGCGACGGATCCGTCGGTTCCCTCACTTTTGCAGAGTCGGGTACCGGCAAGCGGGGTTACCAGGGCCTTTACTTCATGTGGGGCAGTTTGATCGGCGTCGCCGCCGCGGCTAACAACACTAGCATCACGGCAGACACCCATCTGTTCATACCCGACGTAGCCACCGGCAAGTACTTCAAGGTCAAGTTCGGCGATGTGTCGTCCAACAGTAATGTTTCGGCTTTTTATGCCGTTGTTAACCGCAACGGCACATGGACCGGCGGAGTCAGCCCGAATATCGACTGGATTTTGATTCCCTTCTGTAGGTCCGGCGATTATGGCAATGACCGTTCCATCAACAGCATCATCGCCGCAGACACCCTCCATGTCCCGGCAAAATATACCGGCGACGTCTGCAAGTACCTGTCGGATACAAAGGGTACGAACGGCGCCGGCTTAACCGGAAAGTGGATGATACCGACCAGTAACATGTTTGCGGGTGAAGGCCACCAGGATTCTTTTCCTTACACGGCGACCGACGGCTCGATCTGGAATCCTCTTACCAAGTGGCCACCCGAAAGTTCTTACGACGGGACAAACGAAAACGGCGACTCAAAAACCAGGATCGCCCTGATGACCTACATGTATTCTCCTACCGGCGAAACCGTATACATTCCGGCTTCCGGATACCGCAACCTCGTCGACGGCAAACTGGACAACATTGCTATCGGTTACTATTGGTCATCGTCGGCGACGACGTCCACTGCTGATTTCACGTACTATTTAAATCACAGCAGTAGCGACGTGTTTCCCGACAACACATCTCCCCGAAGTAACGGTTTTAGCATCCGTTGCGTCAAAGAACAGTAGCGGGTAAAAGAATACATTCGTTTTGGTTTTTTCGGTTACAGGGGATGGCAATCATCCCCTGTTTCTTTGGGCAGGGACGCGATGTGGGGGCATACCCCTACGCCCAAACAAGGCATAGCCGTCAGGTTAAGGAAGTCTCATTCCTGATAACCGGCGACTGTATTGACCGGCTGCGT
Organism: Prevotella sp.; assembly: GCA_031273295.1. GTDB lineage: Bacteria > Bacteroidota > Bacteroidia > Bacteroidales > Dysgonomonadaceae > Dysgonomonas. The sequence continues at coordinate 2,251 of JAISSD010000180.1, forward strand.
CCGGCAAGTCCCGCACGGGACGATACTTTGTCTTTCAGGTTCGGGACGGGGATAGTCTGCAAGACTTTCATATCTGTAGAAAAAGACACGCCCCAAGCCTCTTTTCAAGAAAATATTGTGTGGATATTGACGAGAATTATTTGTGAATATGGATTATACTGTCCTATCCGAACGTAATTGCCGGGCATGTTCATCTCACCCGGCATGTTATGCCGGAATGGCTGGGTATTTTTTTGTTTCAAGAATGTTAAATTTTCAAAATAGTAACTAAACAGTTATTGTTTTATTTGGACAAGAATAACCAAACAGTTATCTTTACAGTGTAGTTAATCAAGATATTTGACATTATGAAGTACTCGGAACTGGAAAAGAAGTTAACAAAAGCAGGGTGTTACTTCTTACGACAAGGCAAAAAACACCCTGTGTGGTATAGTCCGATAACCGATAAAGAATTTCAGACCGGCAACCATAAAAGTGAAGAAGTAAAGAATTAAGTAGTATTAGTAACGATTCGGGGGTTAAGTTTTAACCATCATAAACAAAGATAAACAGCATGAGAAAAGTAAACGCAATTATCGAAAGAGGATCGGATGGCACATACGGTATATACATAGACTTAAACGAAAACAAGTTAAGTTATGCTATATTAGGCGATGGTACAACGGTTGATGACGCCAAAGCGGATTTTTATAATTCGTATGAAGAAATGAAGCAGTTATACAAAGATGAAAATAAACAATTTGAAGAAGTTGAATTTGTATTTGAATATGATGTTGTATCATTTTTGGAAAGCTATTCAAAAATATTTTCAAAGCCGGCGCTGGAAAAAATTACCGGGATCAATCAAAAGCAGTTTTTTCATTATCAATCAGGAAAAAAGCCACGAAAAGAAACTGTATTGAAAATACAGAAAGGGTTGCAGCAATTGGGAAAAGAATTGTCGCAAGTACATTTTATTGATTAACTACAAATTTTTGATGACGTCGTACTTGTGTAGCCCCTTCATTCATTTGAAGGGGTTTTTATTTCTTCCTGTTGCCCGCTGAAATACGGGTTATGGGTAATCAATCAGGCGTTTGGCGTTATCTTCCGCCGAAACTTTGATGTTTTTGATAGTCTGTTCGATCTTTGAATGTCCAAGATTGTCCTGAACGAACTTGAAATCGACGCCTGCCAGATACATGTTTGCGGCCCCGGAATGCCGGGTGGCACGCGAAGCGATAAAGTTATATTTCCGGTCAAGGGTGGAATCTCTTTGTTACCTTTTAGTTAAAATGAATATCAACAACTTTAAATATTCGCATGATTTATTTTTGTTCAAAAATTTTTATTCTGCTTTTTAAAACAAAATCATTACTTTTGCGATTCAATTAGAATAATAACATTCTGAATGGAGAATAATTTAATCCATCCTTGATATTACAAGATAAGCCTCTTAATATATGCAAAAAAACTTAGTAATTGTTGAGTCTCCTGCCAAAGCAAAAACCATAGAAAAGTTTCTGGGTAAAGATTTTAAAGTAATGTCCAGCTACGGGCATATCAGAGACCTGAAAAAGAAAGATCTGGGTATAGATCTGGAAAACGGTTATACGCCTTTGTATGAAGTTCCGAGTGATAAAAAAAAGGTGGTGGACGAGCTGAGAAAGGCTGCGCAAGGGGCTAATATTATATGGCTGGCTTCCGATGAAGACCGGGAAGGAGAAGCTATATCCTGGCATTTGTTCAAAACATTGGATCTTGACGAAAAGAAAACAAAAAGAATCGCATTCCACGAAATAACAAAGGAAGCAATTCTTCATTCGATAGAGAATCCCCGTCAGATAGACGTCAATCTTGTAGACGCCCAGCAAGCCCGACGCGTGCTCGACCGTATTGTGGGTTTCGAATTATCCCCCGTACTCTGGCGCAAGGTAAAACCTGCACTGTCTGCAGGACGGGTACAATCCGTTGCCGTAAGGCTTATCGTGGAACGGGAGCGGGAGATTCAGGCTTTCCGTAGTGAAGCGTCCTATCGCGTCACAGCTATTTTTGTCAAAAAAGAAAACGGGGTTGAAACCGAAATAAAAACAGAATTAAGCAAACGCCTGAAAACCAAAAAAGAAGCCCTTGACTTCCTTGAAAAGCTAAAGGAAGCCAGTTTCGAGGTAGAAAATGTGGAAACAAAACCGATGAAGAAATCTCCGGCTGCACCGTTTACCACATCTACATTGCAACAGGAAGCCTCGCGCAAACTGGGATTCTCCGTATCGTTGACAATGATGGTCGCCCAGAAACTATACGAATCGGGAAAGATCACTTATATGCGTACCGACTCGGTAAACCTGTCCGGCCTGGCTATCAATACCGCCAAAAATGAAGTAGAATCCGTTTACGGAAAACAATATTCCAAAGTACGTCAATTCTCGACCAAAAGCAAAGGCGCACAAGAAGCCCACGAGGCAATCCGCCCTACATACATATCGGAACATACGGTATCCGGTACCGCGCAGGAAAAGAAACTGTACGATCTTATCTGGAAACGTACCATCGCTTCCCAGATGGCAGACGCCGAACTGGAAAAAACAACCATTACAATAGGCGTATCCAACAACGCGGAAGTGAAATTCACAGCTGTCGGCGAAGTTATTAAATTCGACGGATTCCTGCATGTCTATCTTGAAGGAACAGATGATGAAAACATCGACAGCGAAAGCGGACTGTTGCCTCCGGTGAAACTCCGGGAAGCTATGGACATGAAAGAAAGTATCGCGACAGAACGCTTTACCCAACGTCCAAGCCGTTACAGTGAAGCCGCGCTGGTTCGCAAACTGGAAGAGTTGGGTATCGGACGGCCGTCTACATACGCCCCGACTATTTCTACAATCCAAAACCGCGAATATGTGGAAAAATCGAATCTGGAAGGAACAGAACGTCAATACAACATATTGACTCTGAAAAAAGATAAAATATCAGATTCCGAAAAAACCGAAATCACAGGGACTGACAAGGGAAAACTGATTCCGACCGATACAGGTATGGTAGTTAATGATTTCCTTACGGAATATTTCCCCGACATCATGGATTATAACTTTACGGCCAATGTGGAAAAAGAATTTGACCTGGTGGCCGAAGGTGAAGAAAACTGGACCAGGCTGATTGACAAATTTTATAAAGTATTTCACCCTGTAGTAGAATCGGCAACCAATATGCAAACCGACCATAAAGTAGGTGAACGCATATTGGGCATTGACCCCAAATCGGGCCGTCAGGTTTCTGTAAAGATAGGCAGATTCGGGCCTATGACTCAAATAGGCGTACAGGAAGATACGGACAAACCGCTTTTCGCAAGCCTGCAAAAAAAACAGTCCATTGCTACTATCACACTGGAAGAAGCATTGAAGCTATTTGAACTTCCGCGTTCGGCAGGAGAGTTTGAAGGCAAAGACGTCAGCGTAAGTACAGGCCGTTTTGGCCCGTATATCAAGCATGACGGAAAATTCATATCACTGCCTAAAGGCCAGGACCCTTTCGGCATAGACATCGATACCGCGATTTCCCTGATTACCGAAAAACGAAAAAGAGATGCGGAAAAGATTATCAAAACATTTGCCGAAGACGCCGGCTTGCAAATATTAAACGGACGCTACGGCCCTTATATAGCATACAAGAAGAATAATTTCAAAATACCTAAAGGTACGGCGCCCGACAGTCTGGACTTCGAAGCGACAATGAAAATAGTAAGCGCATCGGAAGGAAAAACAACAGGATCTAAAGGGAAAACAACAAAAAGTAAAGGGAAAAGCAAAAAGAAATAAGGGATTGTTATTCCGCCTGTTTTAAATTGTCTGAAATAATAATGCATAAAATGAATAAAATATTGGAAAATATATTCGGATACAGAGGTTTCAGGATCCTGATCCCCTTGTTCGATTTAGCCATTATTTTCGGATCGTATATCTTGTCATTTTATTTATTTAAAGACGCCCTGGATAACTTTTATAACAACTATAAATCATTTTGGGCCAGTTTACCTTTCATCATCATCAGCTATCTTGTTCTAAACCATATATTTGAACTGGACAAGCCCAAAGATTTCTCGTTTTTCGGGGTTGGTTACACAGTTGTGCTTACGGTAGGTTCACTCCTGTTCACTACAATGGCCATCAGTTTCTTCATCCGGGAATTTGCATTCCCCCGAAGCATCCTGCTCACCGGTACCGTCTTTCAGATAATCGCCATAACCTTCTGGCATTTATTCGCAAGCCATATATATTTCAGTGTAAACAAGGGGAAATCCGTATTGGTGATCGGATACGAAAAATCACAGGCTCTAGCGTATAAATTGATGGAATCGAGAGGAATGTGGTCTAAAATCAAACATGTCTGTTCGCCGAAGTATCCAAAAGTATATGAACTTATTAACGAATGTGATATTACAATCATTACCGAAGATGTAGAGGAAACACTGAAACAGGAAATAATACTTTACTGCGTCGAAAAAGGCCATCCGGTTTTATATCAACCGAAAAATCTGGAAATACTCCAATTCAACGCCAACTTCCTGCAGATAGATGATTCTCCGGTACTGGATGTAAGAGAGTTCGGGCTTTCGCAAGGAAGCAAAACCACAAAAAGAATAACAGACGTTCTTTTGGGCGTCGTCGCGCTTGTCGTGTTTTTCATACCGCTTGTATTCATTTATCTGGCTTTAAAGACAGGAGGAGGTACGGCATTCTATGTACAGGAAAGGATGACGCGCGACAACAAAATATTCAAGATATACAAATTCAGGACAATGGTCGAGAATGCCGAAGCCATATCCGGCCCGGTATTGGCCCGGGATGTAGATAAACGTATTACCGGACTGGGGCATATACTGAGGTCTACGCGTCTGGACGAAATACCCCAGATATTCAATATACTCGTCGGGGATATGAGCATTGTGGGGCCACGTCCCGAACGTCCGTTTTTCGTTGAGCAATTTTGCAAAGAAATACCCGAATATAATCTCCGTCACAGGGTAAAAGCAGGATTAACAGGACTGGCGCAGGTCCAGGGAAAATACAATACTTCGGTAAGAGATAAACTTAAATATGACCTGTTGTATATCAACGGATATTCCCTGGCGCTCGACATAAAACTAATCATGCAGACGCTGAATATATTGCTTCGCCGCAACAGTACGGAAGGAGTCAAAAGCGTCGAGGAACTTGATGATGAAATCGAATGCCTTACCCGGCGCTAAAACATTTATTCCAATGACTGATTTTCAACAACTAATTATCAACCGCCGCAGTACCCGCAAGTTCACGGAAGAACCGCTTGCTCCGCAACAAGTGGAAACAATAATGAAAGCCGCGCTGATGTCGCCCGCGTCCAAAAGCTCCAATCCGTGGCAATTCCTGCTGGTAGAAGACAAGGAAATGCTGGAGAAACTGTCTGCCTGCAAAAAGTCGGGCGGCAAGCTGATTGCAGGATGCGCTCTGGCAATAGTGGTACTGGCCGACCCTTTGACGAGCGACGTCTGGATAGAAGACTCATCCATCGCATCTATCATGATACAGTTGCAAGCCGAAGATCTGGGTCTGGGTAGCTGCTGGGTACAAATACGGGAGCGGTATACCATGAGCGGTACGCCGTCGGACGAATATATCAGGGAATTGTTTGATATTCCCATGCAACTTCAGGTACTATCCGTGATAGCCATAGGACACAAGGCGCTCGAACGTCCGCCTTTTGACGAAGAAAATCTGCAATGGGAAAAGATACATACAGGTAATTTTTAAAATGAAAGATCAAGAATTTGTTTACTTATTCCAATAACCCGCAACTAAAAAAATTATGGCGACCGCTTCTAATAAAACTTCCGGCGACCGGCTTTCATACGGAATAACCATCCTTGTTTTCGGAGTGTTATTCCTGTTGGACAAGCTCGGATTCCTCAAGCAAATACCTTACGGGCACAGGCTCGTCAGCGTAGGCGTATTCTTCCTTATAGGAGGGATCGTATTCCTTGTCACACAACCGGGAAAAATACTCGGATGGATATTCCTCGTAGTAGGTATCATACTCAACGCCGACCTGTTTTTTGGATGGATAAGCAGTTATTCAAACCTGACAGTGCCGTTAGGCCTTATCGTCGCGGGAGTGGCAATGGTACTGACCGCAAAGAAAAACCGATGAAGGTCGTATTCATAGGCGCAGGAAACGTAGCCACACATCTGGCGGTGAAACTCTATGAACATTCCTTTGATATTGCACAGGTATATAGCCGCACACCGGAATCCGCATCCCTTTTGGCCAGCCTTGTGCATGCCGCGCCGGTAACGGATATCGCTTCGGTAACCGGCGATGCGGATTTATATATCTTTTCGGTAAAAGACTCTGTTATTGAAAGCCTGGCTTCAAAGCTACCGCGAAACAAGGGTATATGGATACATACGGCGGGAAGTGTTCCGCTTGATGTATTCGGTAAATTCACATCGCGTTACGGAGTATTGTATCCTTTCCAGACATTCAGCAAGTACCGAAGTCCGGACTGGCGCGATATCGCTGTTTTTATAGAAGCTTCCGACGCCGGAAGTCTGAGCGCATTGCAGGCTGTGGCAAGACAACTGTCCGATAAAGTATCCGTACTATCATCCGGGGATAGAAAATACGTACATCTTGCAGGCGTGTTCGTCTGCAATTTTACAAATCACATGTACGCGTTGTCCAAACTGTTTTTGGAAAAGGCTAATCTACCATTCGATATAGCTTTGCCTCTTATTGACGAAACTGCATTGAAGGTACGCTCGCTAACGCCCGAAAAAGCCCAAACCGGCCCTGCAATCCGCCATGACGAGAATGTCATCGGCAGGCATCTGGAAATGATTGAAGACGAAAAGACAAGAGAGATATACAGACTGATCAGCGAGAATATTCACAAAATGAGCAGGTAACCGGTTATCACCAGCCAAAAGCTTCTTCACTCATCCATTTGCCATGCACTTTCATTACCTGCTCTATAATGTCGCGGGCAACGCCTTGTCCTCCCTTGCAATGTGAAATATATTTGGCTATGCTCCTTATTTCATGCGCCGCATCGGCAGGAGCAACGGACAAGCCTGCCGATTGCATCACATGGTAATCGGGTATATCGTCGCCTGCATACACGATTTCTTCCGGCCTGTAGCCGGTCTTCCCGATATAGTCGTCAAAATCACGTATTTTAATCCTCGACTTCATATAGATATCCTTCACCCCCAAGCGGGAAAAACGCAGTCTTACGGCTTCCGTATCGCCTCCGGTGATGATTGCGACGCCATATCCATGTTTCACGGCAAGATTTATTGCATACCCGTCTTTTATATTCACCATGCGCATAGGCTCGCCTTCAGGCGACAACGGAATAGAATCGGGAGATAAAACGCCGTCCACATCAAATACAAATGCCTTGATCCTGCCAAGGTCATAATTTACAGTACTCATAATATAAAGGAATAGATGGATTTTAATGTTCCAAGTACGAAACACTAAACAGTTTTAATTATTTGAACATTAATAGCTTGATTACCAGCAGTAATAGTCTCATAAATAATATGAACTGATTTCAATCCCGTACTTGTTTTCGAATTATCGCTTGTTTCCGCTGTTTTACCTGTCAAAATAACAAACAGTCTGCGGCTTTGGTTTAACTCTCAATTCGGGGCTCTGGAGTACAGACACGCCGCTATCCCCATAAATACGAGATTCGGGATCCATACAGCCAGCCAGGCGGGCATGGTACCCGATACGGCAAATGAAGAGCTGACTGTCTGAAACATAATGTACGATACGCTAAGCCCCAATCCTATTCCTATATTGAGTCCCATACTGCCTTTGACTTTACGGGCCGACAAGGACGCCCCTATAACAGTCAGGATAAATGCGGAAAATACAGATGCAAAACGCTTGTGAAACTCAATCTCGAACTGGGTTATGCTCACCCCGCCCACATTGGCGATCCCCTTGTCTTTTTGCCGCTGTATATATTTATATAATACGGGGGTGGACATTTGCTCAAAATCGTTTATGGATATCAAAAAGTCGCCGGGCACAACATTCAGAGTGGTATCTATCTTGTCGCCATTGCTGATAATTTCCTTCATGCCCTGCAACTCGCGTATCTTGTAGTTATACAATATCCAGTGATACGCGCTGTCATACTTTATGCGCTGAGCCGTCAGACGCGATTTAAGTTCCTTGTTCTCGATTTTGTCGAGCGAAAGATTATAACCCTCCCTGGTCTTGTTGTCAAACCGTTCAATATAAAGTATGACGCCTTTATCTACCTGCAACTGTACGCCGTAAGCAAATTCCACGCTCTTGTCTTTTATGTATTTGTTTTGAAAATTGATACGCGTCACATTGGCGGGCGGAATAACAAAGCTGCTGAAAACAAATGAAAAAACAGCGATAACCCCGGCCGAAATCATATACGGTTTCATAAGCCGTTTAAAGCTCATCCCGTTCGACAGCATGGCTATGATCTCGGAATTATCCGCCAGTTTGGACGTAAAGAATATAACGGCTATAAATACAAACAAGGCGCTGAACAGATTGGTGTAATAGGGTACAAAGTTGACGTAATAATCGAATATTATGGCTGTCAATGGCGCTTTCTTGTCTATAAACTTGTCCAGCCTCTCGTTTATATCAAACACTACGGCAATAGATATGATAAGAACGATGGAGAATATATAAGTCCCCAAAAACTTCCTGATAATATATCTGTCGAGTATCGATAGCGCTTTCATATTATAAACTGTTGTTTTTTAGCCATTTACATTTGTCTGTCCGGCTATATTCTCCTTGAAACATTCTCTGCCATTCCCTTTTTCCAGATGGAAAAGTCTCCTGCAATGACATGTTCGCGGGCCTCTTTCACGAGTTGAAGATAGAAAGCCAGATTATGTACGGACGCTATTTGCAATCCCAATATCTCGTCCGTTACAAACAGATGGCGAAGGTATGCTTTTGTATATAAAATATCAACAAATGACGCGCCATTTTCTTCAATCGGAGAAAAATCGTCCGCCCATTTCCTGTTCCGCATATTCATTATACCGTTGCGGGTAAACAATTGCCCGTTACGTCCATTGCGAGTAGGCATAATGCAGTCGAACATATCCACTCCGCGCTCAATGGCTTCCAGTATATTGGCCGGCGTACCCACTCCCATCAGATAGCGCGGCTTGTCGACCGGTAATATTTCGTTCACTACCTCGATCATTTCATACATTTTTTCGGTAGGCTCGCCTACCGCCAGCCCCCCGATCGCATTGCCGTCAGCCCCTTTCGAAGCCGCATTTTCGGCTGCCCTGCGACGCAAATCGGGATAAACGCAACCTTGCACAATGGGAAACAGAGCTTGCCTGTATCCATATCCGCATTCCGTATCATTGAATTGCTTGAAACACCGGTCGAGCCACCTTTCGGTCAAATCCAGAGATTTCTTCGCATAGGCATAACCGGCGTCTCCCGGAGTACATTCGTCAAAAGCCATTATGATGTCTGCTCCGATGATCCGCTGTATATCCATAACGGATTCGGGTGTAAAAAAATGTTTCGACCCGTCTATATGGGAACGGAATATAGCGCCCTCTTCCGTCAATTTACGGTTTTCGGCTAAAGAAAACACCTGAAATCCTCCGCTATCGGTCAGTATCGGCTTGTTCCAGCTATTGAATTTATGCAAACCGCCAGCTTGCCGCAAGATTTCCAGTCCCGGGCGCAGGTACAGATGATATGTATTACCCAAAATTATCCGGGCTTTAATATCATTTTCAAGCTCGGTCACATGTACGGCCTTCACGGCGCCTTGCGTACCCACAGGCATAAAGACGGGCGTTTCTATATCTCCGTGGTCGGTTGTGATCAGTCCCGCTCTGGCTTTCGATCGTCCGTCGGTATATTGAAGTTTAAAATTCATTGTCCTGTCCCGATCGGATTTGGCTGGTTTTCGGTTGATCTACATCGTCCGCGCTCTCCTTGCCTATCAGGTCTTTTACCTGAACAACGACAATCGACGTCTTGTTTTTCTTTATCACCGTAAACTGATAGCCCTCCGCCTCCAATTTATCATGCGTATTGGGGATACGGCCAAACTTATCGATAAGATATCCGGCAAGGGTATCGTATTGCCTGTCCTTATCTATCGGGTGCGGAAGTTCGTCATTGATGTCGGATATGGCAGACGTGGCTATTACCGAATAGGTATTTCCACTTGTTTGTTCCACAAAAGGAATTTCATTGTCATATTCGTCCTGTATCTCTCCCACAAGTTCTTCGAGTATATCTTCCATCGTGATGATGCCCTCGACCCCGCCGTATTCGTTCAGCACCATGGCTATTTGCTGGTGCTTTACCTGAAATTCTTTCAGCAACCGTCCGATACGCTTTGTTTCGGGGGTAAATGATACGGGACGTACAATGGAACGTATATCCACCGTACCGGTACCTGTGCTGACACGCATTTTTTTCAGGATATCTTTCAAATGGACAACCCCGATAATATTATCTATACTGTCTTCGTAGCAAGGAATGCGGGAATAGCCTTCCTCTATCACAAATTCCAGCGTTTTTTCATCATAATCGTTCACGTCTATCGATACCACCTGTGTACGCGGAACCATAATCTGGCGGGCTGTACGTTCCGAGAAATCGAAAGCATTCTGTATAATATCAAATTCGGCGCTGTCTACCGCTCCGCTTTCCTTTGCCTGATCTACCAGATAGCGCAACTCGTCGCTGCTATACGCTTCCTGTTCCGATACGGTGTGCAGCCCTATCATTTTAAGAATCAGGTTGGCTATACCGTTCAACAACCAGATGAACGGACGGCAGATCCAGTAGAAACCATGCAACGGATACGCAATTGCCAGCGTTGTCTGTTCCGAACGCTGGATTGCCAGGGATTTAGGCGCTAATTCTCCCAATACGATGTGGAGTATGGTAATGATAATAAATGCTGTAACGAGCGAAACGGTGGAAAGTACAGCCGGAGCAAGTTCAATATTGAAGATCCCGATTATTTCCTTGATTATTTTGGATACAACCGGCTCTCCAATCCATCCCAATGCAAGACTGGCGATAGTGATACCAAACTGGGTAGCGGCCAGATAAGAATCAAGACGAGTTACGATACGTTTAGAGAGGGCGGCTGTACGGCTGCCTGCCTGCGCCCTCAGTTCCAGCTGGGAAGATCTTACCTTTACGATTGCAAACTCGGCTGCAACAAAAAAACCATTAAGAAAAACGAATAAAAGAGTAATTAAAATTGATATGAAAATGTCCATATTCTATTATGAATGATAATAATGCAAAGATAATACAATTGTGTATTTGTTTAACAAAAAACAGATTAAACAACAAAGAAAAATCAAATAAATATGAAAAACGCGTTTGAATTTCCCGTAAATATTTTTTTGTGCGAATAATATCTGTATCCAATGATAAAATCTGTTTGCAAATTTTGAATACATCTAAAAATTCACTATATTTGTACACCAAATTGGCACACATAAAAAAAGAAAAGATATGTTGGTAATCAGCACACGGGAATTCAGAGAAAAACAGGGAATGTATCTTCACAAAGTGAAAAATGGAGAAGATATCGTATTAAAATCAAGAGAAAACGGAAGTTTTAAAATTATCCCTGTCACAGAAGATGACACACTAATGAGCAAAGAAGATTTTTTTGCTAAAATAGACCGTGCAGCCCAAAGCATAGAAGAGGGCAAAGGAAAAACAGTACATTCAAAAAAAGAACTTCTTGAATTTCTTGATAGCTTATGATTTACAAAGTAACATTTTCGGCAGAATCCGAAGAAGATATTAAGATTTTGAAACGAAATGAACCTTCTGCATATAAAAAACTGCAGAAGTTCTTAATAGAATTACAGCAACATCCGGAAACAGGAACAGGACACCCGAAGCCCTTGGGAGGTAACAGGGCAGGGCAATGGTCGCGCAGAATTACCGAAAAACACCGTCTTGTTTATCAGATAGAAGCTGAGGAAATAAGGATTTTGGTGTTTTCTGCATACGGGCATTATAAAGATAAATAGTCTCTCTTATCAACCTTTCAAGCGTGACAAATAAAATTTCTGCCCGAAAAAGAGAGGTTAAAAAAGCATGTTCCTTTCTACCGAGCGATACATCCCTAAAGCGTAATGTGAACACCGCAAAATTCATTCTTAATTCTTCATTCCCGTGCGGCGCTTTTCTGCGTCGACATATATAAAGTCCGTGCGGGACGACACTTTATTAACCGTGGACGAAGCGAAGCGGAATCTACGGAACGGTCTTCCGCCTCACCGTAGTCCCGCACAGGACGGCATCTTATAACCCGGCTTCAAGACAGAATTATAAGTATCGTCCCTTGCGGAACTTGCCGGACGCAATCTATCAGTCCTGGATACAACGAACAGAGAAACCGCCCCCACGACCGAACTCAGTCATCGTGGGCGAACCCCCATTGAAGTATAATCGCATAGCGGAAGTACCGGAGTTGGAATCGATAGACGACGACCAATAGAAACCACGCCCACCCTGAAAGTACCACGTACCGTCAGGATCGCGGAAACCGGCGGCCGGCAGGTAAAGGTTTTGACCGGCAACGTCGCCGGAGATTTTCAAGCGGTTAGTGTCGAAGCTAACGGAACGCTCTTTCAAGACTGTCAATTCTGCTTCGGTAGGAACCCGCCAACCATCGGGACAAGGACCCTGAGCGTTCTCGCCAGACCATAAAAAGTCATTTTGCAGATTTAACCAGTCATTAAAAGTCTCTGCAGAACTGTTGGTAATGAACTTGCCAGCGTAAGTTGTTTCGGCATCCGTAGCGGTAACAGGGCCGCCAAAGGTATCACCCGTACTGCCGTAAGTACCAAACTGTGTGTAACTGCGGCCCC
>JAISSD010000302.1 GCA_031273295.1 Prevotella sp.
AAAGCAGCCACTGGATTGAATGTATTTGCGGACAGGGCAATTCCCGAACACGGATACAGTCTTGATTTATAACCAACGGGAAGTATATTTCCTGTTGGCGGGCTGCTGAATTTATTGGCCACTCTTCCATCAGGTGTTACCGCTGATGAAACTCCGGGCTCGGTTTTTTCTTTGTTTATATTTTTTATTCATATTGCCGGTCAAATCCCGAAAGACAGGGGAGTATGCAGGGTTTTTCCCCTGAACCGTTCACGCTACGGCATGGTTGCCAGGCCAAGGCTGAAAGCCTTTCATATCCCGGCCCAATATGACATACTGGGTAAAATGAACATGTTTGAGATTTCAAGTATATAAAGGATTAACGATTATTCCTCGATAAGTTCAAGTATCCAGTTAGTCCATGAAATAACGGTCGAAGCTCTGCGCCTGTATGTTTCTTCCGAATCGACTTTATATAACTTCGATCTCTTCATTATTTCGACGACTTCATCTTTTGACGGGACATTCCCTTTGTTTAAATACAACTTTAACGTATTCTTGAATGCTTCGTGAGCCAGTATAAGTTTTACAAACTCTAATTGCCTGTCAGTGATGGACAAGCCAAATATACGAAGTCCTGATTTTGTCAATGTGCATCCTGTTTGGTTATTCTCGCGCGTATATTCTATTATACCTAAATATTTCGCTGCATTGGAATAATAGTCTGTTTGGCGACGGTCAAAATCATAGTTTCGAGTGATTTCTTCCTTGCTCAGAAAATCTCTCTGTTTCAGCATTTCGCAAAAATTAATTACACGTTCAAAACTATCCGCTTGAGGAAATGGCAATTCCGGTTCTTTTACCGCTTTCACACTATCCAAAATAGTTTGAATAGTTTCGATGTTAACTGTACTTTCCCGAACAGCATATTTTTTGTACTTGACCGGTCGAATGGAGTTATACAACTCCGCATCTGTAAATTCGTATTCCCGGAGATGAAAAACGCCATTCGAGTATGTCAGGAATATTGGACGTACTTGTTTTGTTATCTTGCTGTTCCACAGTCGATAAGGATAATACAGCTGACGAATCGAAAAATCATCGGATATGTAATTCTTGGCTTCGATCAGATTCAATGAATTATCTCCCTCATATCCACCGTCTATCTCGATTTGAGAGTTGTTTGACTGTATCTTGAATTGACCTCTACCGGAATTAATCTTGAAATCGAACATGGAAGAACTCATACGCCCGCTAACTGTAGGTAACAAATCTGTTTCTCCGGTAAAATCGTGCAGTATTTTTGACACAAAGGCGCAGTTTATTGCAGTCGCTTCACTTGTTATATCTTTATAGTCTATACTCTCCAGAAATGCGGGAAAATCAACAGGCGTTACTTTTACATCCTCCCTGTTAAAATCACAGAATGTTTCGAAAGTACCAATCCCGTAAGTACCTCTGGACGTTGGGAGAATAGACAGGTTATTGTCAATGAATAACTTCGGCAGTTGGGATCTGTGATCAAATTTTGTCATCAAACGGGCTTCCCGAAACCTGTTTATATCCGCAGAAGATATTGATACCCATCCTTTTGACTCTATTTTATCCAGGATCCGATGCTTGTCGAAAATTTGTTCCCATGCTATGTCGTTCTTCGATTTACTCATAATTCCGTATTAAAACTTCATTTACTTCACCCCGCCTTTCACCGTCGGAATTAATCGAACGAATCGCTTTGACAATGCTTGTATTATATGCACGATACTGGTCAATTATAAAACTTGACGCAGAATTGGACAGCAAAAACTTCACACCCCGTATTGTCAAGTCGTCGCAAGCCTCCCGCAATCGAACCTGATCAAACATGTTCCATCCTCCCTGAACATAACCTGTAAAACTGGAACTTTCCGATACGGGATGATACGGCGGATCCAAATATACGAATGAATTTTTATCCAGATTTTTCAAAATATCATCGTAATCCGTATTACAGATTTGTACATTATTGGAATTCAGATATGATGAAACCGCTCTTAATACAGGTTCGTTAACGATGTTCGGATTTTTATACCTTCCAAACGGAGAGTTGAATTCTCCGGCATTATTGACCCGGTATAGCCCGTTATAGCAAGTTTTGTTTAGATATATCAACCTTGAAGCCCGTTTCACTTTGTCTGTCTTTTCAAAATCTTCACCCCGATCCAGTTGCCGGATAGCATAGAAGTAGTCTGATTCGTTTTTGTGCTTTTTCAGATCGGCAACGAGTTCCTCCGGATTTTCCTTTACAACACGATATACATTTATCAACTCCGAGTTAAAATCATTGATAATGGCATTCCCGGGTTGAATGTGGAAAAGGACGGCGCCTCCGCCAACAAACGGCTCTACATAAGTATAGTTGCTTATGTTTTTGGGCATGGCCTCCATAATGGAATCCATGAGTTGTCTTTTTCCGCCGACCCATTTTACAAATGGAGATACCAACTTGTTTTTTGCCATTATGTTATTATTCTTCGGAACTTTTGTTTACCCGCAAAATTAAATATTTTCTTTGATTCGCCCATAAAAACGACTGGATTTTGTATACGGAAAGTGCGAAAGTCCCGCAGGGACTTATAAAAAACCAAAATAAATTCTTTAACACAACGAACGGGGAAGCCGTACGTCCGGGGGTTGTTGCCGTAGGCTGGGAGCACGGTGTTACTGTAGAAGCCCAGGCAGTACGCGTTCGCAACACTCGGCGAGGACGCCCAGTAGACGCCTTCGTAGCCTACGTAGTACAGCGCGCCGGTATTGTCGTTACGGTACCCGGCAGCGGGAAAAAAGCAGCCACTGGATTGAATGTATCTGCGGACAGGGTAATCCCCGAACACGGATACAGTCTTGAATATATAACCAAGAGGAAAGATATTTTTTGTTCCTGTTGGCGGGCTGCTGAATTTATTGGCCACTCTTCCATCAGGTGTGACCGCTGATGAAACTCCGGGCACGGTTTTTATCTTGAATAGAAAATGGCGCGAAGCGGCGAAGACATGAACGGATTGCAATTAACAGTCAAAGGAACGCAGCGTTTGAATCCGAAAGGCCGGGAGAAATATAATTGTTTTATAGCATAGCTGCCACTTTTCGGATTTCGGAAAGGCGTTTGTTCAACTTGCTGTCCTTTCTGGCTACCTGCATGTTGTAATCGGTTTGCATACCGATCAACATGTCCGCCGGTATTTCCAAAGCGGCTTCAAACAGCATTGCCGTCATGGGGGTCAGCGGTCGGTGTTCGTTCAATATGAAGTTCAATACCTTGTATGGCATTCCCATTTGCGCGGCAAGTTTGCTTTGCGATATGCCGCGGTATTCGATTTCCTCTTTCAGTATTTCGCCCGGATGAATGGGGCGGGCACAAACATACTTGGCCATAATCGTTTTATTTATAATGATTTGACATCTCTAAAATATTGCATACCGTTACAATTGTTTCGGAAACTACCTGTGTTGTTTTGAACTCAATGCGATATTGGTCGTTTACGCGGACGGATTCCGAACCCGCTTTGTCGCCTTTCAGCCTTTTGTAATGCAGTGAACGGAGCGTATAAATCTTCGGTTTTGGAAGCTCTTTCGAGCGTTCTTATACGCGCCTGATACCTTATTCACAACATCGGGTTGAAAACGATGTTTTTTGTCCGTTGCCGTACCGCTTTCGTACAATTCGCGCAGATACTCTTTTTCAAACGTTATTTCCATATTTCCGTTATTAGGGCAAAGATAACATTATTTGGGGAAATACATAAAAAAGTGGATTTATGCTATATCCGGTTATTAATTGAGCTATCATATAAAAAAACAGTAACTACTCAGGTATCAAAACTAATTGATTTACAAATATTTATCTCGATTCATATTTTGATGTTTAATATAGGCTATAATGATAAACTGCATATTATCAATGAATTATAAAATTGACGCTCAAATATGACTGATTCTTCTTGTTATTGTATACAATTGATTATCTGGTATTTATGCTTATTAAAAGTACCTGGGTAGTTACAAAAACCAAAATAAATTCTTTAACACAACGCACGGAGAAAGCGTACGTACGAGGGTGGTATTTGGGAGCGTGCACGGCGCTACTGGTGAAGGTCAAGGTGTAAGCGTTCGAACTACCATTCGGCGAGGACGGAGAGTAGTCGCCGGTGATGCTGACCTCTTGCAACGCGCCGCTACTGTAGTTACGGCACCCGGCAGCGGGAAAGAATGCAGCCACTGGATTGAATGTATTTGCGGACAGGACAATTCCCGAACACGGATACAGTCTTGATTTATAACCAACGGGAAGTCTCTTTTCTGTTCCAGTTGGCGGGCTGCTGAATTTATTGGCCACTCTTCCATCAGGCGTGACCGCTGATGAAACTCCGGGCTTCGGTTTTTTCTTTTCACGTTTCGTCCTTTTGCACGGTTTGGTCACAAACCAAAATAAATTCTTTAACACAACGGATTGGGAAGGCGTGTGCCCGGGAGTCGGTGTGGCCGGCAGGGTTCACGGTGTTGCCACTGGTGAACTCCAAGAAGTACGCGTACGAACCACCATTCGGCGAAGACTGCCAGGCGTAGCCGTAGCGGCCTACGTTGTTCAGCCCGCCGTTAGTGTTGAGACGGTACCCGACAGCGGGAAAGAAAGCAGCCTCTGGATTGAATGTATTTGCGGACAGGACAATTCCCGAACACGGATACAGTCTTGATTTATAACCAACGGGAAGTATATTTCCTGTTGGCGGGCTGCTG
>JAISSD010000002.1 GCA_031273295.1 Prevotella sp.
TACGATCGACAACAGCGTGCGGCTGTACCGCGTACAGTTGCCCGATAGCCTGGATATAGAGGCCAATAAACGCTACACGTTGAAGGTGTCCCGAATCGGGCAGAAGGCTCTGGCATTCAGACTTGAAGTATCCGACTGGGGTGATGGCGCGGAGGTGACGGCCACTCCTCCTTCCGGTGCATTTGAATATTCGGGCTTCGAATTGAACGACATACCGCTGGCTGACGACCGCATCGACCTTTCGGACAATACAGGGGCCAACACATTGAAATTTTTCACATTGAGCGAAAATAAAGAAACGGGCGAATTGAAGGCCAGCCTTGTTCTGGATCTCGGGGCCGGTTACGCTGAAGAATATGTTTTGGAAAACGATGTAACTCCCGTTGCGGAAGGCGCTCCCGTTGTCACTTATGCGGGCGGTAAAATCAAAAAGACTTACAGCATCACACTGGCAAAAACAATTTATCCGATCGGTGGAAAGCTCACGATAGAAGACGAGAAAACAGGGTTGGATACGACCTTTCAGATTATGTCTGTTCTTCTTTACGACAACACAGAGTACAGGCCAGTCCTTGTCGGGGGCTATTATTGGGCTCCTGTGAACGTAGGCGCGACTTCTGCTGTTTACAGCGAAACTGTTGAAAGTTGCGGTTATATTTTTCAGTGGGGCCGCAGTTACACAGAGTTTCCTTACAATTCCGTAGGGGCTACTTATTCCGGCTCTTTATCCGCTGCGGACGCTTATACTAACAGGGACAAGTTTATCTTAAGCGGGACGGATTGGTTAAATCCGTCGAATGACGCTTTATGGTCGGGCGCCGATGCACAAGGCCCATGTCCTGATGGATGGAAGGTTCCAACAGCCGATGAGTGGAGAGCTTTGCAAAACAAATGTACTGGCGCTATCTTCGACAATCATTGCTTGGTGATTTCGTCCGACGCGGTTCCGTCCAACGCCAGCCTTTATCTGCCTGCCGCCGGTCGCCGTAGCGGTTCGAACGGTACGTTTAGCGGTCAGGGTGGAGCCGGCTTTTATTGGTCGTCTACTTCTTTTGTTTCTTCAACTAACGCATATCATTTCACTTTCTCGGCGTCTGTGGATGCGCCTGTGAATGTGAATGTGTTCGGGGAAGCTCGTTCGCGCGGCTTCTCTGTCCGTTGTATCCAGAAATAAGACGGTAAAGAATGAGGAATGAAGAATTAAGAATTAAAAATTAAGAATGAGAATTAAGAATTAAGAATGAGAATTAAGAATGAGAATTAAAAATGAAAAATGAAGAATGAAGAATTGGGAATTAAGAATGCGCGAAGCGATCCGTAACTTGTTATTGTTGTTTCATTTTCAATTTAAATAGTGCGCGGGAAGCTGACTACGATTGGCAAGCCGCTATGAAACTGTGCTGTACGACAAGCGACAATCGGCTGACGCGTTACAAGGACTGTAAACCATACTTCAGTCGCAGGGGATTGCAATCCCCTGCGACCTTTTTTCGGGATATGCAATCCGAAAGGACGAGGGGGCTTGCTTTTTGACGCATCAGCCGCCGTCTCATGCTTCATGGCCGGAGTGTCCACAGGGTGAGATATGGAAAGCTTTCAACTTTAACCTGACGGCTATGTAAATAAAAAATTACCCTCCCAATCAAATGATCGCTACGCTTTATTGGAGGTCATAAACCATATTCAGGCAGCATATCCAATCCGGGTTCAGTTTTTATTTCTTTTCCTCCAGTCCTGTGGAACCATACCGTAGAACGTCTTGAAACATTTGGTAAAATACTTGGTAGATGAAAATCCCACTTCAATGGCTACCTCCGAAACATTCATGTGAGGTTTATTGTCCAACAGGTTGGCGGCTTCCTGCAATTTAAGATTAAGAGTCAATTCATTCGGTGTAAAACCTGTTATTTCTTTTATTTTCATATACAATTTGCTCCGGCCCATTCCAAGTTCCATACCCAATTTATTCATATCGAACTCTGGGTTGCTGAAATTATCCTTGATGATTTTCACGGCCTTTTCTATCAAAATCCGATCATGCTCCGCAACAGCATTGAAAGGAATTACATTTTCCTTCTGACTGGCAAACTTCATCAAAAGCAGTTGCCTGTTCTTTATCAAATTGTTGCAACGGGAGATCAATACCTTGACATTGAACGGCTTTGTGATATACGCATCGGCCCCGAACATATATCCGTCGATAATCTGGCTGTCGGAAGTCTGCGCCGTAAGAAGGATAACCGGAATATGGGATGTTACAATATTATTTTTCATTTTGTAACACAATTCTTTTCCCGATACATCCGGCATCCTGATATCGCTTATCACCAGATCGGGCTGTATCTTGTACACCAGATCCAGAGCTTCCCGTCCGTTTACGGCTGTATATACGTTGTAATATACGGAAAGCGACTCGGAAAGCATTTCGAGTAAAGCCCCGTTATCATCGGCGACCAAAACGCTTGGTTTTTCTCTATCCGTATCTGTATTTTCTTCAAGTAGAACAGGTTCGTCGCTTTCAAAGTCCTGCATATCAATCTCTTTAAATCCCGTACTTGTATTGGCGTCCTTATAATCAAGCTCTTCCTCCGAGAAATGGGATGTTCCCGATTTGAGGGCGATAGTAAAGACGCTTCCTTCATTCAGAGCGCTTTCTACAGATATTTTACCTTTATGGCTCGATACTATTTCTTTTGTCAAGGCCAAGCCAATGCCTGTACCCAATGTAAGTTCCGATGATCTGTATTCCAACTGGTAAAACCGTTCGAATATCTTGTTCAGCGACTCAAGAGGGATCCCGATACCATTGTCAATGATCTGTATGAGCGTTTCCGAATTTTGTTGCCGGATTTTCAATGTGATCTCCCCGCCCGGAGAGGTATACTTGAACGCGTTGGAAAGAAGGTTATAAATAGCCTTACGGAAGTGTACAGGGTCGATATAGACATGGATATCTTCGTCTATGCAATCCATTTTGTATTTTATCTGCTTCTTTACGGCATAATCCCGAAAAGAGTCGAATATATCCTTAATATAGGAAATCAACTCTACATGCTTTATATTCAGCTTGTAGAAGCCTTGTTCCTGTTTCCTGAAATCAAGCAATTCGGATATAAGATCCAGCAGGTGGTTTGTATTTTTATGTATCTTGGTCAGTTTGTTATGTATTTTCGAATTCAGGCCGTTTTGGATAAGAAGGGTTTCTACCTGTCCTATAATTAAGGTCAGAGGCGTTCTGAATTCATGGGATACATTCGTAAAGAACCTCAATTTCGCCCGGTTCAGTTCTTCTATACGCTCTTTATCCTTGCGTTCAAACTCCAGTGTGGTTTTCATCTTTGTCCGCCATAAATAAAATCTGAAAATGCCTGCAACAGCCAGCAATATCAAAACTCCATAGACAAGGAAGGCCGCGGCGGTCAGATAAAACGGCGGCTTGATATTGATAATCAGAGAATGCATTTTCCCGTTCTCTTCGCCCGGACGGGAGATTTCACGGACGAACAAGGTATACGCGCCGGTATTTAAATTCGTATACGAGATCATTTTCGTCTCGGTTGGCAACCAGTCACGGTCGAATCCGTCCAGTTTATATTCGTATTTACGCGTCATTGTTTGCAGATAGTTGGAAGTCGCAAATTCGACGGTAATATTATTCTGGTCATATTTCAAGTCGATTCGGGAGCAAAGGGGCAATGTCTTCTTCAATATGCCAAACCCGTCTCCCGGATGCACTTGCCTGTTATTTATGAACAGCTTGTCGAAATAGAGGGAATAATCCTTGTTTATCTTGTCAAGATCGCTTTCCATAAATGAAACCAGGCCGTTTATCCCGCCGATGAAGATCTCTTTATTCCGGCTTGCATAACCGGTATTACCCACATTGAATCCTACAATGGGGAAACTGGAAGACGACCTGAACAGGTCTTCATTCGGATTTTCAGGATCGAAAAAGGCAAAGCCTTTGTTATGGAGTAATATGAGCTTGCCGGATGGCGCTTCCGATATGTTATAACAATAATTACTCAACAAGCCGCTCTTTTCCTCTGTATAGTTATCAAAATCTTCCGACTCCGGATTGTATTTGAAAATACCGGAACCCATTGTGGCAAAGAATAATTTTCCTTTGCTGTTTTCAAACATATCCACAACCGTAAAGCGTCCTATCGACCTTTCATTCGTTTCGTCATGGACATATTCCTTTTTTTCGCCTGTTTTTAAATTAATCGCCAGGAGACCGCCTGATCCGGTAACCCACAAGCGGTTTTTGCCGTCTATATAAAACGAACCCATTCCTATTCCTTTGGAAAGGATTTTTCCGGCTACGGGGTCTTGATTCATGTGAAAAAATTGCTCTGTATCCATATCCATCCTTACAAATCCGGACTGGGTCATCAGATAAAGCGATCCGTCGTGATACTGCATTTTATTGATCGTATTGTTGGGCAAGGACCTCGCATTCCCGCTTCGGGTCAGGATACGCGACGACTTGGTCTTAATGTCGAATATCGCCAATCCTCCGTTATGGATACCTATATATAAAAGATCTTTGTCCTCCCTGTACCAGATGGATTTTTGATTATGGCCGGCTACAGTTTCCGCATTGGATCCGGTCAATACATAACGCGAAAACAGCCTTGTTTTCAGATCCAGGCAGTTTAGCGCTCCTCCTTCGGTGCATACCCACAAGTTTCCATGCTTGTCTTCCGTCATCTTTCCCACATACGGAAAACTCAAATAATTCGCGAGTTTTGATTTGGGTTCGTAAAAACGAAAAATATCCGCGGCGGGATTAAAATAATTGACTCCGCCAAAATATGTGCCAATCCATATAGTGCCCTGCCTGTCCTTGCACAAGGAAAAAACAGAAGAATGGCTAAGGCTGTGCGAAATATTGTCGTTGCTTGTATATTGCTTCCACTCCTTTGTTTCGGGATTAAACATGTTCAAGCCATAAAATGTTGCAACCCATATATTGCCGGAGTTATCTTCCTCAAAGTCTCTCACCTGGTT
Source organism: Prevotella sp. (assembly GCA_031273295.1). Classification (GTDB taxonomy): domain Bacteria; phylum Bacteroidota; class Bacteroidia; order Bacteroidales; family Dysgonomonadaceae; genus Dysgonomonas. The sequence continues at coordinate 5,014 of JAISSD010000002.1, forward strand.
ATTCGATATGGAATTAACCCCGTATTGATGCCTGTAGTTGGTAATATTACCGGAAGGGTTGATCAGATATACTCCATTCTGGTGAGCGCCGATCCACAAATTCCCATTGCTGTCCTGATAGATGCTCCTGACGTGAACTCCTTCTATAACAAGCTTTTGATCGTCCAGGCTTTTTCCCGATACGGAGTACAATCCCTGTGCTGTGCCGATCCATACCGTTCCGTCTTTTGCAGGACACAACGATATTACCGAGGCTGTATTCTTGCTTAACGACGCATACTCCTTGAATTGTCCGGACTGTTCGTCATACTGCATGATCCGCCGCCCCAAAACCACCCACAGTGCATTGTGTTCATATGCGATTGCATTCACATCTCCCTGCCGGATATTTTCAAACCGCTGTGTATGGACGTCATACCGCACAAGGTCCCGTTCGTCCCGTAAATAAATAGCTCCGTCCTTGTTTCCACATATCTGGTATATAATGTTCCGGGAAAGTCCCACCCCGTTCTGATCCGGTCTGAATACTTCCATCTCGCGCCCGTTGTACCGGTTGAGGCCTTCGGTAGATCCAAACCACATGGCTCCAAACTCGTCCTGATATATCGACATGATATTTACCTGAGACAATCCATCCTTTGCCCCCAGATGATAAAAATAAATATCATCGTTCGCATTTGCGTGCAACTGGAAACACAAGAATAGCAATATGAACCGGATTGGCATGTGTTTGGTCAACATCCTTATAGATATTAAGAGATTATTTTTAAAATATAAAGATAAGGGGGTTTATTCTGTTTTCCGCATTGTAATATCTTAAAATATTTCCGGATAATTTCATTTCAGGTTTTTTTATGCTGATCATTCCGGTCTTGACTGCCATATCATCTGCTTTGTCAAAACATTACGCGGGTCTTCATTTATCCTGTTTTCCCGAATTATAAAGTAGTCCTGTTTTTGTGATCCCTGAAAAAATATTAAAGAATAACAAGAAAAAAGAAGAGTGATTACAGACGACGGCTTAAAATTGTATAACAGAGGATTATTGTCTATCTTTGCATCCCTTTTAAAATTTTTGAATGAACCTTGAATTATTTGATCCATGACCAAAAGAATTGCTTTTTTTGTTTTGTTATCGTTTCTTGTGTTGCCTTCCGTTCTTTTTGCCCAAAAGAAACATACTTTTGAGATAAAAGGAGGAGAGTTTGTATATGACGAAAAACCTGCAAGAATTATTTCGGGAGAAATGCATTATCCGCGTATTCCGCATCAGTACTGGCGTCACCGTATGCAAATGCTGAAAGCAATGGGCCTCAATGCGGTAGCTACGTATGTGTTTTGGAACGCGCACGAACCGGAACCGGGGAAATGGGATTTTACGGGAGATAAAAACCTGGCCGAATATATAAAGATAGCAGGCGAAGAAGGACTGATGGTAATACTTCGTCCAGGCCCGTACGTATGCGCCGAGTGGGAATTCGGCGGATACCCGTGGTGGCTTCAAAATGTGGAAGGCTTGGAGCTGAGAAGGGATAATGAACAGTTTCTGAAGTATACGCAGTTGTATATAAACAGGCTGTATCAGGAGGTCGGGAATCTTCAGATTACAAAAGGCGGCCCAATCATCATGGTACAGGCTGAAAACGAGTTCGGCTCTTATGTGTCTCAACGGAAAGATATTCCGCTGGAAGAACACAGGGCTTACAATGCCAAGATTGTGCAACAACTGAAAGACGCAGGCTTTGATGCGCCGATGTTTACATCAGACGGAAGCTGGCTTTTCGAGGGCGGCTCTACGCCGGGCGCCTTGCCTACGGCAAACGGTGAAAGCAATATTGAAAATCTGAAAAAGGTAATAAACGAATATCACGGTGGACAAGGCCCCTATATGGTCGCCGAGTTTTACCCGGGATGGCTTGCTCACTGGGTAGAACCGCATCCGCAGGTAAGCGCTGCAAGTATTGCCCGCCAGACGGAGAAATACTTGCAAAACGATGTATCAATCAATTACTACATGGCGCATGGCGGGACGAATTTCGGATTCACCAGCGGGGCTAATTACGATAAAAAACACGATATACAACCCGACCTGACCAGCTATGATTATGATGCTCCTGTCAGCGAAGCCGGGTGGGTTACTCCCAAGTTTGACTCGATACGTAATGTTATCGGGAAATATGTAAAATATCCGCTTCCGGATGCTCCGGATCCAATGCCTTTGATAGAAACATCCATCACTCTGACGCAAGTTGCAGACATGCTTGAAGCGACAGGCGCGCAGAAACCGGAACAAAGCGATAAACCAATGACGTTTGAACAATTGAAGCAGGGATACGGATATGTGTTGTATTCCCGCCGTTTCAATCAGCCGATAAGCGGCAAGCTGGAAATAGAAGGATTACGCGACTATGCCCTGGTATATGTGAATGGAGAGAAAACCGGCGAACTGAACAGGTATTTCAAGAATTATTCGATGGATATTGATATTCCTTTCAACTCCACTCTGGAAATATTTGTGGAAAATGCGGGCCGCATTAATTATGGATCCGAAATCGTAAACAATACGAAAGGTATCGTTAGTCCGGTTAAGATTAACGGAAATGTTATTGAGGGAGGATGGGAAATGTATAAGGCGCCTATGGATAAAGCTCCCGAATTGCACAAAATGAATAGATCGCATGTATATGACTTGAATTCTGCTGAAAAGATAAAGGGTAGACCGGCCGTTTATGCAGGTACATTCGACCTGGCTGAAACCGGCGATACATTCATTGATATGGAAGACTGGGGCAAAGGTATTGTTTTTATCAATGGCATAAATATCGGCCGTTACTGGAATGCAGGCCCTCAACAAACGCTTTATATACCGGGCGTATGGCTCAGGAAAGGGCGGAATGAAATTGTTATCTTTGAACAGCAGAACGACAAGATACATTCGGAAGTAAAAACGGTAAAGGTACCGGTGTTGACCAATCTCAAGGTAAAACAGTAATTCAATTTGCATTCCGGTTTTAGGGCACGCTTTATAATCTTTGCCGGACGGAATTATGCTCAATTTTTTCGAGTTGGTCAGTGACTGTATAATTCAATGTCAATGCAGAGACTGTCCGGAAAGTTTCTTGTTCGTCTTTGATTGAATATTTGAAATCAGTCCCGGACAGGCAAGTCGTCAGGTTAAGGCTGAAAGCTTTCCATATTCCGGCCCGGCAGTTCCGGGGGAAACAAAGTCTGGAATTTCAGCAGGCAAACTGTATGACACGAACTATGTCTATGACAGTTTCGGCAATCCGAGAGCAGTACTTCCTCCCGAAGCCTCGGACAGGTCGCTGAATTCGTCGAACTGGACGGAAAACGACGCCTGTCTTAAACTGTATGCCTATCTTTATAAATACGACGGACGCAACCGCTGCATAGCCAGGAAACTGCCGGGTTGTGAATGGATTTATTATGTATATGACAAAGCCGCCCGCCTGATATTCACCCAGGACGGCGAACAGCGGGCAAAGCCTCCTCAAGAGTGGACATTTGCCATTCCCGACGCTTTCGGGCGGGTTGTACTGACAGGAACGTGCGGAAATTCGCTGGACTGGGAAGCGGAACCTCTGAACAGTACACTGGTAAAAGCCACATACTCGGGGGGGACAAATGCAAATAAGGGATATACAGTTGATGGTATAACATTGTCAGACCCAAAAGTACTGACAGCCAGTTACTATGACAATTACGAGTTCTTGGGATCGAATGGCATACCTCGCATTTTGAACATCATTGAACCCAAATCAGGGATGAAACCGAATACCCAGTATGAAGCCATGTCCGGCTGTGGTACGGATTATACGGAAGACAATAAGTACAAGAACAAAGGTCTGCTGACAGGTACGCTGACAGCCAGACTATTACCGGATGGAACGGTATCCTCCTCATACCTGTATTCGGTGATGTATTATGACAACAGGGGACGGGTAATCCAAACCAAATCGAATAACCACCTGAATGGAACGGAAGCCGAATATATTGCCTACAACTTCAGAACTCCAATACTATCGCAAATTAAAATACAATAACAAACAAGATGAGCCACGTCGGATTACGATATATGATAGCTAATAATCAGTTATTTATAATTCGCAAACTTGCGTGGTAACGTATAAATATTAGTACAATTAATTTACGCATAAATGCGGTTTTACAGACATTTAAAACCCTTAGTATTGGAGTTCTGAACTTCACGGGGCAACCCGTAAGGAGAAAGCATGTACATTTTGGTGCGGGAATTGGAAGTAAAACGGAGATTTACGCTTATACATACGACCATGCCGGCCGATTGCTGACCACTACCCACCAACTAGTTAATGTCACTAATATAGAGATTTTATCATGTATATTTCCGGTACTTTCCTTTTTTGGTTTTCCTTGAGAAGTGTCTCGATTTCTTTCGGAGAGGAACAAGCTGTTTACTGATTTGGATTAGCAGTTTTTCCATATCTTCCCGGAGACCGTCTGCGGTATACTCTTCCTTTCCTGTCAACAAGAACAGGGCGACCAG